>NZ_JBAHWD010000036.1:0-93237 GCF_037044575.1 Nonomuraea sp. LPB2021202275-12-8 | reverse complement strand
GGGTTGGGTGGACCGCGGCATGGGAGTCGTACAGGCCGGCGGTGCCGTCGCCGTCATGGGTGGCGCGGGGATAGCCGCTTCGCTTGGTGCCTCCGCCGCCGTGGCCGCCGCGGTACCCGTGGTGGGATGGGTCGCGCTCGGCGTGGCCGGCGCCTACTTCCTCGGCAGTTGGGCGTGGGACAAGTGGGGGAACGACATCAAGGCGGGGGTGGGGAAGGCATACGAAGGCGCGAAGAGCTTTGTTGAGAAGCTCAAGTTCTGGTGAGTCATTCGGGTCATTGAGGTACGGAGGCATCATGGCGCCCACCGAAGTTCCTCCTCTGGCGAGTAGCAACCGGCGTATCGTCCCCATCTGGACGGACGGCCTACTCGCCCTGGGTGTCGGCGCCGTCGGTGGCGAACTGCTCGGCCGAGCCTCCAACTTCTGGGCCGCCGCTATCGGCGCACTACTCGTGGCGTCCTTCTGCAATCACGTCATATTGACGGTCCTGGCCGGCGGCAGTATCGGCAAGCTCATCAGCGGACTGCGCCTCATCCGCACGTCCGACCTCGGCAAGCCGGGAGTCCGGCAGGCCATTCACCGTTGGCTATGGGGCTTCTTCTACATCTTGATCTCCCCCGCACTGATTCTTTCGGGCAGCGACGTGGATCATCTCGACATAGCTGGTCTTCGCATCGTCCGAACTGCTGACCTTCGCTGATGGGGAGCTGATCGGTTGTGGAAGCACATTTAGACGTCGAGCTCTCCAAGTTCCGCGCGCAGATAAGCGAGGCGTTGGCCGAAGGCGGGACACAACCGCTGACCCGATTGACCGACGAAGAGCTTGCCGTCCTGGATCCCCAGGAGACCTTCATCCCCCAGCCCCACCTGTCCGGTATGAACAAGCAGCAGCGTGAATGGGTCATGGCTGCTGCACTTCGCTCGCTGGTCTCACGCGAAGTCGTGGAGATCCTCAACATCGAGGAACTGGAGGCCGTACTACGCGATGGGTCAGAGACCCAGGTGGACATGCGCATCCGGATGGACGTCGATCTCGCCCTGACCCTCCGCCGCACCGCTGACCGCGCGCTCGCGGTGAAGCAGGAGAGCGCCAACGGCACTGCCTTCGGCTACGTGCACATCCATGCCGCTGACTTGCTGCTCGTCGAACGCATAACCGCTGGTGGCCTGCACCTGTTCACGCTGGCCGACACAGTGCAGGACGTGGTGAAGCTCGTACAGCCACTCGTGGATCCATTCGGAGTCGCGGATCGGGACGGCAAGAGCCTCTCCTTGGATCCATCCGCCCTCGATCGAGACCACGTCGGCCCGCTCGCGAGCGTGATCGACAATGCCCGCATCGTCGGCCAACTGGTGCTTCTGAGCGATCCACCCGGCCCCATGATGACGACCTACGCAACGGATCGGGCCGTGTGGGCCGTCGAGCTGGATACCCCCCACGCTTCAACCGGCGTCACAGCCAGACCGGTGAGCGCCACATCGCTGTCACGGCACATCACCCGAATGTTGTCCACCGGGAACCTGGAGACACGCCATGCCTGATCGATTAAGCGAGTGCCAAGCGGACATGCGCATCATCGCGCAAGCCGCCGATGACATCGAACGAACCCTCCAAGCGGTCGACGCCACCAGCAACAGCGGCATTTGGGCCGGCCCCGCCGGAGACCGCTTCCGTGATGACTGGGCCCTGCACCGCACGGCCATCCGAGCCGCCCTCGACGACGTCAGAGCCCAGACTCAGGCCATCACCACCAAAGTGCGGCGGGAAGAACAGCGATCATAGCTCCCCGCCCTCTCGCGCTCCTTCCCGGAAGGGCCTCCGAAAGGCGCAGCACCCGGTTTAGGAGAGCGGAGGTTCCTCCGCCTGTTCGGGCACCTTGAGCTGGGTAAATAGTCAATATGACGCCAGTGCACCGCAAGATCATCCCGCGTATATCCCCGGGCAAGCCATCGCGTTCTCGCGTGTGTGGAGGTCGAGTTGGTCGATAAGCGCAGGCCGTGACGGAGAGTGATGGCCAAGGAGGGAGAAGCCCTAGGCTCCGGCCTGTCCTAACCGCGTTAACACCCAGGGCGCCGATTCGCAGACTGCGGCCCAGGAGGCGGCCCTGCGCTGAGTCCGCGTCTTCACCATCGGCTTCGGCACCATGACCCCGGCCCCCTGCGTTACATGCGGCGAACCGTTCCTTTGCAAGCCTTCCCAGAAAGCCAAATACTGTTCAAGAGCCTGCTTTTACGCTCGTCCCGCGAGTGAGCGTATTAAGACTTCCCACGGCGTTCCAGTCGGGACCACCTGCGCACACTGCGTGAAGCCGATCACCGTCGACGCGTCCCGCAGGAACGATCGTCCCTCGCAAGGACGGTCGCTATGAGGCGAAGGTCTTCGTCCCGACTACGGCCGGGACCGTCAAGCGCGTCAGCGTGTACGGCAAGACGCGTGAGGAATGCCACGCGAAGTTCATCAAACTCAAGCGTCAAGCCGACCAGGGCATCCCGGGTGCAGCCGAGAGCTGGAGCGTGGCGGAGTACCTGGCGTACTGGCTGGAACACGTCGTCAAGGCTGAACGCCGCCCCAAGACCGTTCAGGGGTACGAGGGCGTCATCCGCCGCTACCTGATTCCGGGCCTGGGCAAAAAGCGCCTCGACAAGCTCAACGCCGCTGACGTCCGCCAGTTCGTCACGTCTCTTCGATCCGGCTGCCAGTGCTGCCAGCGGGGATGGGACAAGGCGCGGGAGTCGTCCGAATGCTGCGCCAAGAAGGGCGGCAAGTGCTGCGGGTACACGATCGAGCCCCGGATGGTTCAGTTCGTCCATGCCGTCCTGCGGAACGCTCTGGAGAACGCCGTCCGGGAAGAGGTCATCGCGCGTAACGTCGCGAAGCTCGTCAAGATCTCGCCGCCTAAGTACAAGGTCAATCGCGGTCTCACGGTGGCACAAGCGAAAGCGATCATTAAGGCGTCCAAGGATCACCGCCTCGGCGCGCTGTATGTCCTGGCCGTCTCCCTCGGGTTGCGGCGTGGCGAACTCCTCGGGCTCCGCTGGCAAGACGTCGACTTGGAGGCCGGCGCTTTGGAAGTGATCCAGACACTCCAGCGGGTCGGCGGGCGCCTCCTGTTCGTCCGCCCCAAGACGGAGGAGTCGGCGCGGACCATCCCGCTCCCCTCGGTCTGCCTCGACGCCCTCAAGGAGCACCGCAAGCGACAGTTCATCGAGCGGTCCGAGCGTTACCCGGACTGGGAGGACCATGGACTCGTCTTCCCCTCACGGCGCGGCACACCCATGGAGCCCGACAACCTACGACGTAGCTGGAGCGAGATCCGTAAAGCCGCCGGACTCGGACAGGTCCGTCTGCACGACCTTCGTCACACCTGTGTGAGCCTCTTGCTCGACATGGGCATACCGCCTCACATCGTCCGGGAGATCGTCGGCCACTCCGACATAGAGATCACCATGACGATCTACGCTCACGCCTCCCTCGACGAGAAGCGCAAGGCCCTCAATAAGCTGGGCGACACATTGAGCTGATCTGCCCCACGCCCTACCGTGAAGCGCTCCGGGACCTCCTGGGGCGCTTCGCCTGCTCCCTAGTAGTGCCACTTCTCGCTGTGGCGGTGCCTCGTCGGCCCCGGCTCCTCGCCCTGTAGCAGAGCCAACCTGACGCGTTGTCGCGCCTTCCGCTCTGCGATGTTCGTGTCCACGCCGATGCCCACGTAGGAACCGCCAACGTCGTGCCTGTAGCGGCGGCCGTCCTGCTCCTGGATACGCAACGGCATCGTGTTATCGGTCCGGCTCACATTTAAAATTCTGGCAGCCGCTTAGGTACAACCGCCACACCTATTGTCGTCAGCGCTGTCGTCAGGACAACGAAAACGCCCCGGAGCAATGATCGCTACGGGGCATCTTGGCTGGTCAGTTGCTGTGGTCAGGGGCGGGGTCGAACCGCCGACCTTCCGCTTTTCAGGCGGACGCTCGTACCAACTGAGCTACCTGACCCAGAGCGGTCCTGACGGGACTTGAACCCGCGACCTCCACCTTGACAGGGTGGCGAGCACTCCAAACTGCTCTACAGGACCTTGCTTCGTTCTCTTTGCGCTCGCTTAGCTTACCAGCTCTTCGGTGGTCTGAGACCAGCCGTTTCGCGGTGCGCCAGGCGCTCGCAGTGCCCCCAACGGGATTCGAACCCGTGCCGCCGCCTTGAAAGGGCGGTGTCCTAGGCCGCTAGACGATGGGGGCTTAGGATTCCCTTTCGCCTTCCGTCGGAGACCTCTGAAGCATAGGGGACGATCGCCCCTGATGCCAAAGTGGCGGACCGGCTACAGGCGAAGAGGTGCCGCTGATCGTTCCCGATGGCGACGGGGCGGTCGTTGGCGCTGGAGAAATCATACGTCCCGGCTCGGGTTCCACGTGACGCTGGATGTAGACCGATTGCTCGCCCAGGCCGCCCAGGGTGATGTCGTCCCAGGCCTGCAGGCGCTTGGTCTCCCTGTCGAAGTACAGGACCGAGGCCTGGACCGGGGTGGGCTCGGCGTGTTCGAGTGCGCGCAGGCCGGCGCCGCCGGTGGAGCCCTGGACGAGGATGCGGGTGCCTGTGGGGAGCATGGTGGTGGAGCGTTCGTGGGCGTGGCCTGCGAGGACCATGGGGGTCGAGCCTGAGAAGCCGCGGCCGATGATGCCGTCGTGGACGGCGACCAGGTCGGCCTTCTCGACGTTCGGGAGGTGAGTGCGGCCGAATTGTTCGAGGCTGGCCGGGTCAGAGTCGACCGAAGTGGATTTGTCCGGGGTGAACCGGGGGTCGCCCAGGCCGTAGATGTCCAGGCCCGCCACGTTTCGCTGCTTGTCGTCGAGGACGACGGCGTTCTTCTGCTTGGCGACGGCCTTCTCCGTGGTCTTGGAGTCGTGGTTGCCGCGGACGAAGACGTACGGGACGCCGAGGTGGCCGATCTCCTCGACGAACTTGTTCTCGGCCTTGGTGCCATGGTCGGAGATGTCGCCCGTGTCGACGATCAGGTCGACGGCGAACTGGTCCTTCAGCGAGCGGATGACGTTCCAGGCGATCGGGTTGATGTGGATGTCGGAGACGTGCAGGACCCGGATGGAACGGGGATCGGCGTCGTACACCGGAAGTGTCGAGACGGTGTCGTACAGCTTGGAGACGTTGGTGACGAGTTTGGTGAGTTGCGAGCGGTAGGACTCGAACTTGGTGACGATCGCCTCCGCGCTGCCCACCAGCGAGGGGGCGGCGGCGACCAGGCCCGAATAGCGGGGCTCGACGAGCGAGCCCGGACGGAAGGACGTGGCCGCGAGCACGCCGGTGCCGGCGAGCGCGACCGAAGCCGCCAGCAGCCCCAGCAGCGCCACCTTGGGCCGCCTGAAGACCATCAGGACCGCGAGCAGCGCGCCCGCTCCCGCGCACAGCAGCGAGCGGATGATCAGCTGGCGCACGCCGTCGAGCAGGTCGCGCTCGATGATGCCGGGCAGCCGGTCGGTCAGGCTCGGGTCCTCCAGGAACAGTTTGGCGCGTTCCTGGTCGATGTTCTCCAGGGTGATGCGGAGGGTGAGCGGGGCGTCGTGGGTGCGGAAGGTGAGCGTGCCGAGCGGGCTGGCGTCCACGATCGTCTCACCGGCCAGCGACGGCCTCAGGGACATCCCGGTCTCGACGGGTCCCACCTGCGCTCGTACGGTCCCGCTGAGGAAGATGCCGAGCCAGGCGCCGACCGCGGCGACGACAAGCACCGCCGCCACCTTGGACGCGCGCGACTGGATGACCGCCTTCAACCGGTCCACGAACTTCATACGGTTTCTTGCCTACCCAGCCCGCGAGGCAGAATGGCAACTGTGATCGAGGTTTCGCGGGAGAAGTTCGAGGAGCTCGTGGCCGAAGCGCTGGACACGATCCCCGCGGAGCTGTCGCGTGCGATGAGCAACGTGGTCGTCACGGTCGTCGACGATCCGCCGGAGCCTGGCCTGTTGGGCCTGTACACGGGCATTCCCCTCACGCAGCGCGGCGACTGGTACTCCGGAGTCTTGCCCGACCGCATCGAGATCTACCGCAATCCGATCTGTCAGATCTGTGACACCGAAGAGCATGTGGTGGAAGAAGTGCGCATCACGGTGGTTCACGAAGTCGGTCACCACTTCGGCATCGACGACGCCAGGCTGCACGAACTCGGCTGGTAACCCTTTACGTCGGGCTCGCCGCTTTGGGTTGCGCCTTGCGAAGTGATCGGGCACCTTAGGTGACATACTCAACACTCTGAGTCAGGCACAGCGGAGTCCAATGGGGGCCATGCGGACGCGACGGCTGCCGGGGCGGCATCGCCGTGCCAGAGAGCGCCAAGCAACATACGGCGAGGTCATCGCCATCAAGGAGTTCAGGGCGCTCTGGTACGGCCAGGGCCTGTCACTGCTCGGCGATCAGCTCGCTCAGGTGGCGCTGGCCGTGCTCGTCTACGACCGCACAGGCTCCGCGTTCGCCACGGCCGCCGTCTACGCGCTCACCTACCTGCCGTCGATCGTGGGCGGGCCGCTGCTGGCGGGGCTCGCCGACAGGTTCGCGCGCAGGGGCGTGATGGTCGCGTGCGACCTGATCCGCGCGGCACTGGTCGGGGTCATGGCGCTGCCGTTCATCCCGTTCCCCGTGCTGTGCGCGCTGGTCTTCCTCGTGGTGCTGCTGAGCGCCCCGTTCTCGGCCGCGCGGGCGGCGCTGCTGCCGGAGGTGCTCGAGGGCGACCGTTACGTCGTCGGTTCGGCGTTGCAGAACATGACGAACCAGGCCGTACAGATGCTGGGCTTCGCCGCCGGCGGCGCCGTGATCGCCACCATGGGCCCCTACCGCGCGCTGGCGATCAACGCGGCCACGTTCCTGGGGTCGGCGCTGATCCTCGTCACCGGCGTACGGCGGCGCCCCACCGCGGAGCGGGACGGCGGCAAGCCGTCCATGTGGAGGATGACCGGGGCCGGAGCCCGTCTCGTGTTCGGCGACAGGAAGCTGCGCACGCTGGTGCTGTTCGCCTGGCTGTGCGGCTTCTACATCCTGCCCGAGGGGATCGCGGTGCCGTACGCCGTCGAGCTCTACACCGGCACGCTGCCCGTTCCGGTGATCACAGGGTTGCTGATGGCGGCGATGCCGACGGGGACGGTGCTGGGGGCGTTCCTGTTCAGCAAGTTCGTCTCGCCGCCGGGGCGGCTGCGGCTCATGGGCTGGATGGCGATGCTGAGCTGCGCGCCGCTGATCGTGACGGCGATGCGGCCGCCGCTGGCCGTGGTGCTGGCGGCGTGGGTCCTGTCGGGGGTCGGCGGCGCCTACCAGCTCGCCGCGAACGCGGCGTTCGTCCAGCGGGTGCCCGCCGACCAGCGTGGCCAGGCGTTCGGCCTGGTGCAGTCAGGGCTCATGGCGGTGCAGGGCATCGGCATCCTGGTGGGCGGGTACGCCGCGGAAAAACTCGGTCCCGAGCCGGTGGTCGCGCTGGCCGGCATCACCGGCCTCACGGCCGCGGCCGTGCTGGCCATGATCTGGACCGAGTCCCGCGGCGACAAGCCCTCCCGCGTGCGCCCTCAGGCCGCCACCTGATCACTGCTGCGGCTTGTGCTCGTCACCGCCCCAGGGGTTGCTACTGCCGCCGCTCTGCTGCTTGTTCATCAGGTCCTGGACGATGGAGGTGTCCTTGCCCTCCTCGGGCATCAGCAGCCAGCCGATGGCGTACACGCCGATCCCGAGACCGCCGAACAGGGTCGCGATCGCCAGCCCGATGCGGACGAGGTTCGCGTCGATGCCGACGTACTCCCCCACACCCGAGCACACGCCCGCGATGATCCTGCCCTTACGAGTCCGACGCAGTTGCTTGTTGTTGTATTCGCTCATGGCTCAAGACTGCCCGCCACCCCGGCGTTCGCACATCAGGATTGCCCCTGGTAGAACCCTGGTAGCCCCCTAAGCGAGGAGAGGACCCGTCATGGACGACCTGCTGCGCCTGGACGAGCGGCTCAACGGTGACCAGAAGCTGATCCGCGACACCGTAAGGTCCTTCGTCGCCGACCGCGTCCTGCCGCACGTCCCCGACTGGTTCGAGGCCGGCACCTTCCCCGCCCGCGAACTCGCGCCCGAACTCGGCTCCCTCGGCCTGCTCGGCATGCACCTGGAGGGCTACGGCTGCGCCGGCACCGACGCGATCTCGTACGGCGTCGCCTGCCGCGAGCTGGAGGCCGGCGACTCCGGGCTGCGCTCGTTCGTGTCGGTGCAGGGCTCGCTGGCGATGTTCCCCATCTGGCGTTACGGCTCCGACGCCCAGAAAGAGGAATGGCTGCCCAGGATGGCGGCCGGCGAGGCCATCGGCTGCTTCGGCCTGACCGAGCCCGACCACGGGTCCGACCCCGCGAACATGCGCACCTACGCCAAGCGCGACGGATCCGACTGGGTGCTGAACGGCTCCAAGATGTGGATCACCAACGGGTCGATCGCGGACGTGGCTGTGGTGTGGGCGCAGACCGACGACGGCATCCGCGGATTCGTCGTGCCCACGGACAGCTCCGGCTTCTCCGCCCCTGAGATCCACAAGAAGATGTCCCTTAGGGCATCGGTGACATCGTCCCTGTACTTCGACGACGTCCGGCTCCCCGAATCGGCCGCGCTTCCCGGGGTCCGCGGGCTGAAGGGGCCGCTGTCGTGCCTGTCGGAGGCGCGGTTCGGGATCGTCTGGGGAGTGGTGGGAGCCGCCCGGGCGTGCCTGGAGGCCGCCGTGGAGTACGCCCAGACACGCGTGCAGTTCGGCAAGCCGATCGGCGCGTTCCAGCTCACGCAGGAGAAGCTCGCCTGGATGTACGTGGGCGTGGCCCAGGCCGGGCTGACCGCGCTGCACCTGGGCGCCCTGAAGGACGCCGGCGAGCTGGAGCCCCGGCAGATCAGCTTCGGGAAGCTGGCCAACGTGCGAGCAGCGCTCGACATCGCCCGGCAGGCCCGGTCGATCCTCGGCGGCAACGGGATCACGCTGGAGTACCCTGTGATCAGGCACATGAACAACCTGGAGTCCGTGCTGACGTACGAGGGCACACAGGAGATCCACACGCTGGTGCTGGGCGAGGCGCTGACCGGGCTGGCCGCCTATCGGTGATGGGGCGGATGGGAATGACGTCGCGGGCGGGGCGGTAATCTCTGTACGCTTGCTTGTTGCGAGGGGCGTTAGCTCAATTGGCAGAGCTGCGGACTTTTAATCCGTAGGTTCCGGGTTCGAGCCCCGGGCGCCCTACCATCTCTTACCCTATTTGACCTGCGAGTTCTCGATTCTCGGGGGCGTTTCATCGAGAAGATGATCTCGTGTGGTTGCTCGCTGGTTGCTCTTGGGCACGGACTGGGCACGTGCGCGACCGATCGAAGATCATTTAGGTGCCTGATGTCAAGGCAGGCTACTTGGACGGCGAAGAGAAGATCCCGAGGGGCGGGCCGTCAAGGCGGACACGCCCGAGTTGAGTGAGTCGATCATCATGAACTGATCAAGCCGTCCGCGTTCGTGCACAAGTTCTTCACCAGCGAGACTCACCTATCGACGCACATCACTCCCGAAGAGCACTCTTAGTGATAAGACGATTACTTTCCGAGAGAGAGGATCGTCAGTGCGTCGCTTCCTGGTTGTCGTGCAGACCCCCGTCGTCCTAGCCGTCGCCCTTGCCTTGCCCGCATCCGCCCACAGCCGGCAACACGAGCTTCCCGCAGCAGCGAACTGTGACATATCAATCGAGGTCACCGCCAAAAGTGCAGCAGTCCGTGACGAAGCCAGAGCCGACGCTCCCATCGTCACCGGCGTCAAGAAGGGTGACATCCTGCAGAGTTGCACCATCGCCGTCGGACGCGGGGAGCCTTACTTCAAGTGCGGCGCAGAGCATTACGACTGGTACCTCGTCAGCACCGGAACCCCGAAAAGCGGCTATCTACCGGTCGCCTGCGCCCGCAAGCTGTGACCCCCGCGCGTCGATCCCCGCCTGACATGCGGGGACTCCGACCCCTGGCCTCACCAGTCGCCCTGGATGGCGCTCATGCGCTGCGCCACTAGGGCCTTGATCAAGGTGACCAGGCCGAGGGCGACTCCGGCGATGATCGCGGTGATGATCACCCACTCCACGGCCGAGGAGCCTCGAGCAGGTACGGCACGCGCCCGGTCGAGACGCTCCCATAGCAGAGCCCGCACATAGATCACCCAGGCACAGCTCATCGGGAACCCCTACGCCAACAAGGTCGGCACAACCCCTGCGTGCCGACCTGGCAAGGCCCGCCTGGACACCCACCCAGAACCTTCACGGCGCAGGCTGCAACGTAGAGCCAACCACTCCGGTAGTCACATTAAGGGATTGAATCATTACCAAGAGCTACGGTCGAGTGCTCTGCGTGGAATGACACGTCCTGAACGCCCGTCAAGTGTTGATCAAGCCACGTCCGCGAGGCCTTCGCTTACAAGACTTCCCCTGGGCAGACCATCCACAGTGGCTCCGTTCCAATCTCCTACCCGGAACGGGAAACCAGTCCATGCTCAGTCGGATCACCCTGGCCGGCGCCGCCGCCCTCGGCCTGCTCCTCATCCCCTCGGCGCACGCGCAGACGGCCGACGGGTGGGAGGACCACCAACGGTGGGGCTCCGTCACCGTCTCCGCCGACCGCCGCCACATCGAAGTCTGCGACCTGAGAAGCGATCATGTGGGAGTCAAGGTCGAGTACGCCACCTCCATGCTCCTCACGCACACCGCGACCGACTCCAACGGCGCCAAACCCGGATGCGAAACGGACCGCGTCTGGCTCGGCCGCATCGACGCCTTCAAAATGTGCCGCACCGGCTTCGCCAGCGGCGGCTGCAACCAGCCGATCTGGATCAAAAAGCGCTGACCGCATCGGCAGGTTCGGTGGCTCTCTGAGGTCGTTGGGCAGGGTCAGCCCTGCCCAGGGTCCCATTCGGGCGCGAGGATGGAGTGTACGACCGAATCTCGCCAGCCGCCGGCCAGTTTGAGATGTCCTCGGATCGTGCCTTCCTCAACCATGCCCTGTTGGGCCATGACGCGAGCGGACCGGTCATTACCCGGAGCGCGGGCACCCCAGATCCGATACAGGCCGAGGTGCTCGAACCCCAGCCGCAGCTGGATCCCCTCGCCACCGAGACCATGTCCCCATCGGTCAGGGTGGAAGGCGAAGCCGATCTGCCCGCTGGACTGCAGCGGATGCCCGACATCCACCGCCAGGCGCAAGAACGCCACCAACTCCCCACCTGGCAGCACCCCGGCTAGGGAGTACTCCACCCGCTCCGGCGCCTGGGCTGCGGCCATCACGTGCTCGATGGTGGCCGCCACCTGATCGCGCGTGCGGGGCTCGAAGCTCATGTGCTCGGCCACCGCCTGGTCGCCATAGATGGCCAGTACGGCGTCCACGTCGCTGTCATCGAACTCCCGCAGACCGAGCCGCGGGGAGGTGATCGATACCGGGTACATGAGCGGACCCTACTGGCCGCGCGGCAACGCGGCCTGCGCCAGCACCTCGGCGAAACACCTCGGTCTGCCACTGGAGGCCGCTCGCGAAGCGGCCGCCCCGGAAACCGGGCGCGATAACGCCCATTGGTGATGCACTGCCTGGTTGAGAACGCCTGGTTCAGAAGTCGAATTCGCCCTTTTTGGCGCCATCGATGAACGCCGCCCAGACTGATGGTGAGAAGATATAGGGGGCTTTCTCAGGATGGTCGGAGTCGCGTAGGCCCACTTGGCCGTCGCCCAGAGGGGCTACTTCGATGCAGTCGCCGGCCTCGCCGGAGCGGGTCGCCTTGCGCCATGCGGCGCTCTGCAGCAGTTCTTCGGTCACGTCGTCCATTGCTCTGCCATCTTCCCGATCAATTGGAGTGAAGCCCGTCGGGGCAGGGCCTCGTTGTGCAACATCTCGTACCTTGACTTGATCTCGCGGACTCGCCCGCTGTCGGCGGTGATCTGGCTGAGTGTGATCGACTCAAGGTAAGCCATGTCCGGCATCCCTGGTCCGTCGGCGAGGACGAAAGCTCCTTGCAGGCCGGTGGTCAGCCAGGAGTTGTGTGGGAGTACGCGAACGTTGATGCGAGGATGCTCGTCCAATGTGGCCAGGTGCGCCATTTGTTCAGCCATCACCGCCTCGCTACCGATGGGCCGATTCAGAACCACTTCGTCCAGTATTACCCATACCGTCGGCCCGTTGTCGCGCTGAAGAACACGCTGGCGCTCCATGCGCGCCGCGACATTCTGTTCGACCTCTTCAGGAGTAGTGGCGGGCTTGCCGCGGAAGATGGCTCGCGCGTACTCCGGGGTTTGCAGCATGCCAGGCACGATCAGCGGCTGCCACAGGCGGAGCGTGGCCGCCTCCTGCTCGATCTCCGCCAGCCGGGCCAGCCAGACCGGCCAGCGCGAGGAGTGTTCGACCGTCTCGCGCCAGCGCGCCAGCAGACCCCCCTCCGCCCCCAGCGCGGTGTCGGCGGCGCGAGCGAAGTCTTCATCGGCCGCGCGCTGTCCCCGTTCGACCATGCTGATCTTCGATACCGACCAGCCGAGCATCGCGGCGATTTCTTTCTGTCGCCTCCCTGCCGCGATGCGGTATTCGCGGAGATAAACGCCGAATTCTGCTCTCGGCGTTTTCAGAGCGGGTTCCGGCTCGGTGTTGTTCAAGGCAGAGCGCCTCCTTCCCGATGGCGCACAACAAATGCACGCGCCATGTGTAGTAGCACACCTGGTTCGTGCGTGGGAAGTGCTTTGCCTTACCCCCTATGGGCAGGGGATTTCTGGGATGGTCACTTCAGGCCAGCTCGGCGCAGCATCGGTCTGCACGAAAAGACAGACGGGCGTGCGCAACGGTGCTCGCATTATTCGCATAAAGGACGCGGCCAGCGATCGAGAAGTAGCGAGGCGAATACGGTGATCCAAATCCCTGTAGCGACCGGACATCAGAAACTCGGTGTTATCCAACTGGCGCGCGATGATCGGGCACCGTATCTGGCACGGGAGGCGGTCACCGCCTGGACGGGACCCGCGCACCCCGCCCGAGAGACCTTGATCTTGGTGGCATCCGAGCTGGTCACCAACTCCGTCAAGCATGCCGCCGGCCTCGGCCCGAGCGGCGACCTCGACCGGATCGAGCTCACGTTGTCCCAGGGACCGGACTTCCTCCGACTGGCGGTGACCGATCCAGGATCGGCCTGCTCGGCGCCCTCATGCATTCCGATGCAGGCGTCGAACCTGTACGCGGAGCAGGGGCGGGGACTGGCGATCGTGGACAACCTGTCGCGCGGGCGGTGGGGAAGCTACCGGCTGCCCGCAAGTGGGCACCGTGTCGTCTGGTGCCACCTCGACCTCAGCCCTACCCCGGCGCAACTCGAAGAGCTCTTCCGCGGGCCGACCCCCTTCCCCGCCACCTATCCCAGCCACTCCCGGAGTCAGCCATGCCCGACCCCATCATCCCCGCAATAGCCGCCCAAGCCGCCACCCACCTCGCCGACCTGCAGGAACTGCTGCAAAACCTCGGCCTGCACGCACGTCTGCTCACCCAGGGCGAACGGCTACCGTGCCTTCGCGTGATCAACCCTGAAGCCGCCACCCTGTTCGAGGTCATCGCCGCAGCGCCGAAGGACGGCCAATGGCTGTTTTGGTGGTCATGGGCCGAACCGATCGTCGAGGTCTCCCAGCCCGCTACGGCAGCCGCTCGTATCCGCCACGTACTGGCCACAGCCCGCCCGAGCGTCGCGTAACCCCAATCAGCGGTCGGTGGTTCTGGGTCTTGTGCCGAACGGATCACTCCGTCGACGGACTCACCGCATCCGGCACATCCTGACCCCGGCAAGCGGATCCTCTCCCGAGATCCAGCACCCCACACCGGGCCATCAAGGGCCGACTCCGCCAGATCGCGGCTTCCGACGCGACCTTGAGCGTGCCGCCCACCCCATCACACGTCCGGCAGCAGTCCTTCCCTTCCAAGAACTGCCGCCGGATCCAGGCCCTGCCGATCGATGCCCCCCCACCGACGCGCAGGGCCATCTCTCCTTCACCGGGAGAAGGAGAGGAGGGAGGCAGTGCCCGCCATTGGTTTCCGGCAGGCTCTGCCTCCCTCACCGCTGAGGTGCGGGACGTGAGCTAACCAATAGGCAGGGTGATCACGGTGCCGCCTCCGTCACCTGACGATGCCCGCTGACGGCTTTCTGGTCGGCGTGAACGGCTCGGCCGGGGCGGCTCTGGTTGGGCGGCGAGCAGAGCGGCGGTGGATTCGGCGGCGGCTGCCGCGACCTCGGGATACACGCTGGTGTAGGTGTCGCGCGTAAAGGTGGAGGAGACATGCCCGAGGGTCTCCTGCACGATTTTGAGATCCACTCCGGCGGCCAGCATGATCGTGGCCGCGCCGTGGCGCAGGTCGTGCAGCCTGACCGGTGGTAGCCCTGCCTGGTAGGCCAGCCAGTAGAAGGCGTCGGTGGCATGCTGCGGGTGCAGCGGCCTGCCGAGGGTGTCGGTGAAGACGAAGCCGCTGTCGACCCAGTCCTCGCCCATGGCCAGCCGTTCCTTGCGCTGGCGCTGCTGGTGCTCTTTGAGGACGGTCATGGTCTCGGCGTCGACGGCGATCGTGCGGTCGCTGGCCTCGGTCTTCGGCTTGCCCTGCACCGGCTGCCAGCCGAGTTGGGTGATCTGCCAGTGCACCCCGATCGTTCCCGCGTGGAAGTCGATGTCGCTCCAGCGCAGCCCGACCGCCTCTCCACGGCGCAGACCGCGCAAGGTGATCAGCCGATACAGGGCGAACAGCCGATCCCGGCGAGCGTAGACGAGGAACGCCGACGTCTGCGGAGCCGTCCACACCATGACCGGCGACGGCCGCGACGTACTGATGTAGACAGCGATCGGATCAACCCGCTTGCCACCTCGCGCCCGCCGGACCCCGGCCATGCGCGCCTCATGGTCGAGACGCCACTGAGCCACCCGCGTCTCGGTCCACACCAGCGGCTTACACCTCACCGCAGGCGGGAGCTCGACGGCGGCGGCAGGGTTGAAGTCCAGCAGCCGATCCTGCTTGATCGCGATGTTCAGGGCATGGCGGAGTGTGGCGCGGATCCGGTGCACGGTTGACGGGCCGACCGGTCGCCGGTAGCGGACCGTCGCCTGCCGCTGCGGGTCGTCGCTGGCCCGTTCGGTGCGGATGACGTCGTTGAACTCCTCGATCGCGTCGAACATGCCCGCGATGTCGGAGACCCGGAGCCGGTCCAGTCTGATCGTGCCGAGATACGGCGCGAGGTAGAGGCGGATGTGTGATTCGTACGTGCGCCGGGTGGTCGGCTCGATCCGGCGCTTACGGCCCAGGAACTCCTCCAGCCATTCACCGACGGTGACGTGCCGGTTCAGGTCTTGATGCGTACGGACCTTGCGCCGCACTTCTTCGGCATCCGGCAGCTTCTTGGTGTCCTTGAGGACCGACAGCATCAACGTGGTGATCTGCCTGCGCACGGCCGGGTCGTCATCGAGGGCGAGCAGGCCGCGGGCGTGGTCGAGTTCGGTCTCGGCGTCCTCCAGGCAGGTGAAGCCCCTGCGCCGCAACGGGGTGCGGCGGCGGCCGTCAGCGTGGGCGGGCAGCTCCAGCTGGTACGCCCAGGTGCCGTGCGTGCTGCTCCAGCGCTCGCTGCCGCCCGCACCACGTCGCAGCTTCGGACACGACTTGCCGAGCTTCTTGCCCGTCGCCGGGTCCTTGCAGGCGCAGGTCTTGTAGGTGGTTCCGTTCGCCACCGCGTTCACCCTTCTTTGGTGTGGGGACGGCTCTCGCCGTCGTGGTCGAGCAGCGCCCGCAGCCCGCGTACCGGTACCGCGTACCGGCCGCCGATCCGCAACACCCGGCACGGGAACTGGCCTGCCTGGGCCAGTCGATATGCCTTGGTACGGCCCATGCCGAGCAGACGGCCCGCCTCGATCAGGCCGATCACCTCCGGGGCGAGCCCAATCGGGACGTCGACACTCACGGGAGGAGTGTCGACGGCTCGGGCGCCGTGGGTCTCGGCCTGTGACGGGTCCTGCACCGCTGCCAGGGTGAGTGGTGTCTGACTGGTCATTGATCACCTCCGTGTCGCAGAAGCAGGGTTGGGTCCCGGCGTTGCATCGGGCGTAGGCCGGGGT
This sequence comes from Nonomuraea sp. LPB2021202275-12-8, assembly GCF_037044575.1. Taxonomy (NCBI): domain Bacteria; kingdom Bacillati; phylum Actinomycetota; class Actinomycetes; order Streptosporangiales; family Streptosporangiaceae; genus Nonomuraea; species Nonomuraea sp. LPB2021202275-12-8. The sequence goes on along the minus strand of NZ_JBAHWD010000036.1, from coordinate 77,114 downwards.
TGGGGCCGGATCGGGTGTGGGCGGGTGGCGGGCGCTACGCCCCCGTTCGGCTGCCCGGCGTCCCCCGGGTGCCGCTGATAGCCGCCGTTCATGGACGGGCGGTCACAGCGGCCCCCATGGGCGTGCCGGGCGTGGGGCCGATCGGGTGGCGGCGGTATCGACGCCCACCTTTACCGCCCGCGTCAAGCAAAATCCGCTGGTCACCGCTCCGCCCGGCGTCCGCGCCGTTGCCTGCCCGGATAACGTCACTCCGGTTGTCGGCACCTTCTGTCCGGTGAGCGGTCTGTGGGTGGTGGGGCCGGCAGCTTGCCGAAGATCAGCAGATCCTCGTGCGCTACCGCGTGAATCGGCAGCCCGCGCGCCCAGCCCTTACGTGCTTCGTGTAGTTGGAAGAACGACGCCCGGTTGAGCAGCTTGCCCTCGCCGAGCCCGCACAGCAGGCACACGATCCGATCAGCCAGCACCAGCCCCGCCTGCCGGGCCACGATCTGGACATGGCCCGGCAGATCAACGAGTTCGCCCCGCACCCGGTACGGACGGACGGTGATCGCCACCACCCCGCCGGGCCCCAGCAGTTCAACGCAACCGGCCAAGATGCGGCCGAACCCCTCCAACAGCTTGGGCAGGCTCTGATGGGCGAGGTTCGCCCGATCGCGGGAGTAGTGGTGATTCCACTTGTGCACCCCGGGCACGCCGGTATCACGGCTGGATCGGATATGGCCGTGCGTGGCAGCCCCGTACGGCGGCGAAGTCAGCACCAGCGCCACCCGCCCGCACAGGTCCGGAAGCAGCGCGGCGACGTTACGCGCGTCCCCCGCGACCACACGGCCGAACCCCGACGCGCCCTGCCGCTTGGCCAGAGCGAGGTTGGCGACCGCGAGCCGAGCCCAGCCCTCCTCGTACTCCACCCCTGCCGCGTGCCGCCCCAGGTGGACGGCTTCCACCAGCGTGGTACCGATCCCGCACATCGGATCCACCACCAGCTCGCCCGGCTGGGTGTAAGTGGAGATCGTCTTCGCGGCGATCGACGGCAGCATCTTGCCTGGATGCCGCATCGACTCCGGCACATACCGGCCCTGCCGCTGCGCCCGCGACTGCCGCTGCCCGGTAGCCCACACCGACGCCGTCACCTCGACCATCAGCGCTCCTCCTCGCCCCGTACCGTCGTGCTCGGGTCGCCCTGCGCCGCTGCAAATCGGGCCTGCTGATCCCTGCTCTCCGCTGGCGCCGACGAGGCAGGTTTGGCGAACAGCAGCAGATCGGAGTGCACCCTCGCGCGGCCCGATGGCCCGACCCACCCGCGCAGTTCCTGCGCCACCGTCACCCCGCAGGGCGAGATGACGGGGTCGATCCGCTCACCTCGGGCGGGAAGCCGCAAGGCGATGATGTGCTGCAGATAGACCAGACCTACCTGCCGCGCCCGCGCGATGATCCCCGGCGCCGGGTCGACGACTCCGTTCTTGGCATGGCACAGGCCGGTGATCACCGCGAGATAGCCGCCCGGCTTCACCAGCGTCCCCGCCGGCTCGACGTCGAACGACCTCGCCGTGGCAGGCTGGTCGGCGGTACATGTCTGCTCGATGACGACCAGCGCGGCCGCCCCCGCCAAGTCGGTCAGCACCAAGCCGACTCGTTCGGGGCGAGTGACACGCAGGTCGGCGACCTGTAGATCGTGCTCGGGATGGGAACGGGTCAGCCGCGTCCAGACGACCCCGGCCTGGACCGAGTCGGAGAAGGTGACCGTCGCGCGGCAGCCCATCGACAACGCCGCTGAGATGACCTGGTGGTCGGTGGCGCTGATGTGGATGACGGTGTCGCCGAGCCGGGTGCATGCCGACACGAGCTGGCGAGCCAGCGGCCCACTCACCGGAACGCAGCAGGCGGGGATCGTCTCGGTGTCGGCTGCGGCCAGCCAGACGCTCAACGGCAGATGCCGCTGAGCCTGTTCACGGGCGGCCTGATGGTCGGAGCCGGTGAAGTGGAAGGAACGGGTGGAACTGATCGGGTGTGGCGTCACGGTGATGTGGCCCGATCACCCAGGCCACCTGATCCCTGTCACCTCTTCCAAATACCTGCCAGCAGACATGAGTTGGGACGGCCCGTCACGCAAAGGAACCGTAATACCTGCTCGCACCCCCGAACGAGGGGCACGCGCCGGCGGTGGCGCGGAGTTCGGCCATGGCGCTGAATATCCCGTTGGCCATGATCTGGTGCGGCTCTAAGCTCGACGGGCATGAGCGGGATCGACTATCTGACCGTCAATCGCGCCAACTGGAACGGCCGCGTGGCCATCCATGTGGCCAGCGATTTCTACGACGTTGCCGGTTTCAAAGCGGGTGGGGACCCGCTGCGGGACTTCGAGATCGACGAGGTCGGTGACGTCACCGGCAAGTCACTGGTTCACCTGCAATGCCACTTCGGGCTCGACACTCTCGCCTGGGCCAGGCGGGGCGCGCGGGTCAGCGGCCTCGATCTGTCGGACAAGGCCATCGAGACCGCCACCGCGCTGGCGCGGGAGTGCGATCTGGAGGCGCGCTTCGTCGCCGCGGACGTCTACGACGCGCCCACCGCTCTGGGAGACACCTACGACATCGTCTACACCGGCATCGGCGCACTCGTCTGGCTGCCCGACCTGTGGCGCTGGGCCGAGGTGGTGGCCACCCTGCTGAAGCCGGGTGGATTCCTGTACCTGGCGGAGTTCCACCCTGTCACCGACATGCTGGACGAAGCCACCGGATCGACCGTCACCGCCGACTACTTCGACGGCGAACCACACGTCTACGACGAGCCCTACACCTACACCGGCTCGGAGACACTCGCGAACACCACCTCCGTCCAGTTCCAGCACACCCTGGGCGAAGTGATCTCCGCACTGGCCGCCGCCGGGCTGCGCATCGACTTCCTGCACGAGCACGACCACACGCTCTTCAAACGCTTCGAAAACCTGCAAGCCCGCAACGGGCGCTACCAGGTGCCGGAAGGGCAGCCGCGCGTCCCGCTGATGTTCTCCATAAGAGCCAGCCGATAGCCGCCGTTCCAGGCATGCGCCGCCCTGACACCTACAGCGCCCGGTCCAGGACGAGGTACAACTCCGTGCGCCCGCCGACGTAGTGTGTGGCGATCGTTTCGCAGGAGGATCGAGCCAACTCCACGGAGCGTTTCTCCAGGTCACAGCGTTCCCGTACAAAACTCGGACAGTCAGCCGACGATGACGGCACCCAGGGCATGCGTTCGCTCAGCCAGTCGGGCTCAGCGGCCTACGCTGAAGGTGAGCTCACGAAGGGCAGGCCCAATGACACGAAGAGCAGGCCCAATGAGGGGTGATGGGATGGCAGCCGCAAAGGACGAATTGGCCGAACGCCGCTTCCGCAAGCTCGTCGATCACCTCCACGAGACGATGGGCGCCGGCCTGAAACCCGAGTACCGCGGCTATTACGGCCAGCTGATCCTCAGCCGCGACGCCGTGGCCGAACTGGGCGAGGTGGCGGAGGTACGGCGAGCAGCCCGCGCGGCCGGCCATGAGCTGGGCTGGCGTGTGCGTACCCATGTGGCTGACGACGGGTGCTGCTCATCCTCGATGACCGCGACCCGCCGGAGGAGGTACGGCTTCTGGCAGGACGCAGAGCCGCCGAGGCCGTCTCAGCCGTCATCACCGGCGCGCAGCACAGTGCCCGCCTGCGCCGTACCAGCCAGCATCACCAGCCATCTGCCCCTCAAGACTCCGACGATCGCCCGACGCCTTGTTGACGCAACCTTGACCGGTGAACTTCGCCAGCTCCATATGCGCAGGTCAAAGCAGTTCTCGCGCGCGGTGCTCCAAGCACCGGAACACGCCAGTTCGAGGCCGGATGAAGCCACATCAGCGTTTTCCTAGGTCAGCACCGATTCCGGCGCATGACCTGATCTTTGCGTGATTCTTCCCCTGCCCGACGTCTGTCCGAATCGTGCCCGGTTCGCGTCCGGGCTCTCTGGCGGGATGAGCAGCGTCCGAACCGATCCGACTTCGGGAGCTGCCATGTTCCACGTACCGGCCCGCATCTCCACCGGCTCCACTTCGCCCGCTGTCACCAAGCACAGCGCCGAGGGCTCAGCCGTCGACCTCCCTGAGCAGGCCGCTAATGATCTTCCCGCCTGCGCGAGATATCGCAGCCGATGCGGCAAGTCATCACTGCCGCTCGACGTGGCCGAACACGCCTTCGACCTGCTGATGCGCGGTCCGCAACCTCTGTCAGTGGACGGCGCCGAACTCGGGCACGGCCTACCCGCCCGGCCGATCCCCTTGCATGAGCTGCGAGCGATCCTGCTGCACCCGTCCTGCTCACGAACCACCCGCGACCACGTCTGGCGCCACCTCATCGACCAGGCCCGCACCCACCGAGGATCGTGGATGGTCGCCGCCGTCGCGTTGGCCCTCCCCATGCTGCGTCGGCTCACCAGGGCCCTGGCCGACAAGACCGGTGACCAGCGAGCCGATCGTGAGGATCTGGAGGCCGAGGTGCTGGCCGCCTACATGCACGCACTGTGCCGGGTGAAGCTCACCTGGTCCCACCCCGTGCTGCGGCTATCACGGCTGACCCAGCTCGCCGTCATCCGCGCCTATACGCCTGAGCCGCCCCTCCTCCTCACCGATCCCGAGAATCCGGGAAAGCGGGAGCTTGACCACCCATCCGGCCATCCCGACCTGCTCCTCGCTCAAGCCGTACGCCAGGAACTCATCACCGCCGAGGAGGCGGAGCTGATCGGGTTGACCCGGCTTGAGAACATTCCCCTCAGCACCTACTGCCGACGCCGTGGGCTGCTCTACTGCACCACCCTCAAGCGCCGCCAACGCGCCGAAACCGCCCTCTACCAGGCCATTCTCAACGGCGACCTGCCAAGCCCTCGGTAGCGGCTTCAGCGGTGGCTCGCCAGTCAAAGGTGAGCAAAATCCGCTGGCACCGATGTCCTAACTCGGCTCTTCGACCTGGTCTTTGTCCAGGTGAAGGCAGCGCGGACGGCACCGGCCCAGCCTCAAGGCCGCACCCGGCCACCGGTCCCTGTCACCACCGGACGCCACCGCCCCGCTCTCGCGAAGGAGGACGCCCACCCGGCCCCACGCCGGGCTCGGCGCCTTCCGCGCCGCCTTCACCTTCGGCACCAGGGCCAATACCGAACAGCAGTTCCAAGGGAGGCAAGAACCATGACATCCCGCCCACGCCGCACCACCACACCAGGCTGTACGTTCAGCGTTCTGCTCATCGCCGCCGTCATCCTCGGCGGCATCGTCCTGGGCACCCTGCTCGAACTCGCCCTCGCGCACGCCGGCACCGCCGCGAGCGTCTTGGCTAAACCGGCGCAGGGGCCCACGTCGCTCAACGCGGTGATCGACAACCTGCGCAACGTCATCGTCGGCCTCTTGGTCGCCCTGGCCACCCTCTTCCTCACCGTCGGCGGAGTCCGCTACATCCTGGCCGGCGGGGACCCCGGCGAGGTCGAAGCCGCCAAGAAGACCCTGCGCTACGCCGCCCTCGGCTACGGGATCGCCGTTCTCGCCCCACTGCTGGTGACCATCCTCAAAGGCATCGTCGGAGCTTGACGATGGGCTGCCATCACCTTTCATGTCCACCTGGACAGCTCGCCCGGTGGTTTCGCGGTGTGCTCGCGGCCGTCATCTTGACCAGCGCCGTCATTGCCCTACTCGCTGCCTCGGCTTCGGCAACGCCAAGCCCGATCCCCAGCTCACAGCCAACCGCGTCACCCACTCCGTCGCCGCACATCTGGATCCCGCCCGCCCAGCCCGCAGGCGCGGACGAATGCAGTTGGGTGGACATCGGCTGCAAGATCAACGAGGCGGTGAACGGCTTGTTCACCAAGTTCGTAACGGAGGCGGTCAGTCCGGCCTTCGTCATGATCGGCCGCACTCTGCTCTGGGCCCCGCCGCCATCCATGTTCGCCCGGGTTCATGATCTGTCCAATCATGTCCGGCTGGTGGCCAACGCCCTACTGCTGCTGTTCGTCTTGGCAGGCGGCGTCATAGTGATGGCGTACGGCAGCGTGCAGACCTCCACGACCACGCGCGAGATCGTGCCGCGCCTGGTCGTGGCGACCATCATGCTCAACCTCTCGCTCGTCGTCTGCGAGCACGCTGTCCAGCTCAGCAATGCTCTGGTCGCCGCTCTTCTGGAAGGGGGCGTCGACGGCAAGCGCGTCGGCGACTTCCTCGCCGGCAAGGTCGGCAACCTCATCAGCGATCCCGAGGGCACAGTGCTCTACCTGGTGCTGATGGTCGCGGTCGCCGTGGTGATGGCCACGATCTTGGTGTTCGTCGCCATCTTGCGCATGACGCTGCTGCTGTTCCTCATCATCGTCGCTCCGCTCGCGCTGCTGTGCCACGCGCTACCGCAGACCGAAGGCATGGCCAAGCTGTGGTGGCGCGCCATCACCGGCCTCCTCGCCATGCAGGTGTTGCAAGCCCTCGCACTGGTCCTCGCCTTCAAGGTGTTCTGGACCGACGCCTTCCTGCCTACCCAGACGGGGGACGAAGCTCTGGCGGTGGTGCAGCCCACGGTCAGCCGGGCCATCGACACCGTGATGCTGATCGGCCTGCTGTACGTACTGATCAAAATACCGAGCTGGGTCGCGCGGACCATCTGGCGTCAAGCCCAACCCCAGCTCCTCAAACGCCTGCTCAAGACAGTGATCCTCTACAAGACGCTGGGCGCGGCCAAGGCGCTCGGCACGGCTGGTAGGGGTGCCGCCGCGCGGAAACCCAAGACCGCCGTGAATCGTCGGCGACCTTCCAGGGGCGGTAGCTCCGTGGCCCGAACGACACGACGCCGCCCGCACTCCAACCGGCGGCCACCGACAGGAGCGCAGCCCGTGAACCCGTCGCCTTCCGCCCGATCCGCACCAGGCGGGAATCATGCACCGCAGCAGCTGGCGCTGCCACTCGGCATTCCACCCCAGGCGAGAGCGTCGGCTCCGGCCTCGCCTCAGCGTGGGCGTCAGTTGGCGTTGCCGTTCCCGGTCACGCGCGTTCCCCGGCCGCCCGCTTCCGCACCGGCTCCTCCCCTGGCCAACGCGCCATGGATCCGTCCCCGGCCTCCCTACGTGCAGGACATGCTCCCCGGCATGCCCAGACGACGGCCCCGCCCCGGCCAGCTCCGGCTACGTCTGGACCCGCCACCGCGGCGCGTTCCAAGGAGGCGGAACAGGTGAACGAGTCCGAGCCCCTGAGCGCCAGGATTCCTGTCGACATCGATCGCCCGGACAAGATCGCCTACGGGCTGACCTTCCGGCAGGTCCTCATTGTCACGATGACGGGAGCCACGGCAGCAGGCGTCTACTACCTGTTCCACCAGGTCCTGCCCATCGTGATCCTCGCGGCGTTCCTGCTGCCGCTGGTCGCGCTCGGTCTGGCTCTTGCTCTCGGCCATCGCGATGGGCTGAGCTTGGACCGGTTCGCTCTCGCCGCCGTGTTGTTCAGCCACTCGCCCAAGCGCATGGTGGCCGCGACGGAAGGGGTCAGCGGGCCGCCGCGCTGGTGCCGCCTGCGGGGCAAACTACCGACACCGCTACGGCTGCCGGTGCGTACGATCCGGACCGACGGGGCGCTTGAGCTGGCCGACGGAGGCGTCGCCGTACTGGTGGAGACCTCCACCCTGTCCTTCCACCTCCGTACGGCCGGCGAGCAGGCCGCGTTGGTCGGCGCGTTCGGCCGGTGGCTCAACTCCTTGGAAGCGCCCGTGCAGATCCTTGTACGTGCCTGCCCTGTCGATCTCGCTGCTGTGATCGACGCTCTCGATCAACGAACTCGATCGCTGCCGCACCCGGCACTCTCCAATGCCGCCAGCCAGCACATCGCCTTCCTGGACGAGTTGAACGCCTCCCGTGACCTGCTGACTCGCCAGGTCCTCGTCGTTCTACGCGACCACTCAACAGCGAGCGGTCGTCGGTCGGTACGGCGAGACGCCAGCGCAGCCGTTGTCCTGCGCCGAGCCGCCGACACCGAACGGACGCTGGCCGCGCTCGGCATCACCACCCGCCTCCTCGACGCGCGCGAGGCGCACCAGGTGCTCACCGAGTGCCTGGACCCAGGCGGCTGGCACCCCGCCGGTCTGGCTCTGCCTGACGACCTCATCACCACCAGCCAGGAGAGTCCATGAGACTACGCCGCCGCAACCACGCATCAGCTCCGAACGCTCTTGCCACACCATCGGCGCTGGAGGTCGGCCGACGCACCCTCACCCTCCCGAACGGAGTCGCCGCCTCCTTCGCGGTCGTCGGCTATCCCCGCGAAGTCGGCGCGGGCTGGCTGGAACCATTGCTCACCTATCCCGGTCGGCTGGACGTCTCCTTGCACATCGAGCCGATCCCGCAAGCTGTCGCTGCGACGCGGCTACGCCGCCAGCTCGCCCGCCTGGAATCGGCCAGCCGCTCCGACGCCCAGCATGGACGCCTGCAAGACTTCGCCGCCGAGGCCGCCGCCGACGATGCCACCGACCTGGCCGACAGCCTGGCCCGAGGCCACGGCCGCCTGTTCAAGGCCGGCCTCTACCTCACGGTTCACGCTCACGAGGAGCCAGAGCTCGCCGCGGAGGTCGAACGTGTCCAGGCGCTGGCCGCTTCTCTGCTCCTGGATGCTCAGCCGACCACGTTCCGAGCGCTGCAAGGCTGGATGACCAGCCTGCCGCTGGCCCACGACGCTCTGCGGACGAGGCGGAGTTTCGACACCACCGCGCTGGCGGCTGCCTTCCCCTTCGCCTCTCCTGACCTGACCGCATCGGTCGGTGACACGGCAGTGCTGTACGGCTTGAGCGCCACCAGCTCCGGCGTTGTCCTATGGGACCGGTACGCCCAGGACAACCACAACTCCGTCGTCCTGGCCCGCTCCGGCGCTGGCAAGAGCTTCTTCACCAAATTGGAGACCCTGCGGCTGCTGTATCAGGGCGTCGAGGTCGCCATCGTCGACCCTGAAGACGAGTACGCGCCTCTCGCCCACGCCGTCGGTGGCACCCACCTGCGGCTCGGTGCGGCCGGAGTCCGGTGGAACCCGCTCGATCTGCCCGCCAGCCACGGGCCTCAGGACGACGTCCTGGCCCGACGAGCGCTCTTCCTGCAGACCCTCGCGGCGACCATGCTCGGCGGCCCACTCACATCTCAGGATCGAGCAGCGCTGGACGTGGCGATCATCGCCACGTACGCCGCAGCCGGGATCACCCGAGACCCTGCCACCTGGGGCCGTCCCGCGCCCCTGCTGGGCGACCTCGTCGCCACCTTGAAGGGCACCAAGCGTGCCGAATCGCTGGCAGCGCAGTTCGCGCCGTACGTGACCGGCTCGTACCGGGAGATGTTCGACGGGCCGACCACGACCACGCCAACGGGCCATCTGATCGTCTTCTCCCTCCGGGACCTGCCCGACGAGATGAAAACGGTCGGCACGCTGCTCGCCCTGGACGCCATCTGGCGGCGGGTGGCCAATCCCCGAGACCGTAAGAAGCGCCTGGTCGTGGTCGACGAAGCCTGGCTGCTCATGCGCGAGCCCGAGGGCGCCCGCTTTCTGTTCCGGATGGCCAAGGCCGCCCGGAAACACTGGGCGGGGCTCACCGTCATCACCCAGGACGCCGCCGACCTACTGGGGACAGAGCTCGGCCAAGCCATCGTGGCCAACGCCGCCAGCCAGATCCTGCTCCGCCAGGCACCCCAGGCGATCGGCGCGGTCGGCGACGCCTTCGACCTCACCGACGGTGAACGGCAATTCCTACTCACCGCCGAACGTGGTGAAGCCCTTTTGGTGGCTGGGCCCGCCAGCCGAGTCGCCTTGACCGTCGTGGCCTCACCCGCCGAGGCCGAGCTGATCACCAGCGATCCCGCCGAGCTGGCGCGGTTGGAGCTGCGTGACGCGCAAGCGCCACCACCCGAGCCACTCGACTCCGAGACCGCCTACGACGATGCCGACGGGGACCCGCTGTGACAACTCCCTCTCCGTGCCTGATCTGTGACGTCGAAGAACGCGACATAGAGGCATTTCTCGCGTTCTTCCGAAACTTGCCCACCCGGTTGCCTGACCTGTTGATCGGCTACGGGCCACGCATCGCCATCTCCCTGCTCGTGCTTTTCTCGGCGGTGGCGCTGGTACGCCGCCTGCTCGGCTGGATTCGCCATGCGGAACTGGAGCCGGGTGCCCGCTTGATCGAGATCTCCTCTCCACCGGTGAGCGAGCCGGCGGGAGCAGTCGTGCTCTGGAGCCAGCTCATCGGGCTGCTCCGGCCCGTCTGGAAACGCTTCTTCGCCGGCCAACCGCACCTCGTGTGGGAGTACCTCGGCGACGACTCCGGCGTGCGGATCCGGCTCTGGGTTCCCGGCACCATCCCGCCCGGCATGGTGGAGAAGGCCATCCGAGCGGCCTGGCCTGGCGCGACGACCACCAGCGAGCTCGCATCCTGCCCGCTGTCTCCTGCTGCGCAGCTGGCAGGCGGACGGCTCATGCTCGGACAGGCCGAGCACTACCCCCTCAGGACCGACCACTCCAATGATCCGGTCCGATCCCTGCTGACCGCCATGAGCGAGCTTCGCGACGGAGAACAAGCTCTCGTACAGATCCTGGCGCGGCCCACCACCGGCAAGCGCCTGCGCCGGGCACACCGTGCGGCGGCGGCCCTGCGCGGTGCGAAGACCAGCAGCCCGGTCGGTCAGCTCTTCGACGAGCTCGCGCCCACATCGGGGCGCCACCGGTTCGGTGATCTCGCTCGTGCCTTCCCCGAACGCGCCGAGCAAGTCCGCGCCATCCTCGCCAAGGCGAACCAACCGCGCTATCAGGTCGCCATTCGCTACGCCGTCGCGAGCAGCCAGGACAACGACTCCGTACGCGCGCGGCTCCGAGGCCAGGCGCATACCCTGGCCGGCGTCTTCGCCTTGTTCACCTCAGGTCACCAGTACCTGCGCCGAGCACGCCTGATCCGCGTGGCGAAAGTGACCGGCTCGCGCCGTCTGGACACCGGGTATCTCCTGTCGGTCGCCGAGTTGGCCTCGCTCGCCCACCTGCCCTGGGACATCGATGCCCCCGGCATCACCCGCGCCGGGGCGCGCCCTGTAGCCCCGTCACCGGCCGTCCCACGCGATCAGGCGCATGGACCGGCCCGGACATTGGGGGACAGCGACAGCGGCCACACGCGGCCCGTCGCGCTACCGGTCGCCGACGCCCGCCATCACACCCACATCCTCGGCGGCACCGGCGTCGGCAAATCCACCCTCCTGGCCAACCTGGTGCTCGCCGACGCTCACGCCGGCCGAGGCGCCCTGGTCATCGACCCCAAAGGTGATCTCATCACCGACATCCTCGCCCGTCTGCCCGAACGGGTGATCGGCAAGACCGTGGTGTTCGATCCGCAGGACCGAGGTCGTCCCCCTGCGATCAATGTGCTCGCCGGGCATGATCCGGCGTTCGCGGTCGACTCGATCGTCACCATCTTCCACCGCTGCTTCTCCTCCGCCTGGGGACCGCGGGTGGATGACCTTCTCCGCTCCACCTGCCTGACCCTCACCAGGGTGCTCGGGGCGCGGGCCACCCTCGCCGAAGTCCCCCGGCTTCTGACCGACTCGGCCTTCCGCGCCCGCATCACCGCCCGGCTCGACGATGAGCTGCTGGCCGGCTTCTGGGAGTCGTACCAAGCCCTCACTCCCGCAGGCCAGGCCACGGCCATCGGTCCCGTCATGAACAAGCTGCGCGCTGTCCTGCTCCGCCCGTTCATCCGGCACGCCCTCGCCAACCCTGTGACCACGGTCCCGATAGAGCAGCTTCTCGGCGAGGGTGGCCTGGTCCTCGCCCGTCTCCCCAAGGGGATCCTGGGGGACGACGCGGCCAGGTTGTTCGGCTCGATCCTGCTCGCGCACACCTGGCAGGCCGCCACCCGTCGAGCCAACGTCGCCGAGGCCAAGCGGCCGGACGCCTCCCTGGTGATCGACGAATGCCACAACTTCCTCAACCTGCCCGGCCACATCAACGACGTGCTGGCCGAGGCACGCGGCTACCGCCTCTCGCTGGTCCTCGCTCATCAGCACCTCGATCAGCTCCCCGCCGACCTGCGCGAAGCCCTCTCGGCTGACGCCCGCAACAAGATCTACTTCGCGGCCTCGCCCAAAGACGCGAATGACCTCAAGCACCACACCGCGCCGCTGATCACGCCTTACGACCTCACCCACCTCGGCGCCTACCAAGCCGCCGCGCGGCTCGTCGTCGACGGTCAGCAAACCCACGCCTTCACCTTGCGCACCCGCCCTCTGCCACCGATTGTCCAAGGTCGCGAACAGGCCATCCGCGACGCCTCTCGTGAGCGTTTCAGCCCTGCTCCGACCCTCCCGAGAACCGGGATCACTCGAAGGCAGCGCACGAGCGCCGCCCCTGATCCGCGAGCCACGCCACCTGCGAACTAACGGAGGAGATCGCTCATGTCCGCGAACCGCATCACCTTGGGCCAACCTCGTCTCAACGCCAACCAGGTCGCCGAGATCGTCGCCCGCTTCACACCACGTGACTACGACATCCTCAGCCACCTGCACGAGCACCGCGTTCTGACCACACACCAGATCGAGAAAATCTTTTTCACCCTGCCGCAGCCCACCCGCCGCCGTATGGGCGTTCTGTTGGGCCTCAACGCCGTCGCCCGGTTCCGGCCCTGGACCCCGCACGGCGGTTCCACTCCCAGTCATTGGGTGCTGGGCCGTGCCGGAGCCGCCGTCCTGGCCCTTCGCCAGGACATCACCGTCAAGGAGCTCGGCTACCACCCCGACACCACCCTGGCCATCTCCATGTCCAGCAAGCTCGGCCACCAGCTCGGCGTCAACGACTTCTTCGCGCAGCTCCACCACCACGCCCGCCGAGCTACCGGAGCCCAGGTGAAGGAGTGGTGGTCCGAGCGACGCTGCGCCAAGCTCTGGGGAGACCTGGCCAAGCCCGACGCCTACGGCCGATGGGCCGAGAACGGCCGGGAGATCGACTTCTTCCTCGAACACGACACCGGCAGCGAGACCCGCTCCAAGGTCGCCGCCAAGCTCACCGACTACGCCAACCTCACTGACGCCACCGGCATCACTACACCGCTGTTGCTCTGGCTGCCCAGCCACGCTCGCGAATCCAACTTGCGCCAACTGATCTCCAGCAGTGACCTACCGGTCGCCACCGCCGTCCATACCAGCCTGGGCGACGGCCCTGCCGGAGCTGTCTGGCTGCCGCTCGGTGCGGAGCAGCCCAGGCTTCGTCTGGCCGAACTCGTCAAGGCCTGGCCGCACCTCATCGCCCCACGGAACGAAGCAGAGATGAGGTGAAGTACGCCGCGGCCGGCGCCGCTCTCCTCCTGCTCTTCCTCGTCGTCGTCATCGCAGCAGTTGTCACCGTCTTCACCGGGCCGGGGAGTCCGGCGGGCTCTGGCTGCCTGACCACGGCACCGAGCAGAACCACGGACAGCGGCCCGGCCGAGGGCCTGGATCACGAGCAGAGCGGCAACGCCGCGCTCATCATCCAGACCGGCATGGATCTCGGCCTCCCCGCTCGCGCCACCGTGATCGCCATAGCAACCGCTCTACAGGAATCCCAGCTCCGCAACCTTCCTTACGGCCACCTCGACAGCCTCGGGCTGTTCCAGCAGCGCCCCTCCCAAGGCTGGGGAACCTCGGGGCAGATTCTCGATCCCGCCTACGCCTCCCGTCAGTTCTACAACCGGCTTGCCGCGATCCCCCGCTGGGAACGACTCCCACTCACTCAAGCCGCACAGGCCGTGCAACGATCGGCCAGGCCGAACGCCTACGCCGTGTGGGAACCGCTGGCCCAGCGCACCGTGGACGCGTTCACGGGGGCCTGCGTGATGCCGATCCCGGGTGAGCAGGCAGCAGCCGCCATCGCCTACGCGCACGCCCAGCTCGGCAAACCATATGTCTGGGGAGCCGAAGGGCCCGGCTCTTTCGACTGCTCCGGACTGACCATGCGCGCGTACCAGGCGGCAGGCATCAACATCCCACGCGTAGCCGCCGACCAATGGCGGCACGGGCCACCGATCCCCGCCGGAGGCGAACAGCCTGGCGACCTCGTCTTCTTCCGGATGACGGCGAACGGTCCAGGGCATGTAGGGCTCGTCATCGCGGAGGGCCAGATGATCCACGCACCCAACCAGCACGACGTCGTCAAGATCGACACTTACCGGAGAGCCGACCTGGTCGGTTTCACCCGCCCGGCTGGTCGCCCTCCTCAAGCGGCTTTTCGGTGAACCAATAGTCACGCTGAGGTATGTAGCCGATACTCTCCGGGAAGATCCCCGATACGGCGCGAAGACGAAGGAGGACCCGCGTGGAGGTGCAGACGCCCTACCGGGTGACGATCCCGCACTCCTTGAACGGTCCCCTGGAGATCTGTGCGGACAACTCCGTGGTGCGCATGGCAGTGGTCGAACGCGCCTGTGCTGCTCGGCTGCCCGACATCTGGGACACAACCGGCGTCTACCTGCTCCTGGACCATCTCGACGCCGCCGGGAAGTGGGGCGCGTACGTGGGGAAGGCCGCCCCCGGGACCTTGCGCAAGCGGCTCGGCAATCACCTGCGCGCCCGCGATCACTGGTATCGGGCTCTGCTGATCCGACGCGACACCGAAAGCCCTTTTCACACGAGCCAAGTGGGATGGCTCGAAGGCCGCCTGTACGACATCCTCGCCGAGGCGGAGCTCGTACGGCTGCGGAACGGCAACCGCCCGCAAGACCACACCATGCACGTCGACGACCAAGCCAGCATGCTGGGCTACCTTCCGCCGATCCTCGGCGCGCTACACCTCATCGGCCACAACCTCACCCCTCCGGTTGCGACCAGACGCTCGCCCAGAAGCAGGACAACCGGCTCGCTTCCTCCGTATGCGCTGGACACGCCAGAGCGGACTACTCGACGTACGAAGAAGCACAGCGAGGTGTCCCTGGCGGATCTCATGGAGCAGGGCATGATCCAGCCCGGGGCCGAACTCGTTTCCGTCTCTCGCCTGCATCCGGCCAAGGCGAAGCTCACCGCTGATGCGCGGATCGAGTATGAGGGGATCGCGTACAGCAAGCCGTCCAGCGCGGGGCATGCGGTGACGGGGTACAGCGTGAACGGTTGGACGTTCTGGGAGGTCGAGACGCCTCGCGGTCCGCGCTTGCTGTCGGCGCTGCGCCAAGAGCTTGAAAGACGCCAGGCCTCGTCGTGATCGTTCAGCCGAGAAGGCGGCGCTCAGCGGAAGGGACCGGTGGTGCAGGAGGTGCGCCCCGGTCTCACGCAGTCTGTGCGTGACCGGGGCACACCACCTACTCCACCGGGCCTGACTACGGCCGGAGTCCGCGCTCCTCGCCTCCGTGGATCCGGCAGGCAAGTTCCTCCTCGGGCGTCAGTACGATCACCGGCAGCTTCTCGACTCCTGCGGTGAGGGCTTTGTGGATGCGGTGCCAGCCGTCGATGATCAGCCATCCGGCGTCTGGAATCGGTACCGCGATCAGCGGCTCGGCAAGGTCCACGGTCGCCGCGTACTCGTGATCGATCCGAATCAGGAACAGCATGCCCGCCCAGTTGGCTGGATCAAGGCTCCCTTCGGGCTCGCGGTCGGCCGTGTGCTGCTTGGCTGCGGTGACGTTCCACTTCCAGGCCAGCATCTGGAACGTCTCGATCTGAGAAGCGTCCGGTGTGCTCACTTGGCCTCCTCCGTCCCGGCCGGCTTCTTGGACTGCTCGGCGGAGAAGGCGAGGAACTCGCGTGCGGCGGCTCTCTTGATGTACGCCTGCGCACGCTCGAGATGCGCCAGAGCGATCTGCTTATCCCAGGTGGCGTCACCGCGAGCCGAGGTGACGGGGAGGTTCTCGGTGAGGTAGCAGCCGATCCAGAAGGTGAACTTGGCCGTGACACGGGTGATGTCGAGGCCGTCCTCATCACCGTGCCGGGCGATCATGCTCCACCAGCTGTGCAGGATGCGCGCGTGCAGTCCGTCGTACAGGTTCTCGACGGTCAACCGCTCGCCTCGGCTGAGCCGGGCTGCCAGGTCGGTGGCTTGAGCGTGTGCTCGCCGCACCTGTTCGGCCACCGCCTCCGTCATCTGGAGGCGGTCTTCGGGGGTGCTCATGGTGGGGCTGTCCTTTCGTGAATCGTCGGGAGCGGTGGTCATGAGATCGGGGCCTTGGCCGTGTCCAGCCGCGTGGTGTGCTCGGCGAGCATCTCGCCCGTGTCGGAGAGGAACTGGCGGGCTGCGGCTCGGGAGGCGTGGGCGAGGGCGTGGTCGAACAGGGTGCCGGGCGCGGTGGCGGCGGGTTCGCCGGTCAGGTAGTACCGCGCCCACGAGCGCACCCGGCGCAACGCGTGGTCAGCGTTCAGGTGATGCGTGCCGATCTGCTCAGTCACCTGCTCCCACCAGGTGCGCAGGGTCTGGGTGAAGGCGGCGTCGTACAGAGGCTCGCTCTTCAGGCGCAGGCCGCGCTGGAGCAGGCAGGCCACTTCGGCAGCAGCCGCGACGGCGGCGTGCTGCGCGGCCACGAGTTGCTCCCGCGTCCGCTGATCGATCACGGTGAGCGGATCCGCCTCAATGCTCGGCGAGGAGTCGGGCGATGGGACGACTGGCGCGTGTGGCACCGCGACGTCCTCTCGCGGGTTGTCCGGGATGGTCATCGGGGGCATTCCTTCCGGGGGCGGGAGTCAGGACTTGAGGGCGTCGGCGAGTGGCCGGGTGGCGCTGAGGAACTCCTGGGCGGCCTGCCGGTATGCCTGGGCCATGGCCTGGGAGAACAGATCGCCGTAACAGACGGGCTGTGCGTTGATGAGCCGCTGTTCGGCCCGGTGGCGGATGCGCATGACGGCCTCGCCGCCGTCGAGGTCCTCGCCGTTGATGAGGTCCATGACCTGCTGCCACCAGCCGTAGAGGGACTGGGCGACGGCCAGACGAGCGAGGTCCGATGCCGTGATGTCGCGGTCGGCGTCAGCGGCGTTGGCGAGCCGGTCGGCCGCCTCGACTCGTTGCCGTGAAGCCTCGGTGTGGTGGGTGATGGCGAGGGTTTCGAGTTGTCCCATGGCGATCTCCTTCCAGGTCCCGGTACGGCCCCTCGGCGTGGGCCGTACCGGGACAGACGGGTTCAGGCGGAGGCGAGGAGCTTGAACGCCCGGGTCTTGATCTTGGAGCTCTCGTGGTCGGTGAGCAGGGCGCGCTCGGCGCGCACGATCGCGGCGTCACGCGCGCCGATCACCGGGCTGCGGTGGTCGAGCCGCTCGGTGACGGCGTTGTACGCGGCCCAGCGGGTGTTCCGGATCGGCTCCTGGGTGGGGGCAGTGGTGAACAGCCACTCCAGCTCCCGCATCGCGAGCGCGTGATTCTTGCGGGTGAGCTCCTTAGCGTTGGGGTCCATCGGGTGCAATACGGCGGTGAACTGGCGGAACTCCTTGACGTCCATCGGGGTGGCGAGGAGCTTCTCGGCCTCTTCGGCGAAGGCTTCGCCGTGTCGCCAGGTCAGCTTGAGCGCCTCGCGGGCCTCAGCGATCCGCCCGGCGATGTGGCCGGTGTGGCGGACCTTGAACATCGAGGCGTGGTTGCGCAGCGCGGCACGTTCGGTGTTGGCGCACACCACCCGGACCGGGGTGGCAACCGTGGTGAACGCGCCCCAGCCGTCATGCCGGGAGAAGGCCGCCAGATACAGGTCGAGCCGGTCGTGTCCGCCCACCATGAGCGGTTCGGGCAGGCGCATGGTGACGAAGACGCGCCGTCCGCCGTTCAGCGAGCCGCCGGTGTCGAAGATCGCGCCGGACTCGTCGACGAGGGTCTGCAGGAAGTCGGCGACCTCCTCGTTCTGCACGATCTTGTAATCCTTGCCGACCATGCCGAGCCGTTCCGGCTGGCCGGTTACCGGGTTGGTGCGGACGATCAGGAAGTCCTCGTCGGAGGTGACGAGCTGGCCGGTGTCGGGGTCGGTGACCGCCCCGACGGCCACCTTGCGGACGTTCCATCGGGCGAGCTGGGCGTTGGTGAGCAGTTCCTCGGCGGTCATCGGGCCGGGGGCGGTGTAGCCGAGCCGGTGCCAGCCGGGCTTCCCGGCTGCGGCGAATCCGGCCGAACCGTTGGCGAAGATCTCGATCTCGTGCGCCATGACAAGTGCCTCCTTGGCAGGTGGTGAATGGTGATGAGGGGGGTTGGGCTGGGGCGGGCCGCGCCACGTAGCGGCCCGCCCGCGCTGTCACGCGTCGGCGCTCGGGGCCTCGGCGAGGCTGAACCGGCGGGGGCGCTCGCAGGTCAGCTCCGCCTGACCGAGGCTGACGAGCCGGTCCAGGGCGTTGGCGACCGCGCCGGACGAGGAGTCCAGCACCCGCCCGATCTCGTACGGGGTGAAGTCCTTACCGGGGTGCTCGGCCAGGTGGTTCAAGACCCGGTCGCGCAGGCCGCTCGGCCGGGCCGTGGCCCCGGATCCGGCGCTACGGGCCGGTGCGGTCCGGCCCGTGGCCAAGCGGGTCGGGGTGGTGCCGGTGAGGACCGCGCGGGCGTTGCGGTGGGCCTGCGGGGCCTTGGCCATGGCCATTTCCAACCGGCCCAACGCCAAGACCGCGTCCCCGTCGGCCTCCATCGCAGCCGCCGCTCCGAGGAACAGATCGGCCAGCTCCAGCAGTTCCCGGCGCGCCTGCGCGCGCTCGAAGTCCTCCGGTACGGACACCGGCTCGGCGTCCGACTCGCTCGCGCTCTCCTCGCCGGAGTCCATTGCGGGGCTCGCGTCAGGCGTCGTCGGGGTGCGCGCGTCATCTGTCTCGCCCTGGATTTCCAGCGGCTCGTCGGGGACCTCGCTCTCCGGCTCCGTCGCGTTCACCGGCTCGGGGCTGTCAGCGGGCGTTTCCGGGGTGACCGGGTCCGGGTCTCCGGCGAGGGCGGTCTCGGCAGCGTCGTGAAGATCTGCGCCATCCGTGGCGGTCGTGGGGGCGTCGATCGCGTACCACTGGTCCGGGGTCCGGCCCTTGGTCTGTCCGTCCTGACCGCCCGGTGTGCGCCTGGCACGGCCGTCCGCTTCGAGCTGGTTGAGGATCTTGCCAGCCGCCACTCGGCTCATGTCGGCCGCCGCTCCGATCGTGGTGGCCGAGCTCCCGGGGTTGGCCACCAACGCCCGCCACACCGCCTCCTGACGGGGGTTCAGTTCGGTGGTGGCGTCGTCGGTGGCGTTCCCCGTGTCGGACGCGAGCGGGTCCGACAGGTCGTTGAGCGTGCTTTCCGTGGCGGGAATCTCCGGCGCGTGAATAGTCATTGGTAAGGCCCCTTTCCTTTCGGGTTCCGGCGCGTTCCCGGCCGGTCCGTATTTCGTTTGGAGCTCGACGATGTCTCTCGTCGTTGGCTATTGCAAGCCGTGCCGAAAATTTCTCCGTAACCGCAACGGCTGGAAAGGCTTACCTGTGCAGATCTGCCCTCGGCCTGCTAAAACGCTTGACTTGTAGCACGAGATCAAGTCGTACGGCTTCGACCGAATTTCATCTTGAAGTCGCAAGACAGTTCAATAGCGAAGGCGAGCTTCTATATGCCAAGAGTCGCTTTTCGGGCCATGGGAGAAGGCGGCAAATGACATCGCGCAAGGGGCTCGAAGTTCTCATATGGGCGAGCCGAGCACTTCTCGTAGTCGGAGCGAGGAAGCAGTTCACGGAACTGGGCGACCGTCTCCCGGACCAATGCGGCATATCCGGCACTGGTCTGGGTCAACGGACGAGGTTCTGCTCATAACCCCCAGTTCAGTGGCGGGGAGCCGGCGGCCGGCCCAGCCGCGCACTTGGCAGGCCAACCAAGCGAAAAGGGAAAGTAACGAGCGAAGGGCAAGCACAACGAGAAACGAATAGAGCCGCATGAGAACGGGCCTGCACATATTCGCGTGTCGCCCTTAGGCGAGTCGGGGTGCGCAACGCATCGTACGAAAACCGTCTGACGTGCAAAGACGCCCGTCGCCGGACAGCTCTTCTCAGCCGAAACACCGGCCGCGACATGAGCAACACCACCGACCTCAACGACGAGTGGCAGCAATTTCTACCCCAGCGCTCACCGAACGCCACTCCCCCGGCAGGGGAATCACCAAATTCCGCACGGCCTTCACGCCGCAGACCTTTGACTAGAGGAGTGGCATAGGTTGCGCCTCGCGCGTGCCTATCCGCCACCACTTGCGCACCGTCACCGGGAATCGACCCCCACCTGCATGCCAGGTGTCAAGGCCGTCACACCCATCCGCGTCAGTTTCCCGGCAAGGCCTTGGACCGCCTACGCCTTCGGCGCCGTGACGGCTCGCGCCGCTCAAGTCTGTCTCGGCCAGTTGGAGAATCGGCCGGATCAGCATGACGCTCCGGCTGAGACCGAGCACTTCGGCGACCTGACCACGGCCAACGCAGCGGCCACCAGGACGCCCTCTCCACCGGATCAGCGACAACGGCCCACGTTCCCGTCCTGGTACGCCGAGCGGGCAAGGCCCCCGGCACGGATCGAGCGGCCATCACCGTGGCCCTCAGCCCCACCACCGCCGCACCGTCCATCCCTGAACCGGTCGCCCGCGCCATCACCGGCACCCGGTTCGTCGCCTCGCCGCACGTGGGAACGGCACTTGGAGCTGACATCAGCAGGAGTGCTGTGCGCAACTTCCCCGGCCCGGACTTACTGATCATGGCCTTCTTGCCACGTACGGCGATCCACCGGTGATGCACCACAAGAAAGGCCCAGTCCGGCCACTGCCGCCGCAACTCCTGTAGCTCCCGCTGTGCCCAGAGCTCCTGCCCGAACGCGGACCCCTGGTCCGCCACCTGCCTCACCAGACCTCCCGCCAGCCCCTCGGAGGGTCCAGGACAATTGCCTCCTCCCACGCACGGGCAGATATGGAACTCGCCAGCACATCCACAGCAGGAGAATTCGTCGGCAGCTCATCGGAGATCGGCCAGGTGGAGGCGCCGCCCGCGTCATCGTTACGAGACGGCTCGGACAGCACGACCTCTCCCGGCTCTGGCATTGACGACTCACCGGACAAGGCAAACTCCGCCCAGACGGCGTGCCCGGTGATCGCATCGCCCGCGATTCCCACCCGGACCGCCAACTCGGCCACCCCAGCCAGCCCACGCCCGTCCTCGGCCTGAGTGGGAACCGCCCGCCGTGCCGCCTCCTGCGCACGGTCGAAATCCGGCACCGAACGCCCACCCAGGTCGTAGACCACCACCCGTACGCTGTGCAGACCGCGCAGCACCTCCACCACGAAGAAGCCCCGCACCACCCCCGAGCGCGTGTGCCGCAGCGCGTTGCTGATCAGCTCGGTCACCACCCATGCAGCGTCATCCGCACAAGCGGTGTCGGACAGAAGCTGATGAACCAGATGACGAGCCGGAGCGACTTGGTCCCCACGACCAGCGAAGGCCCGCCGCCACGCCATCCCACCCCACTCCCGGTGTGACCGCACGCATCCCGTCACCAGACCCGGCGCAAGCTCCGGAAACCGGTCCGCCTGCCCTCCCGTGAACACGACCTCGTCCTCGTGCCCAGGCCCGGTGCCGTCCCTGTGCGCTTGCTCCTGCTGACGCTGCTTTCCGTACTGGCTCTCGTGCTGGTTCACCGCTGGCCACCGTTCGTGACGCATCCCGGCTTACCCGGAAGCGGCCAGCACCGTCCCCCACCTCTTTGCCCGAATCACATCCCCAACCTGTACGTCGCCATCCCCCGCCAAACCCCCACCGCGACCTGCGAAATCGTCATCCGCCCGGACATGGACCACCCCGCCAAGGGCCAAACGATCACCCCAAGCAGCTTGAGCCCCTTGCCGCAGCCGCCCTACCGTCCATCCACCCCCTACAGGGTGGCCACCGATCACCGAGAAGGACGTGACAGCGTGTCTGGCAAGGGCTATCAGGACCTCCTCGACTGCCGACGCCGCGGCAGACTTCTACGTGAGCACGGCTTCACGATCGACCAGATCGCGGTCGTCATCAGTCTCGACTACCCCGTCGCCCCGCTACGGCTCTACCGCTATGCCGCCGGACTCACCGCAGCCGAAGTCGTCGCGGCCTACGCCAGGCTTGAAGCCACAGCGGGTGCCACCCTTCGCGAGGCACGCCTGTACGACTACGAGCTAGCGGGAGGCCGACGCCCATCCGCTTTCACCTTGATCATGCTGGCCCGCATCTACGGCACCCAGCCCAGCCGACTCCTCACCGCCGAGGCCCTGGCCACGTACCCCATCCACGACCAGTACGCCATCCGACACCCAGACGAGTGAGACCACCAGCAGGATCTCGGCTTCTCCCACCTACGCGATGAACCTCTCGTACGTCCGCCGCGCCTCGCTGCTCGGTCGCGCATCGATCTCTGCCAACCGCTCGGTCAACTGCTCATACGACCGGCGCACCGCTGGTACGCGTCCCAACTCCCCCTGAATCGTCATGATCAGGCACCACAGCAACTCGCTGTACGCATCGATGCGGTCCACCGCCAGACGCAGAACATCCAGCGCCCTGTCCGGATCGCTCTTCCTTTCCAGCTCGGCCAGCCGCTCCGCGGCGTTGACCGCCTGCCTCTGAGCCGCCTGACGAAGCGGCAGACACCACAGATCATCACGCTGCGCGAGCAGCGGCCCCTGATACAAGCCCACCATCTCCCGCAGAGCAGAGAGCCGGACCGACTCCTCCGTCGCAGTACTGGCCTGGACATAGGCATCCTCGAACCGCCAGAAGTCCACATCGAAGTACGCCGCCGACAAGCGCCGCCGCTGTTCGGCCTTCACCACGAACCTCACGTCCGCCGACAGACCCGTCGCGGCCCGCATCACCCTGTTGATATCCCGGATCGCCGACTCCAGCCGGCGAGCGCTCCGCTCCCCGTCCTCCGGCCACAGCGTCTCAACCAGACTCTTGGACAGCACCCCGTCCTTCGATGTCGACAGCAACGCGAATAGGTCCCACGCCTCTGTCCGCCCGAACGACACGGCCTTACCCGCCAACGACAGCCGCACCGGTCCCAGCACCTCACCCTTCACTCGCCCTGGTCCGGCCACGAACGTGGACACCAGCAGGGTTGAGGCGGCCGTACCTGCGGCGGCCTGCTCAACCACCTTTTCGACACCGTTCTCGCCGAGCGGAGCAAGCGCCTTCTCATCAGCACCGGGCAAGACCGCATCACCGGATGGCGCCGAACCGGTCGGTTGCGGTGTCCCCGCCGCGATAATCCCTTCCTCGCTCCCGCTGGTACGGCCTTGGCCGGCGTCGCCTCCGGCCAGCAGGCCGTCAACCGCCACCGCAGGCCCCAGCCGTACACGACGCTGACGCATCACCACAGCGCTCATCGCCATGACCAGGAGCCCGAACAGCGACGCACCGACCAAAGGACCCGTCACCGAGCGCGTGTTGGCCACGTCCCCTTCCCTTTCCCGCTCGACAAGCGCCACCTGATCAGGCGCAGGGCTCGAACTACTGGCCGCAGACGGGACAGGTGACACCGACGGCGAGGGCTGCATGGGTCCGGTGGGCCTAACAGTCGGCTTCTTGTGCCGAGGCTTCCGTTCGCGGCCTCGTTTCGGCCTCGGACTCTCTGCCGGTTCCTCGGTAGCAACCGGGCGCGCCGGCCGCCTCGGCTCCTCAGCTGAGGGCCGCCTCCTCGGCTCCTCAGCAACTCGCCACCGCCGCGACTCCTCACGGACCTGAACCCAGCTCGGACGCTTCGATGGCCTGGCCGTGGGCATCGGGACCTTCGACTTCGTACGTGGCGTGACCGACGGCGTCGCCGAGCGGTGCCAATGCGACTGCTCCAGGTGTCCGACCAAATCGGGGAGCCGTCCCTGCCGGATATCCTGATTCACCAACGCACACCACTTGTCGATGTCGTACAGCTCATACGCTTGCTTCGACACCGGCGGACAATACGGCTCCGTATCAGCCATCGCCCCGGACTGGCCGAGCAGAAACGCGGAGACGACGATAGTTCCAATGCATGTGGATCGAACCAATGGCCCGAAATATCCACCTCTGCCTGCTGCTGGAAACCCCTCCCGAACCATCAGGCACCTCCGGGGGCGTTGTATATGCCACTTCCGATCTACCACCCCAGTCTTGCGATCTTGACTATGTGAATCAAATACAAAACACCAAAGCTTGATCTTAGGTGAAAATGTGATATCAAGCTGAACGGACGGACATCGCATATACACATAAATGGACAAGGCGACGGAACTTCAACGCGCCCATTCGGCACATGCGCCCGTGCTCCTTCCGCTCTCGATGCCGTTTTACGATCAACACCGGGATTCATGAGATGGCAGCAGCCCCTGCCGGGCTCGCCACGTTCCATCGAGGCGGGAGGCTCGCTGGAGGAGAGTGACGGTGGCCCTCATCGAGGCCGACTCCCCTCCGACACCGCCACATTGCGGAGCACGGGGCCTGCACGCCCTGGCCGTCAGCGAGGGCTGCCGCTGTATACCTGCTGTAGCCGTCTCTCAGCCATGGTGACCGAGGACATGAGATCCCTCAGGAGGTCGTGTGGCATTGAGCCGCCTCCGAGGCCGGACTCCTGGACCAGTGCTTCCAGCCCTTGCCGCTGCTTGACCGTCATCATCGGGCGAAGCTCTGGATGCGCGAGGACTTCTCGGCCGGCGTAGGCGTCGGACGCCGACTCGCCTACGACCGCCTGCCGTAAGCGCTGTAGGAGCGCACTGTCGTAGTAACCGGCGAGGTCGAGCGCCGTGATGCCGATGCGGGTGCGGAAGACCGTTGTCGAGGGGTCAGCGTGCTCGACGAGTTTGAGAGCGCGACGAATCATGGCCGCCAGATCCTCCTTCGTGTCGGCGTCGGCCGCGCGCTGGCAGTAAACGCGCAGAAGGCTGGCTACCGCCTCCTCCCAGGGTTCTGCGGTCATACTGTCCTGGACCATGGCTATGGCCTGATCCAGTTGGCCTCGGTCCGCCAGCGCCAAAATGGTGACCTGGCGGCCATCGAGTAGGCGGGTGCCGACGCCGCGGTTCTTGGCCGCGTGCTCGGCTGCTTCCTGCCAGCGTCCGGCCAAGGCCAGCGCGCGGGCGCCATCGGCCAGCAGCGCCGCCCACAGCAGCTTGGTCACCGTTTCGTGATCGCCGGGAGTTCCGGTCACCTCCCGCAGGCCGACTCGCCGACCGGCGATCTTGGCCTCCGTGCGGTTCAGAGCGGCGTAGAAGAGCTGGTGGAGGATCCGGTATGCGCCATCGCCATCACCTTCACGGATCAGCTGACGGGCGATGTTCAACACGGGCTGCAGGGCCAACTTCGCCGCCCACACGGGGAGGGAACCGGCCCAGGTGAACGCGTCGTACTGCCGCCAGCACAGCTCGCGGGCGAGCTCGGGTAGTGCACAGTCTGAAGCGATTAGCGCCGCCTTGTTGCACACCTCGCTGGCCCTGGTCACGCGCTCATGGTCGTCGAGCCGGGCCGATTCCTGAGCGATCTTCCGCAGCTCGGCGACGCGGGCCTGGAGGGTGAGGCCCGGAGGTCGCGAGCGAGAGACCAGCGGGAATCGGCGGGCTATCGCCTGCAGATCCATTTCAAGCCCAGTCGATCGCCAGTCGGATGTTGGGCTTGTCGATGATGAACTGGCCGGTCAGAGAGGTTCGGTGCTCGTCTCGGGCCATGCGGATCGTCGGCTTGGCGTCGCGGTAGTCGCGGTCCCACACGCGCAGGTGCTCGGCGACCTGATCTGCCAGCTCGCCGCCTCGGGGGCCATGGCCGATGAGGCCCCCTTCCCAGTAGGGGCCCTCCTCGTCATGTCCGGCGCGCAGGGTGAAGTAGGCGAGTGAGTCACCGTCTACGGCCGCCATCGCACCCCACGGGAACTGGGGCCGCAACAGCTCCGTCTCCAGTGCCGGGCCTCCCATGGGCATGCGAACGATGCCGCCCGGCAGTACGCAGGCCAGGTAAAGGTAGGTGAACTCCCACGGGTCACCCTTGCGGAAGATCGCCCCTGAGTAGACCTCGGTGGGTGGCTGCTTCAGGACGGTGGCCAGTGCGTCCGGGTCGGCGTTCTGGTCGCGGTGGGTGTGGAGGCTGACCTGGCGGTCATCGGTGAGGGGGAGGATGCGGCGGGTGTCGTCGGCGATGCCTCGTAGCGGCATAAAGGTGCACATCTCGTGGGAGACAGCGCGCCAGTGCTCGGGTCCCTCGCCGTGCTCGCGGACGAAGGCGATCGAGCGGGAGACGCCGCCGCTGATGCGTAGCGGTACGAGCAGCAGGCCGTCTGGGGCGAGCTGGTCGAGCCAGGCGGGAGGGATGTCGCCGGCGCCCACGGTTGCGATGATCCGCTGGTAGGGGGCTGTTTCCGGGTGGCCGAGCGCGCCATCCTTCAGAAGGGCGGTGACGTTGTGGACACCAGCGGCTTGGAGGTTCGCCTGAGTGTCCTGGATGAGGTCATCGTCCACATCCAGCGTGGTGACGTGCCCGTCCGGGCCGACCAAGTGGCCAATGAGGGCGGCGTTGTAGCCAGTCCCGGCACCTGCCTCCAGTACGTTGTCGCCAGGTTGGGCGTCGAATTGCTCCAGCATCATGGCGACGACAGTGGGCTGGGAGGCGGCGGAGATCGCCTCGCCGGTTCCTGCGTCGTGCTTGGTGTACAGCGCTGTGTCGGCATAGGCGTCCACGAGCGGCACACCGGGGACGAACTTGTGCCGCAGGACGGTGGTGACGGCGTCGGCGACATGCACCGAGCGGATCGTGCCGCGCTCGCGCAGACCGGTGACCAGCTGTGCGCGGAGCCGAGCGGCTTCTTCCTCAGAGATGGGGCTGCCCATCTGAGCGAGGCTAGTCTCGGCGTCGCTGGCGGCAGGGGTGGACACGGTCGGTTCGTGCATGATCACTTCTTTCGCGAGGTGGGAAAGGGCGGACTGCTGCTCGGCGGACAGCCCTGCCCGGTTGAAGGCGAAGATCAGGTGATGGGCGAGGACAGCGCGCAGTCCTCGCTGGAGTTGACCGGTGCGGGCGAGTCGGGCGAGGTCGCGACCTGCGGTCTCGAAAGCGGCCAGCCGGGCAGGCCAGCCTTCGCCGACTCGATGGACGGCAGGCGTGGCGGTCATCAGGCGGCGCATCGCGGTCAGCGCCTCGGCCAGCTGCGCGGTCGACGCCGATGGCGGTGGCGGGCGGTGTTTCGCGACCAAGGCCCAGACCGCGCCTTGTTCATACCAGTCCAGGCCCGCGGCCCGCAGGAGAGCGCTGGCCAGCAGGATCGCGAGTTCGCGAGGACCGGGTCCGCAGCGGTCGGTGGTGTGGCCGACAGCGGCCAAGGCGGCGCGGGAGTCGGCGCAGAACAGCGCGTGGGCCACGTCCATGGCTGCTGAGCCACCGAAGGCGTACTCTTCCGGCTCGTAAATCCCGCGTACCCATCCGCTGATCTGGTCATCGGCGGCCATGCCGTCCAAGACGGTGGCCAGGCTCTGTTCGGCTGTTTCATCGTTGGGGGTGACACGCAGTCGAAGACCGCCCTGTTTGTACAGGAAGTGGTAGCCGTTGATCACGCCGTCCCCCTCAGCTCTGGTCAGCTCGAGTGCGAGCCGGGCGAGCGCGACCAGCGAAAGCCCGTGGCGGGTGGGGCTCCGGTTCACGCCGGTGAGGGTGGCCTGCAGCCAGGCAGGCCGCTCGGCCATCCGTAGCAGCGCCGCATCGCCGGCGGTTCTGTACGCCTCAACCGCGTGACTGAGGTCGGGGTCGGCGAGCTGGAAGCGACCGGCGACGGCATCGGAGGGCTCCCCGGCCAGGACAGCGAGTACGGCCGGTCCAACGGTACGAAGATCAAGCTGCGAAGGCATGAATAGTGCTCCCGACGTGTGGGGTTAGACGACCAGCAGGGCGCGATCCCAGCCCGTGCTCGGCCGTACGGACAGAGCGTGCAGAGCCAGGGCGGTGCCCGCCTTGC
The DNA here is from genome assembly GCF_037044575.1 of Nonomuraea sp. LPB2021202275-12-8. Lineage (NCBI taxonomy): Bacteria > Bacillati > Actinomycetota > Actinomycetes > Streptosporangiales > Streptosporangiaceae > Nonomuraea > Nonomuraea sp. LPB2021202275-12-8. Next base: position 49,249 of record NZ_JBAHWD010000036.1, on the reverse strand, counting down.
CCTCCATCCAGCCCGGATCGCGCTGGCCGGTGAGGCGATGCGTGAGTGCCTCGATCAAGGGAGCGATCGTGCTGGTGAGCGGGTTCGGGGTGGACGAATCAGCGGCCATGAGCCCAGCGATGTGGATCACACCGGCGTGCCCATGGCACAGGGAGGTGTCTTCGATCAGGCGCAGTTGCTCGGGATCGCTCAAGGCCGCGGCGCCGGCGAGCTCAGCTTCTGCTTGGCGTCGTGGGTCGCCGAGTGCGAGCGCGGCCAGTTGCTGGGCGCGGGCCACGCCCAGGGTTCCGTAGCACCAGGAGGGGCGCCGGGGTTGCTCCTCGATCGCCCCTTTGACGTGCAGTTGCTGTCGGGTGATCCAGTACGGCCACCACGGGCCGACCCGCCTGTGGTGCTGCCACAGGTCTAGCCATGCCAGGATCCGCGCGATGGCGCTGGCGTGCCCGGTGACCGTGAATCCCCCGCGATGGGCGAGAGCGAGAACAGCCAGCACTCCAGCAATCCCGTGCGCCATGCCAGTGTTGGCGTGACCGCCTGGATACTCGGGAGAAATCGTGCCGTCGGGCCCCACGTCGCTCCACCAGCCGGGCAGCAGTTCGTCGCCGTCCGCAACGGGTTCGGTCAACGCCACCAGGTGGGCCAGCACCTTTTCGAGCGGGCCGGTGGCGGGATCGGCCCGGCAGAGCAGGAGGGCGCCGAGCCCAGCCAGGCCCCGGATGCCGTCGAACTCCGCCAGCGACGGCCGCTGCCGCCGGTTCAGGCGGTGCCGGGCTGCCTCCAGGCGGTGGTCGATGACGCGGTTGGTGGCCTTCTCCAGGGTGGGCAGGTTGTGCGTGGCCAGGCCAGGAAAGTGCGGGGCGGCGGCGTGCATGACGAACTCCACGGCGGGGGCTCCGTAGTAGAGCGCGGCGTTGGAGCCGATGCTGAGCTCGCCGGTGGTGACGAACCGCAGCCAGTGCTGCGCTTGGCTCTGAGGTCCGCGGCCTGTTGCCGCGCGCTCGATATGCAGCAGCGCGATGCCGGCGCCGCCGTGTGCGAGGGACTGTGGCCACCAGTTGGGCAGGTGGCCACCGAGGTGTGGCGGCACGGCGAGCTTATCGGCGAGGCGGTCCGCGATCTCTTCGGCGGTCGGGGAGAGCGCGGGCGGCGTGATGGCTGGGGCGGTGGGGGTCACGCTTCTCCTTCGGCGTGCAGGTAGGCGAGGGCGGCGGTGCGTGCCAGGCGCAAACTGGTGCGGTGATGGACGTCACCGACGCCCCTGGCGCGCACAGCGTGTGCGTGAAGGATCGCGGCGAGACTCGCGTCCAGGTCGCTGCCTGCGTCTTGGATTGCCGTTCGCCGGTAGGTGGCCAGTGCTTGGGCGCGTTCTCGCCATGCCTGCTGGGCGGCCGGCGTGGTGTCGAGCGCGGTGTGCAGGGCGGCGAAGTCGTCAGCCGGATCGGCCAAGCGGATCGATTCAGCGTGCACGGCGCGGGTCACTGGTGGCGGAGCGGGTTCCGGCCTGGCATGCTCGGCGAGCCAGTGCATCGCGCGGCTGGGCGTACCGAAGAATCCGGTGGCGAGTGCGGCGATGTTCGCCGCGCCGAGCACCGCCGCGTTCACCGAGTGAGGTGTGGTGAGCTGGGAGAGGACCACGCGAGAGTCGGTGTGGAACACGCGCTCCGCCGTCGCCAGCACCTCCCCGCTCCCCCACTGTCCGGTGTGTGGGGTGTAACCCGTCAGCTGAAGCTCGCGCAGCAGCCCTTGAGCGCGAAGCCCGTTCGCCCAGGAGCCGAGCGCCTCGGCGGCCGTCCCGAAGGCCGCTTCCTCGGGCAGCGTGATGTGCAGCCGTAGGCGCGGTTCCGGGGCGTTGATGCGGTCGAACCACCACAGCGCGCCGGAGACGAGGGATGCCATCAGTTCAGGTATGTGGAGGAGGACGTGGGTTTGTGCCTCCGGGTCGACCGACAGCTCGGTATCCAGGCATGGACGGGTTGCGGGCATGGTTCCGTGGCTTCGAGTGTGGATCAGGGCGGAGGCATGCACGTGCCGTGGCGGCGCGGGAGGTTGAGTGGAGATCAGCGGGACAACGAGGCTGTGGGCTCGCCCGTCGATCCATCCCAGGTCGCTGGGCTCGGGGGCTTCGATCAAGGTTGCTCGCCCGATCCGGTCCAGGTGGTCACGTAGCAGTTCGGCCGGACCATCCTGATCGAGGTCGAGGAGAAGGTGTTGGTCTCCTTCAGCGAGCAGGGCGCGCGAGGGAACGTACCGCCGCTCCCGCCACGCGTGCAGCGCCTGAATCCACTCGGGTAGGGGCGCTCGTGGGCCCGGCAGCTCCGTGCAGGCAAGCCTCCAGCGGGCGGGGATCATGACAATGCGGCCGTAGCGCAGCGCGGGCAGGAACGGCAGCACGCTGGCCGCACCCCAGTCGAACCCGGTGACCTGGGCGACGCCGGCGCGGGCGATCTCGGCCAGGAACCGGCCCAGCGGCGGAGTGTGTACGGCGGTCCGGTAATTCAAGGAGGTCGGTGCCAGCGTTTCGACTACGCAGCCGCGCGACAGCGAAGCGAGAAACAGCCGGTGATCCTCTCCGCAACCGACCGCCAGATCATCTGCCGGGATCGGGTGAGCGGCCTGGTCCGGGTATTCGCCCAAGCTGATGACCGACGACAGCATGCGAGGGGACCGCACCACGTGATCGGCCCGCAGGCGTTGCGGAGCGAACGACAACTGTGCGGTGGTGGCCTCGGCGGTGACGGTGGGCAGGTGCGTGAAGGCGGTGATCATCCGCGCCTGATCGTCCGGCTCCAGAAGGGGGATGAAGCGTCCGGTCATGGTGGCAGCGGCGCGGGAGACGCCGAGGACCCGCACGATGAACCTTCCCGTGGACAGAGCGTCGTGCGATTCGGCGAACACCTGGACGTTGAGCTCCAGATGGGGCGGCAACCGTACCTGCTGCCCGTTTGCGGCGGCCTGCAGATCGGTGATCATCGCGTCGGTCAGAGGGACCTCGGTGACGCGGTCGAGCGCAGCGCGTTGGGCCAGGGCGAGGAGATGCTCATCGCGCGGCGTGTGGGCCGGCGGAGGCTCGGGCGCAGAGGTGGAGTATCCGTTCGGGTAGCCCAGCCCGACGAGCGGATCCACGAGTTCGGCGACCGGGACCAGCGTTCCAGGCCCGTACCGACTCGCGAACCGTTCGACGTACTCACGCCAGGCCGGGCTCCCTTGCGGATAGGCGGCCAGGCGCGCCAGCGCCCCGGCCGCGATCTCCACTTCACGAGCGACCGCTTCCGGCAGCACAACTTGGCCATCCAGCCGTACGTCGACGGCCAGCGGTGCGCCGATCACCGGCGCAAGACCGCGCATCCTGTCGGCCACGACCGCGCGCCACGTCCGACTCGGGCCGGAGAACACCGGCGCCTTGCCTGCATCCTCCATATGTGCGTGGATTTCGTCCAACGCCTGCAATTGCGGCAGGGTGTCCACGCCGAGCGTGTCGAGCTGATCGAGAAGATATCCGAGCGGGTCGGGCACCGTTGCGGGTGCTCGCAAGGCGCTGATCAGTGCCCGCTGCTTCACCAGGTCGGCGAGCAGCGCGTGGGTCTTTTTCGGGGACGCGCCCTGGAACTCCGCCGTCAGTTTCGCGGCAAGATCTGCGAACCGCACCGGTGACGCCGCGGCGGCCAAGGCGAAGGTCACTGCGCGGGTCAGCCGCAGGCAGACCTCGGCCGGGGCTGAGCCGTCGGCTGCCGAAGCAGGAATGCGCAGCTGGTCGCCGACGACTCGGCCCAGGGTGTTGGTGACGACAGGAAGGCGGGGCAGCAGCACCGGGTCTTGCTCCAGGAGTGCGATCACCTCATCCAGCCAGCGGGCATCCGGCCGCAGCCGGCCGCGATGCTGCTGGCCGAACCGTACGTCGGGCACGGTCGCGAACCTGGCAGGGATAACGCCCGCGAACATGCCGTACGGGGTCGCGCGCGATCCGGCCCGTAGTACGTAGCGGGCGAGCGCGAGCGCCATCCGCCACGCCCGGCGCTCGTCCACTACCGCGCCGCCGACCACAGCCTCGATCCGGGAGGCAAGAGCCGGGCTCGCGACCTCAACGGAATCAGCGACCCGCGAGTCGGCCCAGGCCAGACGCAGCCATGCAGCCCACCGTTCAGCACCGGCCCTGGCCGAGTCCTGCGGCGTCGGCCAGAGCGGTAGCGCCGATTCACCCGGCTGCGTGGCGGCGCGCAGCAGCGCGGCCTCAACACGCCGGTACCCGTATCGGTTCTTGCCGGGTGGCATCACGGAGTCTTTCTGGTCATGGCGGCGGAGCGGATGTGATCGCAGACTCGGCCTGCGTCAGGGGCGGTTAGGCGCCGGAGGACGTGGTGCAGGCGCTCGGGCAGGTGGTGCCGCAGTTGTCGTCCGTCATGGCGATCACCGTGTTCGCGTTCGGCCCGTGTTCGATGAAGGTGATGTCCAATGTGAACAGGTCCTCGAGGTCCGCGCTGGAGCTCGTCAGGACCGGGGTCTGAGTGGTCATGATCTTCCTTTCTCATAGGGGTGGTTGGCTCCCGTGGCCTCGAACGTCTCCAGGCCACGAGCTTGGGGAGTGACGCGGGCCGGCAGAAGCCGCGCAGCCGCGGTCATGGGCAGTCGCCGCCGGCCACGGTAAGCAGGACGAGCTCGGCGAGCGGTTCCGGCAAGGGCCGCTTCCGGCACTCGCGATAGTGGGCCAGCAGTCGCGGAGCTGCTGTAGCGGGAGTCCAGGCCATCGTCCACAGGGCGCTTCCGCGCGCGCTGGGGTGGGGAGCCTGCCACCAGATCCTCTGCCCGTCGGTCATGGCAACGAGGTAGGGCCACAGCGAGACGGCCGCCCTGTTCTTGCCGCCTAGGACGTGGGAGGGGACGTTCAAGTGCTCCAGCGTGGTCTGCAGCTCGCAGGCCATCGCCATGGCCGATCCCGCGCCGTCGCCTGGCAGACACGCGGTGCTCAGCGTCGCGGACGGCGGGTTGGCGGGGAGGGCCTGCGCTTGGGACATCTCAGCGATGTCCTGGAGGTGCTCGACTGAAACCATGGGAGTCTTCCTGCCGATGGGGTGTTGGCCCGTCACCGGCACATTAGGCTCGCCCCTCTCGCCACCCCCAGCGGTGTGACGGTATGTGACAAGGGACCTACGGGAGCGTCTCGGCAGCGGCCTCGATGAGCTGCCGCGCACGCGCCCCATAGACCGCCGTCTCGGCCATCGTCGCGAAGACCTGGGCGTACATCGCGATCTCATGCGGCTGAGTGATCGTCAGATAGCCCGACACCAGCTCGACGCTGACCTGCTCGCTGTCGAAGATCCAGAAGTCTTCAACGGGACGCGAGCCATCACGATCGGGCCCGCTGGGGATCACTCCGAGCGAAACGGAGGGCAGCGTAGAGATCTCACGCAGATGAGAGAGTTGGGCGGCGACGACCGCTGGCCCGCCCACGCCGGTTCTCAGCACGGACTCTTCGATCAAGAAGGCGAACGTCCGGCCGCCGCGGCGCAAGATGCGTTGGCGCTCCATTCGGACCGCGACGGCCGCGTCCACGTCGTCGACGATTCCGCGTCGCCGGGCGACGGCCTGGAGCAGGACGCGCGTCGTCGCCTCGGTCTGGATCAGGCCGGGGACCACCCAGGAGGAGTAGGCGCGGAACATCCTGGTGCGCTCGAAGAGGGGGCGTACCGCCTCCTGCGGTCGGCGGAGCCCGGCGCGTTCCATCCGGCGCCACTCGATCCACATGCCTTCGACGGCATGCAAGGCGGCGACGAGATCGGCCGCCTTCTGTTCCGCGTCGCAGATCTGGCACCACGTGCGGATGTCCTGGACGGATGGGGATCTCCGCGCATGCTCAATCTGGGAGATCTTCGTCCTGTCCCACCCGGCGGCGGCCGCGAGCGCGACCGCCGTCAGGCCGGCTTCCTCACGGAGTTCGCGGAGTTCTCTGGCAAGGGCCTGCCTTGCCTGCTGAGCGCTGGATGACGTGGACATATACGCAGGTTGGGGGCGACGTCGGATTACTTCAGCTCATAGTCTTCATGAGGTATCGCGCGTTCCCACACAGCCTCGAAGGCCGCAGCGCACAGCTTGATCACGCTGGGTTCGCCGCGGAGTTCCTTGTCCCCGGACGAACCGTCCCCAGCGAAGTGGTTGAACAGCACCGCCCTGTCGTCAAACAGCCAGAAGTCGTTACCGGGCAGGCACAGATCCGAGGCATGCCTGCGAGGAAGCCACCGCACCAACTCGCCGGAGCCGATGTTGAGGCGTGCCGTCAACGCGTGCTCGTACCGGATGTAGTCGGTCACGGGCTCAGAGACGATCCTCGCGCGCCGTACGACCACCCCACGAGCGGCCATTCCACCGACCAGTTCGCCCCATTCGGGCCACCGTTCGAGGGGGTCGAACATGTCGCCGCCCCGCCATCGCAGGTAGTCAGGGTCGGCAGGCGTGTACGCATCCCGCATCTCCAGATGCACCGCCGACGAGGTGCACCCTCGCATCAGGTCGATGAACGACTGCGGCACCGACGCCGGTGACGTGGCGCGGTTAGGCGGCACCGGCGACCCCGTGCCGACCTGGTCCTTGGCGACCACGTTCGTATCTGCCACTGACGGCCTCCAGAATGATCGACGCCATGATCGGCGGGAGCTTGACGACGGACTCGTGCGCGCCGATGGGACTGTGGGCCGCCACCTCGGCGAGCGCGACGGGGTCCGTCACTGTTTCGCCCTGGAACCAGAACTCCCCGGTGTCCTCATCGACGTACACCGCCGGGCACTCGTTCACCGGGGTGTTAGGAGTGATCCCTACGAAACTTAGCCGCATCGTGCCCTCCGCTGTCGGATGTGTGACCAAACGTGACCAGGGCAGCTCTCAGCTTCACCCGTCCCCATGCCGGGGATCAAGGGGGTCGTCCGAACCGCCGGGTTCTCCTCCGCCGTGAGCTGTCGTCTCCTGGCCCCACCCCGATGGTCCGCGCGTACGGCGGCCACGTCATTGCGCTTGGCGGCGGGCGTCATTGCGGGCAGGGGTCAATGCTGGAGGTTGTGGCTGTCCACGCTCGTGTCTCTGAGTTACGGTGCAGTCCCAGACAGGTAGCGCACCTCGGAGGCACGGGAAATGCCAGCGGTCACTCGAGCGCGGCGTACCGAGATCCAGCGCGAAGCGGCGCGGATCCGCCAGCGGGGCCAGATGGACCGCTTTCCGGTCGAGCGCATCGTCACCGCGATGTGTTCGGCCATCCCGGAAGTGTCCGCTCTGGAGGCGTGGCGGTTGGCATTGGGGTGGACGCGCACCGAAGCGGTTCAGCAGGTCGCCGAGCAGTACATCTCCGATGGGCTGCTGCCGCCTGGCCTGTCCCAGCAGCAGCTCTGCCGATTCGAGCATGGACAGGACAGGCCGGGAGGCGAATACGCGACCATGCTCGCCCGCGCGTACGGGGCCAACCCGATGCAGCTTGGGCTCACGATCTGCGGCTGCAACAACCTCGCCAATGGCCATGTTGATCTCGGGTACGGTCAGCCTCATAAGACTCCGACCGCTTGGGGCGTACCCCCATATGAGGTGGAAACGATGAGCACAGCCGCCGGGCTACCTGCCGTCCGCGAGTCTCTCCACCTTGCCGTCCTCGAATACCCCGAGGGCGGGGCCGTAGTGGTGGAGGTGGCCGAAGCCGCCGTCACCTACTACGCGCTGAACTACTCCAAGCACCCGCCGGCCATCCTGTTCAGCGAGGTCCACGCCGCCCGTAGCCTACTCATGAGTCCCATGGCAGCCGTCTCCGGGCAATCCGGTGGCGTCGAGCTGCGCCGCCTGCTGGGGTGGATGTCCGCCTTGCTCGGCAACCTGGCGTTCCACTTGGGAGATCATTCAGGCGCGCGAACGCATCTGCTGACGGCCACTCACCTCGGCAGCAGTACAGGTGATCAACGTCTGACCGCCTGGGCGTACGGGGCGCAGAGCATGACCACGCGCGCACACGGCAACCCTGAAGACGCCCTGCTCCTGGCTGAACAGGGGGCGACCCTTGCGGTGGACGATCTCCAGCGGGCGCAGCTCCTAGCCTGGGCGAAGTTGCCAGCCTTGGCCGCCCAAGGCCAATCCGACGACGCGAACGCCGCCCTGGCTGAAGCCTCTCGGGCGCTCGAAACCGCACCGGGCGAATCACCTGGCCGCTTCGGGTTCGACACCGCCGAATTCCGTCTTCACGCGGCCGAGTCCCACCTCAGGCTCGGTCGATTCGACGAAGCAGCCGCCCAGGCGAGCGCATCCGTCGAAGCCTGCCGACCCGACACTCCAGGATGGGCCGCAGCCACGCTGGTGCTGGCCCAAGCCGAGGCACCTCGTCACCCTTCCGACGCTGCCCAGCGAGCACTGGATGTCCTTCGCCGGGTTCCGGCGCACAGGCTCCGGGCCACCGCACGCACGCGCCTGACCGCTCTGAGCCACTCGTTGGCGAACGTCAATGCGAGCGACGTTTCCGATCTCACCGAGCGCGTACGGTCTTTGCCCGACCACATCGACCCTCAAGGCGAAGCCGCAACAGCGTAGGCGTCTGGGTGTGCATTCCCGGGGGTCGGCGAGAGCTCCGGTCGTCACCGCAAACGAGGTCAGCGGCGTAGAGAGGAGCTTCAGAAGCGGAAGATGGGTCCTGTCCTGGCGTCGAGCATGCAGGCGTTGGAGTAGGTCTTTTGCCACCCGATGGGCCGGTTCCGCCACAAGCCGTTCATGGTCGCGGTGACCGGGTCATACTCCTTGGTGCAGGAGCGCGGGTTACCGGGGAGACGGTCGAAGTCCCCATCCACAGCATCGACGATGGCGCAGGTGATCTCGCCATATGGATGCTGGTCAGCCCGATCCGGGCATTGAATCGCTATCGCGCTGAGCGAGGTGTTTCCGTGGGACGAAACAGCCAGGAAGAGCACATTCGGCTTCGAGGACGCATAGGCCGGCAGCACGGCGAAGACGAGACCAGCAGCAAAACCGGCACAGGCGGCAGCAGAGGACAGGCGCATGCACACTCCAGACTCACAGGAAACCCTAAGTAGTTGTAAAGTTACCTTTAGCTACCGTCCCGTGTCTGGCGTTCCTTCGGTAAGGATTATGTGACTGATCGTAGATAAGCGGGCTTGTTGCAGGCTGATCCCGTAGGGCTCATTAATAGGATTCGGTATCTGACCTGCAGGTTCTTGATGATGTCAGCTGGCGATCTGGCACTCGTTGATGAGGCCGTCAAGGATGGTTCGGCGGTGGACTCGGTGGCTGGCAAGGTCGACTGGGGACGGCGGTCCGGCTTCGGCTTGAGATGGGCATATCTGTCCGAGGCTGCGGTGCGGCCGGGATGTGTTGCAGTACTCCCAGCGTCGGGTGAGGCTTCGGCACAAGTGGCGCTCGTTCAGGACAAGTGTTCGGTCGAGAAGTTCACGGCGCAGGGTGCCGATGATCCTTTCGGGGTGTGTTCGCTTTCGGGGCTTGTGGCGGACTCTTACGGACGCGCAAGCCGGGATCGGCGATTACCGTGTCGAATACCGTGTCGAAGGCATCTGTGAACTAGCCGGCACGGTCGTTGATCAGGAACTTCATGTCCTCGTGTCGGTGCCCATGAGGAAGTTGCGGGCGGTCCGGGTGGTTCCTGGGCCTGCGGGGTGGGCGGTAACGCCGAGCAGGTGGACGTGGAGGCGTTTGAGGTTGATGGTGCCCACGCAAGGAAGCCGACCGCGACGATGTGCTCGGCCTGGGCCACCAGGAACTGCTTCCGGGTTGGCCCGCTGGTTGATCTTCTTCCTGCTCAGCAGACTGCCCACCTGAGCACACCGTCGAACCCCTCGGCCAGGCACGCGCCACGATGACCGTCCCACCCGGGATACCGCCCAACCTCGGCTCCACTCTCGTCATTTCCCATCTCTCCAAGCGGCTTTCGGATCGCTTTGCGATTGAAAGCGGCGGGTCGTCCTTGTCTCGAACCCGTCTGGGGATTCTCAGCCGATTAGGGCTGTCTCCCACGGATTAGGGTTCCAATCGTGAAAGACTCACGGGGTGGAGCAGCTGATCGTTATCGTTGAGCAGGATCACCTTGAGAGACTGATTAAGTCCCCAATCTCCGGAGTGGCGGAGCTGGTCTGGAACAGTCTCGATGCGGACGCCTCCACCGTTGCCGTGGAACTCGCGACCAACGAGCTTGGCGGGATCGAGAGCGTCATGATCACTGACGATGGCTCAGGGATCACCCAATACCAGGTGCAGAAGTACTTCAGCCACCTCGGCGGCTCGTGGAAAAAGACGGTGACGCAGACCGACGGCGGTCGGCTACTGCATGGACGCAATGGACAGGGGCGATGGGCGGCCTACGGCATCGGTGAGATGGTGCAGTGGAATACCGTCGCCGACGACATTCAAGGTCAGCGCATGCACCTCGAGATCACCGGACGCCGCAGTGCGCTTCGAGAGTTCCACGTGGGTTCGCCCATCCCGGCACCCGACGCCAGCACGGGTACGCGTGTGGTGGTCACCAATCTCACGGACACAGCCCAGAAGACCTTGGTCCGGGAAGCGGCTGTCGATGAGCTGACAACGACACTCGCCCTCTATCTGAAGCAGTACCCCGTCAAGGTTCTCTGGCAAGGACAACTTCTCGATCCAGCACGTCTCCAGGTAAATCTCCACGAGACCGAGCTCGAAGTCGCTGGCTTGACCGGCATCGCCCTGACCGTGATCGAATGGAATCAGCCCGTCAAGCGCTCCTTGCACCTGTGTGATACGTCAGGAACGTCCCTCTTTCAACTCCCTCCTGGTATTCAAGCTCCGGGGTTCGAGTTCACCGCGTACATCACCTGGAACGGGTTCCGAGACTCAATCGCAGATCTCGCGCTGGCAGAACTCGGGCAAGAGCCCATGGCCTCGATCGTCGACGCAGCCAAGGACGAACTGAAGAAATACTTCAAAGAGCGGGCTAACGAGCGCGGCAGCATCCTGCTGAAGAGCTGGAAGGATGAGCAAACTTACCCCTTCGCCAATGAGCCTCGAACAATCATCGAGCGTGCCGAACGGAACTTGTTTGACCTCGTCGCAGTAGCTGCTGCGCCAGCGGTAGAAACGACCGATGCCCGATCTCGCAAACTATCGCTCCGGCTCCTGCGAGAAGCAATCGAGAAGAGCCCGCGGTTTATCCATGAAATCCTGCGCGAGGTCCTGGACTTGCCTCCAGATCGGCTCACCGAGCTCACCGAGCTGATCGAACACACCTCGCTCAGCGCCATCATCACCGCCGCTCGACACATCACCGATCGGTTGGACTTCCTCACAGGGCTGGAACAGATCGTCTTTGACCGCGATCTGAAAAAGCACTTTCTGGAGCGGAAGCAGCTTCATCGAATCCTGGCCGCCGAGACCTGGGTCTTCCGTGAGGAGTACGCACTCACGGCCGACGACGTGACGCTCAAAACGGCACTACGTGACCACATTCACTTGTTGGGGAGAGACGAACTAACGCCAGCTGAGGTGGACGCCTCCGAAGTACTGGACGAAGACGGCCGCCGAGTCATCGTCGACATGATGCTGAGCCGTATCGTCGAGCAGCGCCGCAACCATCGCGAGCACATCGTGATCGAACTGAAGCGTCCCAACGTGCATGTCGGCATGGAGCAATACTCACAGATCCAGAACTATGCCAGCGCTGTCACCGACGACTCCCGCTTCGCCCGTATCGACTGCAGATGGGAGTTCTGGATCGTCGGCGACACCCTCAAGCCGGCCGTCGAGAAGATGGCGAACCAGAAGGGCCGGGATCCAGGCATCGTGGTCGAGGGGGATGGCTTCGTGGTTCGCGCCGTTACGTGGGCCGAAGTGATCCAGGACGCCCGGCATCGGTTGGCCTTCGTCCGCCAGGCACTTGACTACCAGAGCACTAATGACACCGGCATCCAATACCTGCAGCGAGCTCATGGCCAGTATCTTCCCGACTTGCTAACGACGCCACATGTGCCAGCGCCACGCATCGAGGTGGATGCCGATTTCCCCCTTGAACCGCAGGTCGACGAGCTGCCTCACTAATCAAGAATGGCGCCACAGTGACCCTTTTTCATCCTCAGGCGGCTTGGGCGACGCGGTGGTTTGAAGGACGGCGATGGCCTTACACAGGTGGCCGGCCTTAGACGGGCTGCAGCGTAGCTTGCGGAGGATCTTCCAGCTCTTCAGCTGGGCGCTCGCTCGTTCGCCGGGTCCGCGGAGCTTGGCGTGGGCGCGGTTGGCCTGCTTCTGGGACTCGGGTTTATTCTTGCTCTTGTACAGGGTGCGGACCGGATCCTCGGCTCCCTGATACGCCTTGTCGGCCAGGGTCATGATCCCGGTCTGCTCCAGCGCGCGCAGGATGCCCCAGATCCGGGCGGCGCTCAGATCGTGGGCCTTGCCGGGTAGCGCTCTGGAGGTCCACAGGATGGTCCCATCCGGAAACGCGATGACCTGCACGTTCACCCGTGCACGCGGTGCTTGCCGGAGAAGTAGGGCCGGTCGGCCTTGACCCGGTCGGTGTGATCAGCGTGCCGTCCAGGACCAGATAGTGCAGTCCGTCCCGCTTCGCCTTGCGCAACGCCGCCGTGAGCTTGGGCGAGCGGGCCGACAGCAGCGCCACCGTCTCCTCCACATACCGCCACGCGGTCGCCGTCGACACGCCGAACCCGGCTCCGATCTCGGTGAACGTCTCCCCCTTACGGGGGTAGACCAACACCAGCAGCGCCTGCCGGCAGGGGTTGAGCCGACGCCAGACCGACCTCATGGACTTACGGTGCCGCCGGATCACCCCGGCGACGTAGTTCAAGGTCTGAGGCGACAAATCGACGGCGGCACGGTGGAACAGCACCTGAAGCTCCTGGTTGCGACGGTGTGGGTTGTGGTGATCAACCCGCCTACCAGGAGCTTCTTCATGTCACCGGCCGAACACCGGCATCGCGAGCATGCTGTGACCAGGGCACCCACCAAGGAGCTTGAAAAAGGTTCGCTGATCCCCAAGCGAGCACCACATGATCGCTTAGTCCACTAAGAACATTATTCAAGGAAGGGCAGCCCTCCTTGGATGGATCTCAGTCGGTCGATCTGCTTGTCAAGATTCCGTATTTGGGTCGAGCCCGCGCCGAACGCCTCCGCCAGCAGCGGGCGGACGGCTTCGAACTCCGCTATCGCTTCGTCCGGGTATCCGGACGAAGCGAGCATCTGCGCGATGACGAAGCGTGATTCTCGGATCCGCTCTGCAGTGTCGTCCGCCACGGGGTTGGCGTTGACGGCGTTGCCCACGTAGAAGCGCAGATGCGGCAGGGCCTTGTCCGGCTTGCCGATCTCGGCGTAGGCGTGACCCGCATGATACGAGCAGTCGAGGACGTAGAAGTCGTTCTGGGAAAGCCGCTTGCGGTAGTCACGTCCGACGACGTCGAACAGCGACGCCGCCCGGGTGTACTCCCCGGCGTAGAAATGCGCCGCAGCCAGGAAGTGCCGCAGCCGCAATTCCAGGAACGAGTCCTCGGCGCGGGCGACGCCATCCTCCAGGAGGCGGATTGCCTCGGATGGATGGTCGTTGTCCAAGAGCACCCGGACGTTGGCCCGCAACTCCTCGAATTCGTCTTCGGTGAGCTTTCCCCGGCCGACACCCTGCTCCTGACGCTTGACCGGAGCCAGTAGCGGCCGCCGGAACGGACGGGTCGGGTCACGGCTCTCGTCGAAGTTCCCCGCCACGTCGGTCGATCCGCCGGGCACCATCGCGAAAGGGAGGAGTTCCTCGTAGACGGCCTCTGCGGAGGGCCGAAGCGCTGGCTGCTTCGCCATCATCGACCCCACCAGCGCATCGAGCTCCGCCGGGACGTCCGGGCGGAGCGCCCGCACCGACGGTGCCACCGTCTGAAGATGATGGAAGCGCATGGGCCTGTCGGTCGTCCCGTGGAACGGCACGTCACCGGTAAGCAGCTCGAACAGCAGGCAGCCGAGCGAGTAGACATCCGAGGCAGAAGCCACGGCCTGCCCGATGCACTGCTCCGGCGACATGTACGGCGGGGTGCCGACGGTCCGATCCACCTGGGTGAGCCTCGGCAGCGCCCCCACACCGCGCAGGATCGCGATGCCGAAGTCCAGCACCTTAACCAGACCGCCGTCCACGAGCATCACATTGGCGGGCTTGATGTCTCGGTGGACGATGTCGACCCTGTGCACGTCCGCTAAGACCGCCGTGATCTGGGCGGCTATCGACGCTGCCCAGGACACGCTCGGCGGCGCGGCGACGTAGTCCGCTCTGTCCAGCAGCGACTCCAGCGTCGAACCGCGCAGCAGCTGCATGACGAGCCACAGCTGCGTGCTACCGGCGGGGGCCGTCTCGACACCCGTGTCATAGACCGCCGGAATGCCAGGGTGCTCTAGCTGAGCGGTGGTGCGGATCTCCCGCAGAAACCGCCTACGGTCCCGGTCCAGGGCGTCAAGGATCTCCGCCGCCTCCGGGCTGTCCGGCCCGGCCGGGATCGCCTCCGGCGAGGAGGTCCGGAGCATCTTGATCGCGACCCGCCGGTCCAGCCGCTCGTCGTAGCCGTGGAAGACCTCGCTCATGCCGCCCTTACCGAGCGACCCATCCACGCGGTAGCGCCCCGCCAACAGCCGTCTCTCGACCGGTTGGCCGGCCCCGTCCTCCACGCCCCATCACCTCTATCTCGAGATCTGAACTCCTAACCGGCCAGGCCGCCGGTTTCCCGCTGCATCTCCGCGCGGAGCTTGGCCAGCGCCTCATCCCGTGCGGGCTCAGTGATGATCCGGTAAGCGCGCTTTCGGGCAGCCTCTTTAATCGCCTTCTGGAACTCGTTGTTATCGAAATACAACTTCATGAAGGCAGTGTTACGTTCGGCGTTCTCCGCGACGATGTCGTCGAGTCGGTCGTCGGCAACCTGTCCGAACCGGGCCTCGTCGTTCATCAGCGCGATCTGCTGCATCCCAGTGTCCTCGACCAGGCCGACGACCTGCTGATAGATCAGGATCTGGTCGGCAGTGCCCAGGCCGAGGCCGAACCGGTCGTTCAACTCCTCGATCACCTCTGACAGCGGCTTCACCTCCGGCTCCCGGTAGCCGCCGCCGTCAGCGGCGTGGCCCCGCACGGCCCGATCGCCGACCGCCGACAGCGACACGTTGTGGCGCCCGGTGTGCTCCAGCCGGAAATGGCTCAGGTCCGCGTCGCCGATGTCGATGGAGGTCGAGGGTCGTCCAGGCAGCCGGAGCAGCAGGATCCGGCCGTACTGGTAGAGGCGTTCGAGGTCCCGGTCACCCCAGTCAACGATCTGCGCGATGAGGCTGTAGGCGCGCACGTAGTCCTGGAGCGCACCCCGGAAACCTTCCCGCTCGTCGTCGGTGTCCAGCGCGCCGAAGCGTTCCAGCGCGGGCTTGAGGTACTCGTGCAGCTCGGCGTGGAGCTTCCGCTCGGCTGCCTCGGGCAGCCGGCCCGGTCCGGCTGCCGCTAGGACCCGGATGAACGCCTCCATCTCCGAGGCGACCAGCAGCTCGTATTCCATTACCTCGCGCTGCTTGGTGTAGAGCAGGTTCGGGTCACTGGGCTCGGTGATCGTCGTCTCGAACCAGTCCGAGAACGCGGCCTGAATGTCGGCGGCCTGGTTGACGAAGTCCAGGACATGCACGTCGTCCTGCGACTTCAGCGGGTGGATCCGGTTCAGCCGCGAGAGCGTCTGCACCGCGGTGACCCCAGTCAGCGGCTTGTCGACGTACATCCCGCACAGCAACGGCTGGTCGAACCCGGTCTGGTACTTGTCCGCAACGACCAGCAGGCGGTACTCGTCCTGGTTGCGCGCGGTGGCCTGTGGGTCGTCGGCTTTGGTGTAGGCGAATCGCTCCGGCAGTTGCCCCTCGGGGAAGCCGTTGAGCTGCGACTCAGTGAACTCCAGGCCGGCGTCGTCCTTCAGCTGCCCGGAGAACGCGACGAGGGTGCCGCAGTCGGTGTATCCGCGTAGGGAGACGTAGTTGCGGATCGCCTGGTACAAATCGAGCGCGTGCTGCCGCCCGCTGGTGACCACCATGGCCCGGGCACGCCCGCCGAGCCGCCCGGCGAGGTTCTCCCGGAAGTCGTCGACGATAAGCCGGGCCTTCTGCTCCAGCGACTTGGGGTGCAGTTCCGCGAGACGGACCAGTCGCGCCTTCGCCTTGCTGGCGTCGACCTCCGGGTTGGCGATCTGCGACTCGTTCTGTTCGACGGCCGCGTTCCGCAGCCGCCACTTCGTGTCGTACGTGATGTAGTTGGCTAGCACGTCCAGGATGTAGCCCTCGTCGATGGCCTGCCGCATCGAGTAGATGTGGAAGGGGACGTACATCCCGACCTCACCGGTGCGGGGGTTCGCCCGCTCGGGGTCGAAGGTCCCGAACAGCTTCAGCGTCGGAGACTTCGGCGTGGCGGTGAACGCGAAGTACGACAGGTTCGGCTGCCTGCCGCGCACCCGCGTCATGTACGTCGCGTCGTCCTCATCCTCCTCCCGCGGCGTCGCATTCGCTCCGAGCGCCTGCTTGAGCTGGATCGCGGATTCTCCGCCCTGCGAGGAGTGTGCCTCGTCGATGATGACGGCGTATCGCTTGCCCGATAGCCCCATGTCGACGATCTTCTTTAGCAGGAAGGGATACATCTGCAGAGTACTGATGACGATCTTCGAGGTGGCGTCACTGAGCGCCGCCGCGAGCTGCGTTGAATCCACATCGATCTTCTTGACGACACCGGGCGTATGGTCGAACTGGAAGATGGTTCTCTGCAGCTGCCGGTCGAGCACCACGCGGTCGGTGATCACGATGATCTTGTCAAACACCGACTGGTTGCCCGAGTCGAAGAGATTAGAGAGCCGGTGTGACAGCCAGGCGATCGTGTTCGACTTTCCCGAGCCCGCCGAGTGCTGGATCAGGTAATGATGCCCGGCCCCGTTCTCCCGCGCGTGGTCGACCATCTTCTGCACCGCGTGCCACTGGTGGTAGCGCGGAAACACCTTCGGCGAGTTGTGCGGGTTCTCCTTCACGCCCTTCCGGTCCGGCACCTGGATGTGCACGAACCGGTGCAGGATCTCCAGCCAGTTGCGGCGCTGCCAGATCTCCTCCCACAGGTAGTCCACGCTGTACGACCCTGGCTTGGCCGCCGGGTTCCCCGCCCTGCCGGACCGACCAGGTCCGTTGGAGCCGATGTTGAACGGCAGGAACTGCGTGTCGGCCCCGCGTAGCCGCGTGGCGATGAAGGCCCGGTCGGGGTCCACTGCGAAGTGGACCAGCGCCCGCTTGGAGAGGAACACGTCGTTCGGGTCCCGGTCGCGCCGGTACTGCGCGATGGCGTGATCGGCGTTCTGCCCAGTGTTCGGGTTCTTCAACTCGACCGTTGCTGTCGGCAGCCCGTTGACGAAGAGCGCCATATCGATCGAGCGCTTCGGGTGACGCACGCTGTAATGCACCTGCCGGGCAACCGTCAGCACGTTCGCGTTGTACTCCGCGAGGGCGTCGGCGGCCAGGGTGTGGCCCGGCCGGAAGTACGCCAGATCGATCTGCACACCCCGGTCCCGCACCCCTTGCCGCAGCACGTCCAGCACCCCGCGCGCGTCCACCTCGGCAGCCACCCGCTGCGCGAACTGCCGCTGCGCCGCCGTCTGGTCACCCCCGTAGAACCCGACAAGGCGGTCCCATTTCTTGCCCTGCGTCGACTCGATGAACCGGAACATCTCCCCGGTGTCGAGCCCCAAGTCGACATTGAACGTCCCCCGCGCCCGCGACCAACCACGGTCGAGCAGTTCCCCCTCGACCCGATCCTCGAACGTCCGCTCGCCGTGCACCCCAGGCGTCATGCCTACACACCTCCAGCCGGGGAGAGACCAGACATGTCGGCTCCACGCGCGGTCGTGACATCGACTTGGCCGGTCACAGCAGCGGTGATGAGCGCCTGGCGACGCTCGGCGAGGAGAGCAAGCTGCCGGCCAAGGGCATTGATCGTCTCAGATGCCTCTATTTGACGATCCATGGCGGCAGCTGCCATTTTCTTTTGTTCCGACTCATCTACTGGCCATCTCACGGAAAAGTTTGCGAGATCTTCCATCCCTAGAGTCGGCTGAGCACTATCTGCACCAGTTGCAAGCAATGCCTGCTGTCTGAACCCAGCTGTGCCGATCCATGCAGCAAACAACGATGGTTCGTGTTTCGGGTCGAGTCGAAGGACGGCGACCGCACGTGCCGTATTGGCACCAACCAGATCTTCGGTTACGACTGCCACTTTCCCGAGAGTGCCCACGACACTAAGCAGAACGTCCCCGAGCACGGTTACGGTGCGCGGATATTGATCAGAAAGCTTCTGCGGAATCGAAGCCAAGCTATCTCTAGTCGATGAACCAGCGAGGTTATTGACCCGGATGAACGGGACTCCCTCATCTACCAGTTCCGGAACAAGAACCCCGTAGCGAGGTTTGGCGCGCAAGAGGTGCTTCACGCGCACCCACACCCCGGATTCGCTTCCTAGGAAAATTTCACTACGCCATGAAGTTTCACGCTCGTCGAGTTGGCCTAGTTGCAGTGACCTCAAAGAGATGAGCTGATCGATCCGGGCCGTCTCGGCGTCGAGGAAGTCGGCAATGCGACGCTGCTCATCAAGCGATGGGAGCGAAACCGCAATGTTCGCATAACGCTCGGCATTGAAGTTCTGAATCGTTGATGTAACCGCATCCGCCTCGATGGCAGCTTGAAAGGTATGTGATGCTGCCAGATAAGCCATAAACCGCGGTTCTGTACTCGGGCGAGGCCGGAAACGCACAAGGTACCCCGCGTAGGTGCTCGGCTCTTCAAGGTCCCTCAAGAGCATCGCACGCCCGAGCGTGCCGCTACGTGACAGCAGGAGGTCACCACTCTTCAACTCATGACGGCCATCCAACGATGTATCGACGAAAACAGCATTTTCCCGCGGACGCAGACCCCCGTTCTCATCGATGTCCGATGTACGAATGAGACGGTGTCCGCTGGGCGTGTAGTCCTGCGCAGAGATATTGAGGCCATATTGCCCTGCGTCAACACAGAGATGTTTCAGCCGCGTCGCCGTCCAACTCATCCCGTCACCTCTCCCAAGAGCTTCTGGATCTGGGTCTCCAGTTCGCGCAGCTCGGCGTCGATCTCGGCTAGCGGCCGAGGCGGTGTGTAAACGTAGAAGTGCCGGGTGAATGGGATCTCGTAGCCGACCTTCGTCTTGTCGTGGTCGATCCAGGCGTCGGGGACGTGTGGGGCGACCTCCCTGGCGAAGTAATCTTCGATGTCTTCGTCAAGCGGGATGTTCTCGTAGTCCCGCAGGTCCGGGTCGGGCAGGACTGTTCCGTCCTTATCCTTCTGAACCTCCCCCTCAGGGTCGGAGACCGCGAGGGCCCCCCAAATCGCCTTCTTCAGTGCGGCGGTGCTGGGCCACTGGGCTCCGCCGTCGACGACGGCCCGGTGCAGGGCATTCGTTGCGTCTTTCTTCGTCCACCAGACCGAGCCGACCACGTCGCGCAGCACCTTAACCAGCGCGTCGCGTGCGTCCCACTTGGTGAGGGCTTTCGCGCTGCCAAGCGCTACCAGGGTGTCCTCGGTGACCTCGAAGCGGAGCTTGAGCGGGCGCTCCACAGTGATGCGGTGGTAGCCGAAGTCACGGGTGCGGAAGATCTTTACCTTGGCGTGGTCGGGGTGCTCGGCGTCCGCCGCGACCTTCACCGCGTCGACATACATCTCGGTGATGTGCTTGATCTGGTCGTCGCTGATCTGCTTGCGCTTGTCCCCGAGGGACTTGCGCATCTTCTCCCACTGGTCGCGAGCGTCGAGCAGGATCACTTTGCCGCGCAGTTTCTCAGTCTTCCGGTTGGAGAGGATCCAGAAGTAGGTGGAGATGCCGGTGTTGTAGAAGAGCTGGTCCGGCAGGGCGACGATGCCCTCCAGCCAGTCGTTCTCCAGGATCCACTGGCGGATCTTCGACTCGCCGGACTCGGCAGCGCCGGTGAAGAGCGGGGAGCCGTTGAAGACGATCGCTAGGCGCGAGCCCTTGCCCTCTACCGGGTCCATCTTGTCGAGCATGTGCTGCAGGAAGAGAAATGAACCGTCGTTGATGCGCGGTAGCCCCGCGCCGAAGCGGCCCGCGTGACCGAGCGTGGCCTCGTCCTCGACTGCGTCCTTGGCCTTCTTCCATTCCACGCCGAAGGGCGGGTTGGCCAGCATGTAGTCGAACTTCCGGCCTCGGTGGCCGTCCTCGCTGAAGGAGTTGCCGAAGTGGATGGTGCCGCGCTGCTCGCGCATGAGCATGTCTGCCTCACAGATCGCCCACGACTCCGCGTTGAGCTCCTGGCCGAAGAGGTAGACCGTGGCGTCCGGGTTGAGTGACTTGATGTGCTCCTCTGCGGCGGCCAGCATTCCGCCGGTGCCGCAGGCCGGGTCGAGGATGTTGATGACCTGGCCATCCGCGGCGAGGGCGTCCTTGTCCGGGGCGATCAGCAGGTTGACCATCAACTTGATGACCTCGCGCGGAGTGAAGTGCTCACCGGCGGTCTCGTTGGAGTCTTCGGCGAACTTCCGAATCAGGTGCTCGAAGACGTAGCCCATATCGTGGTTGCTGAGCCGGTCGAGGTCGCGCATCGTGGCGAACTTCCCGACTACCGCGTAGAGGATCTTCGCGCCCGCCAAGCGGGTGATCTCGTTGTCCAGGTCGAACCGACTCAGGATCGTCCGGACGTTCGGGGAGAATCCGTTGATGTAGTCACGCAGGTTCTTCGCGACGTTCTGCGGGTCGCCCGCGATAGTCGAGAAGTCCTGCTGCGAGGTGTTGTAGAACGGCAGCTTCGCCGCGAGCTCCAGTAGCTTCTGCTTGTTCTGGACGGTGAGTGCGGCGTCGCGGTCGCGTACGGCTTGCCGGGTCGGGGCCATCACCGCGTCGAGGCGGCGCAGCAGTGTGAACGGCAGGATCACCCCGCCGTACTCGTGGCGCTTGTAGTCGCCGCGCAGCAGATCGGCCACCGACCAGATGTCAGCCGCCATCTTGGTATGACTGGGTCCCGAGGTCACAGCTCTCTTTTCTCCTCATCAGCGGCACTCGTGTCATCAGTGTTCTTCATCAGCGTGAACTCAGGTGCCAGAACGCCGGCGATCAATCCGTACACGGTCTGTTCAATCACGTGCGCGCTTGCTCTCTCCAGGGCCGCGAGCACGTCCTCCAGCTCCCGCAGATGGCGGAATGCATCGCCGTAACGCCGCTGCTCGGCCAGGGGCAGCCGAGGGACACGGCAGCGACGAAGGTCATCGCGGTTGAGCGCGCCCAGGGTATTGGCCACCGGGAGCGCCCCCGCGTCGGCCCGCAGGAAGGTCGCCAGGAAGTGCGCGTCCAACCGGCCGGGGTCGATCTCGATGATCTGTGCGACCCCGGTGTCGTCCTCGGCGGTGCCGGTCGCGACGACCGGCGGGCGGCCGAGAGTCCGCAGTAGCACGTCCCCGGCACGCGGGGTGTCGTCACGGGACCTGATGGTCAGCACCCCAGCACGTTCCAGCTCGCCGAGGGTGACGGACGAGTGGCGAGTCGGCGCCGTCGGCGCGGTGAAACGCGGCAGGCCCTGGACCGCTCGCAGATGGAGGGCATGCAGCCGGTCGGTGACGCGAGCGAAGTCATCCAGGCTCGCCTCGCCCCGCGTGGTGACATGGCGGGACGGCAAGAGGTTCGCATCGCCGTCGAGGAGTTCCAGGCGCGGTACGCGGGAGACCGTCGGGTCGGCGACGCCGAACAGGCGCTCCCAAGCGGCGAACTCGTGCGGGACGTCGGCGGCATCGCCCAGTTTCGACAGGTCGACCATCCGGACTTCTCGATGGTCGGGAGCTCCGTAGGGCCGCTGCAGGACCCAGAGGTAAACGTCGGTGTCAGGAGCGGAGCCCATCCCCTTCGGCAGCGCGATCACGTCGCGCAGCGCGCCCGAGCGCACCAACGCCGCGCGGATATGCTGCCCTGACGGCTGCACGCAGGTACGCGGCGTCACCGCGACGACGGCCACGCCGCGCGGCCTGAGGTGCGCGTAGCAGTGCTGGACCCAGGCCAGTTCCCCGTCGCGGGGGGCTGGGGTGCCGAACTCCCAGCGCGGGTCGGTCGCCAGCTCGGCCGAGGGCCACTGCGGTAGGTCGAAGGGCGGCTCGCAGACGACGGCCGCCGCCGCGCCCAGATACCCGTCAAGCCGGTTATCCAGCAGGGAGTCGCCGGTGTGGATCTCGTACAACGTGCCGAGGGGGTTGTTACTCAACCTCTGAACGGCCACCTCGGTAGCGGACAGCTGGATCTCCTGCCCGGCCAGCCTGACCTCGGTGCCGAAGCGGTCGGCGACGGCCAGCAGCAGTGTCGCCTCTGAGCAAGCGGGATCCAGCACGACGGGCACGTCCGCGTCCCAGCCACCGGACGACCCGGCCGAAGCCGTCGAACGCGGCAGCAGCGACGCCATCACCCTGGCCAGCAGCTCACCCGAGGTCAGGTCAGCGATGCCGCGCTCCGGCCCCCGCTCTGGCAGGCGATCGAGATCGCTGCTCTCCCACGCGTAGAGCGAGCCGCTCGGGAACGTAACAGGGCCGTCGACGCGCTGCGTCCCGGTCTCGGTCCGCCCAGCCGTCGACAGCTGGTCACCCTTCCCCGTTGCCTTCAGCCATACCTCGACCTCGTCCAGGGAGAACGTCGGGCTGTGTTCGCTGCCGCCCACCGGCTTAGGGAACTCCGGATAGCGCCTGCGCCAGTTCGCCACGGCGGCACGGCTGACGCCGGCCAGCCGCGCGATCGCCGCCGCCGTCACCTCATCGTGCTCGCCAAGACCCATGGGGTAACCATATACCGCAACACTGACCAATCCAAGATGTTGTTAGCACTCGTGAGCGCTGGCATGAATGCCAACAAGGCGTGGTACGTTAACACCTGCAAGAGTGACAGTCGTCATATCAACCGCCGTGAGCCACGGATGATGAGCGCGATGGTGTCCGGCCCACCGGGCACCCAGAGGCGTCCTCAGTCAGCCGATCCGTGGCTGTGAACACCTGCTCTCAGCCTTCCGGGGAGCGCAGGCCCCCGTACAAGAAGCGCCGAATCGCACCGGAGAGAACACGGCCCTGTCTGGGCCTGGTCCGTCCGTGCAGGGGGCTCCGCCACGCCGACAACGCACCCAGAACAGGTGTGCGCGTCGCATCGCACTAACGCCCGGCCAAGGCGCACCGCACTTCCCAGCTGTCCGGACCACCCGGGTCCCTCTACCTCAGACGAGGACTGACATGAGCGCTGAGAACCACAACGCCCCGGTCGCCGCCGTGAAGGCCACGACCCCGCCGACCACCCGCAAGACCTCCCTCTACCGCCTGCGCGCTGCAGACCCGACCACACACATGGACCTCCGCTCATTCGTCCTCCCCCGATACCTGGAACGCGAAGGCTTTCAGGCCCGCAAGGTCGACCACGAGGGCC
The DNA here is from genome assembly GCF_037044575.1 of Nonomuraea sp. LPB2021202275-12-8. Taxonomy (NCBI): domain Bacteria; kingdom Bacillati; phylum Actinomycetota; class Actinomycetes; order Streptosporangiales; family Streptosporangiaceae; genus Nonomuraea; species Nonomuraea sp. LPB2021202275-12-8. Next base: position 25,788 of record NZ_JBAHWD010000036.1, on the reverse strand, counting down.
TCTCTGGTCTCCTCGTCACTGGCACGATCGCCCCCGGCCCAGCCGATTGGTGCGACCCGCTCAGCGCCCTGAGCGGGCACCCCGTCGCCGAGGAGAATCAGACGACCCTCGCCCTCCTCCTGGTCCGCACCGAGCAGGCGATCTACGGCCTCACGTATGGCATGGGCCACCTGATGATCGACCCGGCCCGGATCGATCCCGGATTCGGCATCGAGCTCGCCATCCGCTGCCTGGATGCCGAGCGCATCACCAAGGTCCGTCGCCAGGTCATGGACGCGCGGGGCCGGACCGACGAAAACTCCGCCACCGGCGGGGAGAACATTCGGGGCTTCGGCATCGAGCAGTTCGGAGAGATCGTCAGCCAGATCGCCGGCCAGATCGCCAACGTCCCGCTCACCTTCACCAAGGACCGCACCCGGCCCGCGCACATCACGGGCAATGACCGTTCGGTCAAACTGCCCCTCGGTAGCACACCCGCCTCGCTGATCCACGATCTCCAGCGGATCGAGGAGGTCTGCGCCCTGCCCAGCCCGCTGCCGGAGTTCGAGTTCATCGCCCAGGTCCGGCCGCTCCTCCCGAAGTCCGAGCAGGTCCAGCGCCTCGACGAGCGCCTGGATGCCATGCTTGGCGGGGACGAGCGTGCCCTCCTCGCGCTCGCTGTGCCCAGCGTCTGCCGGGACCGGTACGACTTCGCGGAATCCTTCAAGGTGACGCTCGGGGGCCGTTCCCGGTACCACACCGAGCTTGAGATCGACCAGTTCGTCGAAGCCGTCCGACTCCGGCAGCCGGGGAGCCGCCTGCAGGCTTTGCGTGACGGGCGCATCCAGATGTTCGCCGACACTGAGGGTCACGAGCTGATCAGCAGCAAGGTCCCCGCCGACCACTGGCTCACCGCCGAAGTGTCCGAGGGGAGCTTCCACTACTTCTACTGGCAGCGGCGCTGGTACGAGATCGGCGCGGAGTACCTCGTCGTCATTGAGCAGCGGATCGCTGAGCTCCTCGCCCGTCCCACCAAGGTCACGATGCCGCCCTGGCCCAAGGGCAGCAACCCCAAGGAGAACGACGAGGACTGGTACAACAAGCAGGTCGCCGCCCGGGACGGATACGTGCTGCTCGACAAGAACACCGTGCACACGGCACGTCTGCGCGGAGGCGGGCTCGAGATCTGCGACGCCCTCGGGCCCGCCGGCCAGTTCATTTGCGTGAAGAAGGCCGAAGCGACCGCCGAGCTGAACCATCTCTTCGCGCAGGGCCGGGTCGCCATGGAAACCCTGCGCTTCGATACCGAGGCCCAGGAGAAGTTCCTTGCCAAGGTCGACGAGCTCGCCCCGGGCCATCCCCTGGACAGGACGTTCAGGTCGCTGACCCTCGTCTACGGCATCCTGCTCAAGGACGGGGTGCCGCTGACCCCGGACTCCCTGTTCGCATTCGCGAAGGTCTCGCTGCTGCACGCGGTGACCGCTCTGGAGGGGATGGGCGTGCGCGTGGAGATCGTCCCCATCTCCCGGACCTCGGTCACCGGGATGGTCACGCTGGGGGAAGAAGCAGACCCGTCTTCCTGACGGTCACCAACCCAGCGGGTGCCGATCAATCATCCGATGAGGTCAAGCTGCATGGTGGTATTCCCTGAGCCCTCACTGCAGACGGGATCGGGTCCGCGAAGTGTCGACGATGTCGTCAGAAAATGACATAGCCCCTGGAGCCCTTGCCTAGGCCGGGGTGATCAGCGCCGAGCGTGTGTTGTCGGCGCTACCGGTGAGCAGGGTGAAATCGTAGTCTCCGTCGCCGTCGGGCGTCACCGCGTAGCCGGAGTACGCGCCGGTGAGCACGAGCGGGGTCATCGTTGCGGTGTGACGCGTGATGTACGTCCAGGCGTTGTCGACCAGGCGGACGCAAGCGATGCCGTGGGCCTTGGCGAATTCGAGGGCTCCGCTCTGGAATCCGGTGGCGGCCACCACGACGCCCTTCTGGGCGCCGGTGGATTGGAGTTTAGTGAGCAGCACCTGGACGTCAGACCGTTTGACGGGGTTCTTGTGACGCTTGCACTCGAACAGGATAAGGAAGTCCATGCCAGCCAGCTGGAAGCGCGCCGTGACGTCCATGATGTAGATCCCGTCCAGCCCTTCGACTTGATCGAGGTGCTTGACCTCCCAGCCGACCAGCTCCATGTTCATCGACTTGGCGATCGCAGCGACCGCTTCCTCGTATGCCTTGGGCGTGATGTCGAACGACGGCCAGTGATCTTCCTCGCCCGCCGCGGCAGTCGCAGTCGGGGAATCGTCGCTCATGATGTTGCTCGCTCTCGGTGAGGAGTTAGTCGGTGGAGGTCGGCAGCAGGTCGGCGAAGTCGGTGCTGTCGTCGCCGTCAAGCGCAGCGCGAGCGGCTTGCCGCAGCGCCGCGATTTTGCTGTTGTTGCCGTTGAGGCACGACAGCAGGACGTCATCGTCGGCATCGAGGATCGCAGCCGGATCGGTGAGCGGCCGGGAGGCGAGCCGCAGGTAATCCGTCCGGTCCAGCGCGGCACCAGCACGCTGGGCCAGCGGCACCAACTCGGACGGGATGCCGAATTCGAGCTGGACCGGTAGAAGGCCAGCAAGGTCGTCAAGACGGGCATCGGGATGCAGGCACCGGGCGATATCGATGACGGTGCCGACGACGCTTTGCGTACGGTCTGCGGAAGCCCGGGTGACGCCGGCGGCGTCCTTCGACGGCAGGTGCACCATGAGCTGCCGCTCAATGTGGCCGATCGGAACGCCGGCCATCCACATCATGCAGGCCACCGCCCGTTTCGCCCGCTCGGCGGCCGTCTTGCGTTCCAGACCGGGCAAAGCTGCAAGCACAGGGCCAGCAAGGCCGTGGCGCTGTAACTCGCCGACATAGGTCGCCTGCTCCTTCTGCCATCCTCTTCCATTGACTGGAGGACGAGCAGTGGCCACCTCGTCGGTCAGCTGGGCCGCGGCGATGATGGTGACGCGATTCAGCGCGGCAGGGTGCACAGCCCGCAGCGCACGGGCAACCCGCGCGGCAGACGACACCCGCAGACCGCTCTGCGAGACGTAGGTCCCGAGCTCGGTCAGCTCGATCCCGGACGGGCCGGATGACAGCAGCCCGGCACTGACAAGATCGTCCAGGACGGCGGACACGGTGGCGGCGGGGAGCGGATCCGGCGCGCCCGCAAGCCGCTGTTGGTGCGCGGCGAAGCTGTTGGACAGATACGCGATGACGTCGGCCTCGCTCAGGCCCGTCACACCCTCCCGCCGTGAGGCGGCCGCTACGACGCGCAACAACAACGTCGCGGCATCCTGCCCCGGGTCCAGTAGCTGAGACCGCAGATCCTCGGGCTTGCCGAGCACGTAGTCCCGCCAGCGGCGGTCGCCGTCGATGCCGCCGCCCGCGATCAAGACGGCGCGGCCCCCGTCGGTCAGCCCCAGCCGGCCAGCCCGTCCGGCGATGTTCTTGTACTCGGCGACCGAATACGGAGCTGTCTGGGTCGGCCCGGTCGGGTGGTCCAGCTCCACGATGACCACGGTCTCGGCGGGAAGGTTGACGCCCTGGGCCAGAGTCGTCGTACATACCAGCACCCGGATACCGCTGTCCGGGGCACGGAACTGGTCCTCGATGGCGATCTTTTCGTCCCGGGCCAGGTCCGAGATGTGGAAGGCGACCCCGCCGGCGAGGCATTGCCGCAGGTCCGCCAGTACGGCACTGGCGTCGGCCCCTGCCAGGCTCTCCAGCGTCGCCTTCGCCTCGGGCAGGCCGAGGCTCCGCGCAAGATAACGCGCGCAGCCGCGGGTCAATCCCCGAGTGCTCCGGAAGATGATGATCTGTTGCCCCTGGCCCACCAGCTTGCGCACCAGCGGAATGATCAGGTCTTGGTTGCGCTGCGTCCATCCGGTCGGCGTGATGAGCTGCTCGGATGCCTCCTCACCGTCAGCGTCCACGTGTCGGTAGGTCCCATCGGGACCGAGCACCCCTTCGAGCAGCGGGATGGGCCGCCCGGTCCGGGCGATGACGTTCGCGTCGAGCCAGCTGTCGAGACCGCCGAGATCGCCGAGCACCGCGGACAGCGCGATGACCTGTGGTATGACACCTTCGGGACGGCGCGCCTTCAGCACAGTGAGGAGGAACTCAAGGTAGGCGCCACGGCCAGGGTCGACGATCGTCTGGACCTCATCGATCACAATGACGGAGAGCAGCTTAAGCAAGTGCGGGTTGCCCAGAGCTAGACCCGCGAACTTCTCGTAGGTCAGCACGGCCAGGTCGAACTGCCCCTGCAGGAGCGCCGGCACGTCGTCGGCGGTTTCCCCGGTGGCCCGGATGGTCTGCAACCCGGCCGAACCGTAGGTGCGCGAGAACCTCGCGTACTGCTCGTTGACCAGCGCGCGGGTCGGCAGCAGGAACACCGACCGACCGCCCATCTGGGCGGCGCGGATAGCGGCGAGTTCCCCGATCAGGGTCTTGCCCGAGGACGTAGGAGCCGTCACCAGGACGTTCGCCCCGGAGAGCAGCCGCCCCTGATTAATCGTGTCGACCTGAAGGTCATTGAGCTCGTCGATGCGCGCCGCCCAGGCGTCCAGCACCACCTGCGGGATACCGTGACCGCGCAGGCTCGCGAGGTCACGGGTGACCGGAACGAGCACGGACGACGGGAACTGCGCCGAGTAGAGCGGGCCGGTGTCGGTGAAGACCGGCCACCGCAGCTCCCCGTCCATCTGACCCCGCAGGCTCGGATCCTGCTCGGCGGCCACCGTTCCGGATGCCTTCGCCTTGACCTCACGAGTCACGAACGCGAGCAGGTCGTAGAGGCGAACCTGCCCGCCATCTCCGGCCGCCGCGCCCAGCAAGGCCCGCAGCAAGTGGTACGTGAGCAGCCCGTGCCCCAGGTGCGGGTCCTCCCACGCTTCCTGCTCGCCAGTCGCCGCAGCGAGGATCAGCCGCCCGGTCCCTGCCATCCGCTCCAGCCGTGCATCCGTCGACTCCGGCAAACCAGTCACGCCGCCACGCGGCACCAACGGGGCGTTGAGAACCTTGGCACCCGCGCCTCCGGCGAAGCAGCAGTCCAGGACCATAACCAGCTGCCGGGCCGGGATCGCGCTCACCAGCTCCGTGAACTGGTCAAGCGGCAACGACGTCGAGGACAGGTTGCCCGGGTCGGCGTCGTGAGTGACCAGCTCGTGGGTCGTACTGCCGTGCCCGGAGAACGAGATGACTACGACATCCTCGGGCGTGCTGCGGGTCTGAAGCTCCAGGAGGGCGGCCACGACAGCGTCGCGAGTAGCGTCCCGGTCCGTCAGCAACGTGGTGTTGGTGTCGCCAAGGTTGTCGGAGAAGACGGCGTGCAGCGCCTTCGCGTCACGTGCCGCCGAGGCCAGCCGCCGCACCAACTTGGACCGGTAGCGGTTGATACCTATGAACAGACCATGAAACTGCCGCGCCGAAGTGGCGGCCGGGTTGCTCGGCATTCAACGCCTCACGATGTAAAAGTAATTTGTGCCGATTTCCGGCAGAAGCTGTGCTCGGCCGCGCCCTATGGTGCCGATTCCCAACCAGTCGGGTGACACCCGAGTCGAGCGGCAGCAAAACAGCTTAGCAGGTGCAGGCGAGATCAATATCGTGGGGATGGGCAGCGGTGGGCACAAAGGGTGAGATCGCGGGCTACCCGCTGGTGCCGCTGCCGAATTGGCAGGGCTCCCAACTCCTGGCCGAAAGGGTGGCGAGTCCGATACGTGACGCTGTGCACCGGTTCGGGTTCCGGTCGTCCCGTCCCCGCCCGCCGAATCAGACGCGCTGAGGTAAGAGCAGGGGTCTGTGTTCGCTGGTATCTCCTCATTCCCAGGGCTTCCATCCGAGCCAGGTCACAGCAGCAAGTAAGGCTGCGGCCACGGTGGAAAGCCCGACGATGATGCCGCGCTTGCGCCACCGGGCGGGCACGACTCGTCCGCAGGTCCAGAAAACGTAGCTGTGGCAACACCGTTCTCGGACTGAGCCACCGTAACATTCACCTTATGACGTTCACCGCCATGCAGGAACACGTTGATGGCCTGATCGGCAGCTTCGGCAGAAGGAATGTCTTGGTCGCCCGGCGTTGTGGCCAGCAATTCGGCGACAAGCTCAATCAGGATGTTGCGGACGTGCTGAAGGATTCCGCGGATCTGAGTCGTACTGACCCGCCAGTAGAGAGATTCGACATGAAGTCCAGTCCCAGCCTGCTGGGCGTTGATATACACCACCAGCCCGGACGCGCCCGGAGGGCCTAGATCGACATGTTCGTTCGACTTTCGGGCAAGGTGATTCGCGTCGGATCCGTGATCGGGTCCGGGACAGTACGCAGCGGGGCGGCTTGAGCCAGGGCTTAATGGGCTCGGTGCCGGTTGTAGAACAGGACGCCTCTTCACCAACTCGCGGGTCAGCGCGGTCAGGAGAGCGGCGAGAAAGGCCCAGTCCTCGAGGGCGAAGCTCACTCTGGCGTCGGCGCCGAGTTGGCGTTCAAGGACGGTGATCTGGTGGCGCAGGGCGAGTATCTCCACGTCCTTGCCCCGATCGCCCATGGGCAGCGACCGCAGCGCGGCGAACGCGTTCGTGACGGTGAGGTAGGCCAGGCGAAAGAGCACGGCCGATCATCATGCCGCACGCGTACCGTCTTCTGGGCGGCCGGAGCTCGCGCCACCACGCGAAGTCCTCACATAGTCATGACCTGGGCGGATGTAATTTTCGGCAGGCGCAAGGTCCATGCCCGCCGTAGCAGACGGCGATGCCATGCCAGCAACGCTGCCGGGGTGACCAGACGATGAACACGCAGCAGCGCCGGCGACCATCGGGCCCACGCCGCGAGAACGGCCCGATCGACCCAATCTGGCTTCGGTCGTCCGACCTGACGCCGCAGCACCGCCACCTCGTGCGCAACACCATGATTTCCGCGTCCTTCGACGCCTGGCTGCGGCCGAACAACACCAGCCAGCCGAACACCCGGAGCATGATCAGATAGAGCAGGCGAACAAGCACAAGACGCGATCTTGTCTGTAGGGACGGACCACGTCAAACCTCAGATCAGAGCCGCCATGGCTACATTTTGACGCAGTACAAGCCGCACGCTGTATGGGGTGCGTGCGGTCATCGAAGTGCTGAACGAGATCCGCCGCGGTTCCGGCGCTGCGGCCAATGTCGAGCGGGACAGCCGCAGAAGATCACCAGGCCAGCCCGGCTGTCAGTTAACCGCGAGTACGGCGCCACGATCTCGACCCCATGCCGCGCCTGGTGGCCCCGCTTGAGCCTGATCGAGCGGCGCGTCGGAGCGCCATCGGCCTTGAGAGGGGTCGTCGGCCTCTTTCCACCCAGGCCAGATCGCGGCTTGCGGAAACATTGTTCCGCAAGCTATTCGGAGCCCTACATTTCCATCGAACGGTCACACCCGCGCGATGCCGCCGGTGGCCGGCAGGCAGGGTTCACCCGACTGGCGTGGCGCGTTCCGGTCCGACGCGCGGCCTCATCGCGACAACGTCATACGCATCCGGGTAGCCGCCCCACTCCTCCAACAGTGATTCCTGCCTGCTCGTTAACGCGATGCGATGGAGTGATGATGACCACCGTTGCCGCACGAACTCCACCGGGAACTCGATCACCGACATGCTCACGATTGTCAAGCCCGCTGCATTGAATAGCTCGCGGGTCTCCACCTCGGTGTAGAACTGCTGCACCCGGTAGAACGCCTTCTCGGCGTGACCGCTGTGGCGCAGCCCCAGAGGAGGCAATCCAAGCAGGTCATGCATTGTGGACGATGTGTACAGCTGACCGGTGGTGGAATCGTAGGCGTCGTCATCCAGCCAGAACCGGTCCTGAGTCTCTCGTCGTATGACGGTCGCACGAAGTAGTCCGCCTGGTTGAAGCATCCGGCGGATGTTGGCCAGGGCGCTGATGGCATCGACATCCTGGATCACGTTGATAGCCATCATCCGCGTGAACCTGTCAAGTCCGAGCGTGCGGCAAGCGGCTGTGTCGGCGATGTCGAGTTGATGGAACCGAACCGTCGTGGAAATCCGCAACGGAGACATCCGCTGTCGTGTAGCTTCCAACATGGCCGCAGAGATGTCGATTGCATCGTATGTCTGAATCCCCTGTGATTGCGCGACGGCACGAGCGGCAAGTTCACCCTGGCCCACACCGATTTCGGCAACGTGCGCAGCTTGGCCTGCCCACGCAGCCGCGTCGGCGACCCATCCGTGGAGCCGAACCGGGCTGAGGAAGGCGAACATGCTGCGGGAACCCGCGATCGCGTCGTAGTAGCCGCGCATCACCTCGATCGCCGCGCGTGCTGGCGGTCTGTTCATGGGGTTCCGCTGGTGAAGAGAGCGGGGGTGAAGCGGCGGGCGGATCGGCGGACACACTGGATGTAGCGTTGCATGTCCGCCTTCTGCCCGAACACGTACACCAGCATGCGAAGTCTTGCGCCACCGTGGTACTGCCCGCGAGGCATCTCATGCAGTTTGATGACTCGTTCGTCGATTACCTCAGTGTTCCACTCGGTGGGCAGAACACCGCCGAATGAGTCGCTAACGTCGCGCAAGTCGCAGTACTTAAACGACCATCCCGACCGGGTCAAGTACCGGTTCATGCTCTCCAGTCGGGCCCGCTCCTGGATGAGTGTGGTCCGGTCGAGTAGCACGATGTACTCGCATGTCGCACCCCGGGCTGGCAGACTGGTCAGGAATCTCATCCATTCCTGCGTCCACTCCTCGGGCACCATGAAGGCTCGCCGCTGAATCTGGAGGTAGGTTTGCGCACCTTCACACAGTCGCTGTGTAACTTCCAGGTGATCGAGAATATCCGCTTCTAGTCCGCCGCTTTCGAGTTTCTCGATCTCGCGCTCCGCGCCTGTCAAGGCGCGTTCAATCACCATCGCGTAGGCGTCTCGCAGGTGCACATGGCCGCGTGTAAGGACGCCGGTTACCGATCTCAGCAGTGCGTACGTGCCGGGCAGACTGGCCTGACTGCCGTTGAGATTGTCCAGCAGTACGCGCAGCAGCGAGCTGTCCAGGGCTGGTCCCGTGGCCTGGCCGAGAGCGGTCGCCACGGTCTCTGGAATCCCTGCCTGCAAGGCGCGGATCTGGGAACGCATGAACAACATCAACTGAAGGCTGACCGCAAACATGAATGTAACCATTGCGGACAGAAGCCGAACAACTGGGGTGACGACTAGAGGAGGCTGGCCCAAGAGCTGGGCTGCCAGACTCAACCCATCCGGAATGAGCCATCCGATACTCATCGACGAGGCCGCTATGACAGCTTCGGTGGCGACCCAGCGACCGCCTTTCATGTGTAGACCTTTACTCTTCTAAATAGTCGCTTGCTACCCCGCTCGAAGGCTGTACGTCCGTGCACGACTCTATGGTTGTCGAGGATCAGGCAATCGCCGGGCGTCAGCGCAATTCGTGTCTTTACCTGCTCGATCGCGCGATCGAGTCGGTCCAGCGCACCGACGCATTCCAGTTGCACGGGTACCGTTAGACGTTGGGCGGAACGTTCGATTTCAACCCGATTGTATCGAATGCGCCATTCGGTGGCATGCTCCTGGAGAATGGGAACCAGTCCGAAGTGACTGGGAAATAGTGGCCTGGCCAGGAGATCTAGCGTAGCGCTGTCCAAGTGCGCGATGATGTCGTCGACCGTCGCCGCCAATGAGTCGCCCCCTGCGCTCGCCTGGTGAACGCATTGGAGGATGACCAGATCGCTTGGATTTGCTTCGAAGTAGTCATCGGTGTGGCAAGGAAAGTCAGCGTTCGTTGTGGAGAGGATCGGAAACCCATGATCGTCGCGGATCGGCTCGTCACGCGCCTGGACGGCGTGCACGAGACGGTTCCCTTCATCTGGCGCTGTCACGTCGGTACTGTCCACCCGACCTAGCGATTTGGCCAACCGAGCCAGGGTGTGGGCTCCACCCTCGCCGGGTAGTCCGCGGATCACCAGGATTGGATGGAACCGTACTTTTGATCGGATTTCCGCAGTGAATGCCTCCCAGGGCACGGTCACCGCATAGTTAATGTAGATGACCATCAAACCCCCTGGCCACGAAAGCAGCAGATGATGTTCTTCTCATCCCGTTTCGACCTTGCTGTGTCGGAACCGGTGTTGCAAACCGATCGTAGAACCTGACCTCCACAACCATCGATCATGTGATCGCGTACCCATCCAGGCAGAGAGGTGGACTAGTGATCGCGATGACCGAAAATGGATCGAATTGAGAGCCCATGTATCATTTGCTATTCGGGCATTTGTTGCGACATCTCCCGGCCGAAGCCGCGCACCTGATGGCTCTATATGTCCTCCGATTCAGCGTAGCAGTTCCGGGGGTCTCGAGGATGCTTCGGCGCCTGCTGGCCAAGCCCGACGCCGTGCTCGCGGTCGAGGCACTTGGCATGCATTTTCCAAGTCCGATCGGGCTCGCCGCCGGCTTCGACAAGCAAGCGCAGGCGGTCGACGCGCTCGCCGCTCTGGGGTTCGGCTTCATCGAGGTGGGTACGGTGACCGCTTTTCCCCAGCCCGGCAACCGCAAACCGCGCGTGTTCCACCTTGCCCGCGACCGCGCCCTCGTCAACCGGATCGGCACTAGCAACGACGGCGCATCGGCCGCCGCGGCCCGACTGCGGGCACGTCAGCGATGCGAGCCGGTGGTCGGTGTGAACATCGGCAAGACAACGGCCGTCGCCAACGCCGAGGCGCTTGCTGACTACATCGTATGCGCCCAGTATGTGGCCGACGTCGCGAACTACGTCAGCGTCAATGTCAGTTCGCCGAATACTCCAGGTCTGCGGGACCTCCAGGCCGTTGAGCGCCTGCGGCCGCTGATCGTTGGCGTCCGCGGCGCCCTCGACCGCCGTGCAGGTCGGCGGATACCGCTATTGGTGAAGATCTCACCGGATCTTAGAGACGAAGACATCGACGAGTTGGCTGATCTGGCGCTCGACACCGGCCTCGACGGAATCATCGCTGTAAACACCACGGTCTCAAGGGGCGGGCTAGTCAGCGATTCGCACAGTGTCAAGAAGATCGGCGCTGGTGGCCTGTCGGGACGACCGCTCAAGCGGCGTTCGCTTGAGGTCCTGCGCCGCCTGCGCAGCCGGGCCGGCGATCAGATCGTTCTCATCTCGGTGGGCGGCGTCGAGACTGCTGAAGACGCCTGGTGTCGGATCCGTGCTGGCGCAACGTTGGTACAGGCGTACACGGGCTTTGTCTACGGCGGTCCGCTCTGGCCGCAGAGGATCACCGATGGGCTGGCGCTGCTCGTCCGGCAAGCTGGTTTCGCCCACGTTAGCGAGGCGATAGGCGTCGACGCCGACTAATTGGCCGCGTGTCCGGTGCCAAAACTCGCTCATAGCGCTGGCGCTTTTAATCCGTAGGTTCCGGGTTCGAGCCCCGGGCGCCCTACCAGTCTGACCTGCAGGTTCACTCACCTCCTGATCAAAGAATCAAGAGGTGGGTCATAGCTGGGTCACGTCTGGGCCAAACAGACAGCACGAGACTTTTCTGGCATTGCGCTCAGCGTGGCGGCCGGTTCGAGGGGCGACGTTGGAGCTGCAGCGTCCGCTTTCGTAGTCGGTGACCTGTTCTTCGTGCTGTGGTGAGTACCAGGCGTGCCGTGGCTTCCGCCGCCTCGTGATGGAGTTCGGGAAGGACGGAGGTGTAGGTGTCGGAGGTCAGCACGATACTGGCGTGCCCGAGTTGACCCTGAACTGTACGCAGATCCACATGCGCTGCCAATGCTGTGCTGGCGGCGCCGTGTCGTAGGTCGTGCAGCCGTACTGGCGGCAGGCCGCTGGCTGCCACCAAGTACCGGAACCGGTAGGTCAGGTAGTCCGGGCGTATCGGCTGGCCGTCGGCGCGGGTGAACACCCAGCCGGCAGTGTCGAGGCCCTGCAAGTGCTGGCGTTGCTGATGGCGGCGTAGGAGACGGACCGCTTCGGTATCCAAGGCGATCGTGCGCTGGCTCGCCTCGCTCTTGGGCGGGACGACTCGCAGCTGGCCGTTGATGTGGATGAGCTGCTGGACAACGGTCAGTTCACGGGTCTCCAGGCTGATGTCCGCCCACCGCAGCCCGGCGAGCTCACCGCGGCGCAGGCCGCGCAACGCGGCCAGCCACCACAACGGATACAACGTGTCCGCGCGGACATAGTCCAAGAACTCCGTCAGGTGCTCGGTCGTCCACACTGCCACCGCTGGACGCTGCCCCGTGGCCTGCCGGCTCCGAGTCCAGACCTGGGCATGGGGACGCCGGGTGCGCGGCAGACGCAACCGGCGTGCCGGGTTCGTGTCGATCAGACCTTCGCGGATCGCTTCGTTGAGTGCCGCCCGCAAGGTGGCGTGGACCCGCTGCACGGTGGACGGCGACAGCACCTTGCCGTACCGATTGCGCCTCTGAGCCAGGCCCGCGAAGAAGCGTCGCAGATCTACTGGGCCAAGTTCCGCCAGCAGGATCCGGCCCAAGCCGGGGATCAGGTGGATCCGCACATGATCGGCGTAACCCTGCCTCGTGCGCTCGCGAATGGGCTGGAGGGTGGTCAGCCAGTGGCGCAGCCACTGCGCCATGGTGCACGCTGCACTCACCGCACCGAGGACGTCCGCGGCGGCGAGTTCGCGGGCAGCGTGCATGGCGTGTTCTGCGCTGTGGAAGCCGCCCCGCCGCACCCGTCCCTTGCGTCCGTTCGGACCCAGTACTTGGATCGAGAAGTACCACGAACCGTGACCTTCGTCAGCCAGATCGGGGCACGCCCTGTCCTGAGCTGAGCAACCACACCGCTTGTACACCACTGGCTCATCCATCTTGCCCTCCTCCTCATCTGTAATGACGGGCGAATCAGGAGGACATGACGTCGTTCGGGCGATATTTCGCATCCCTGCGGAGTGTCGAAATTCGTCCTCCCACCGCTGAGCGCCGGGCGGGCAGTTCCCGGCAGCAACCGCCACCGACTCGTCCGGCCCCAACGCCGGGCAACCTGGCCTGCTTCATCCCCGCCGCGCCACCGTCCGTATCACCCGCCCCAGGCAGGCCTCGCCTCGGCGCTAGCACAGTTCAGGCCCGATTCCGCAGACGGGGATCGGGCCTGAACAGAGCCGGTACGCAGCCAGAGAATCGAACCCGGGCCCGCTGATTAAGATCAGCTGTCGGGGAGAGGAAGCGTCCCGGCCCGTGTCGGCTTCGGTGGCTTCTTCGCTGATTCCGGGACTGGGAGCACGCCAGCGGCGGCAAGGTCGGCTTGGCCGATCAGCGGCCCCCTGCACACGTCGGTCAGTACCTGGTCCTGCTCGGGGTGCATCAGGACACATCCGGTAAGAACGGACAGGAGCGCTAGGAATTCGAGTGTCAACTCACGGTTCCATGAGGCCTGCGTGATGTCGTCGAGGCTGGATGTCCGACGCTTATTTCGCGGCTGGCTTGTCCGGTCGTTCAACCACCGCCACAGGATGCGCCGGCCGGAAACCGTGTAGTCGATGACCTCTTGACGTACGGGGGCGAATGTTCCACTGCCCACGGTGAGTGTTTGTGCTCTGGGGTCGTAGTCGAGGTGCTCGGCGAGCCGCTCAGGAAGTGCCCTGACGGCGGCCAGGCACCTAACACCGAACCGTTCGACAAGGGCACGCTCTGAGTGTCCCCGTCCTGCAACGGGATCGACGTAGCGAGTTCCGTAGGTATGGAGCCAGAGGATCTCACGTCCGATCGTTACCGCACGAGTCCACAACATCGAATCCGCGGTGAGCGGGACACGTACGCCTGGTTGCCGAAGATGCTTCCGGAATCGACGGGTGTATTCGGGGTGCGCGGTGATCGCCGCGATGTATGCGAGCACGTCGTCTGCGCTGACGGGAATACCCAGCCGAATGCGGAGATGTTCGAGCATGTCCCGGGTCATATTGGGGACACTGCCCTGGTCATCGTGCCAGAGAGGACGCACGCCGCCGCCGCCCCAGCCGTTGAAGTGATGCAGGTCGGGAATGAGCCCGGAGAAGACCAGCGCTGGGCCGTCGGCGATCTCGTGTGCGTCCTGCTCGGAAACGTAGATCTGGTGGTCGGAGCGAACCTGCCAGAGTGGCGGACGCGCACGGGCGAGCAGTCGGTTGTCGGGTATGAGCCACTGCCGGTCGAACGAGCGGTAGGCGACCTGGATCGGCTCATGACACGGTCCTATCTCCTCTGCCAGCGAGCATGGGACTGGCGGAAAACCCGGCAGCGCATCGACTTCACTTTGCAGCGTGCGATTCTCCTTTTCACGGAAGAGATCGCGGCGCTCCTCAGTCGAGGCGGCAAGGAACGTCCGCCATCGGGTTCGCAGAACTTCCGCGCTGGGCGCATAAACCCATGTGCGTCCGGGGGTGATGCCCCTCGACCGCCATGGCATCAGGTCACCGAGCAAGGAGAACTCCGCCCATTGCGGGTCGGCGGCAGGGAGGAAGGAGTCCTGCCATCCGGTGCCGCAGCTGTGCCAGTGCGATCCTGTCGTCGTCAAATGCGCTAGCGCGGTCGTCTTTTCTTCGCGCGTTCCATGTAACTCCAGATAGCGGACCATCGCCGGGCTTTCCGGGGCCGAATGCGCCGTCCTGGCGAAGATCAGAATGCTGAGTTGGCGCCCGACGTCGGGCCCGAGGAGCCGGGTCGCGATCGGGGGACGGTTTCCTTCCGGAGTGAGCTCGATGATCCATCCCAGGTCACATGTGCGTCGCAGGTATTGGCGCAGCCCCCTGAAAGCAGCGCCCTTGATCACACTGGAGGGGACGATGAACGCCACCACGTAAGCATTCAGCAGATCAAGATCATGATGGCGTGAGCGGGGTCCCTGCAATGGGATGATCTTCGTGTGTCGAAGACCCTGGATCGCCGCCCGTCATATGACGAGCTCGCGGCGCTGGTGGTCCGACAGATGGCCACGATCGAGGCCCAACGCGAGACGATCGCACGGCTGGAGGAGACGGTCGACCGGCTGACCGCGCGTGTCGCCGAGTTGGAGCGCAGGCTGGGCCGCAACTCGGGGAACTCCTCGTTACCGCCGTCCAGCGACACCTTCGTCCGGCCGGAGAAGAAACCGCCGGTCAAGAGTGGGAAGAAGCGGGGCCGCCAGCCGGGCGCGCCCGGCGCGGGCCTGGCCATGGTCGAGACGCCGGACCAGGTCGAAGAGCATGTCCCGGACGCGTGTGGCGGTTGCGGAAAGACGTTGTCGGCGGCCGACAGCGTCGGCTTCGCGCGGCGTCAGGTCCGTGACATTCCCCTGGTCACCGTGACGGTGACCGAGTATCGCGCGCATCGGTGCCGGTGTGGCGGCTGCGGCCGGGTGACCACGGCGGTTCTGCCCGAGCAGGTGGCGGGATCGCCGTCGTCGTACGGGCCGAATCTCCGCGCACTGGCCGCTTACCTGCTGGTCTTCCAGCACATTCCGGTGGAGCGCTGCGCGCAGTTGATCGCCGACGTCACCGGAGCGCGAGTGTCGCCCGGCTGGGTGAGTTCGATTCTGGCCGAGGCCGCCACCTTGGTCGCCGGCAGCGTCAAGCTGATCCGCGCGCTGTTGACACTCACCCATGTCCTGCATGTCGATGAGACCACCACCCGGATCGGGTCGACACGCCGCTGGTTGCACGTGGCCTGCACGACCACGCTGACCCTGCTCGGGCTGGGCGATCGCTCCCGCGACGGGGCCAACGCCCTCGGGGTTCTGCCCGAGTTCCGGGGCGTGCTGGTCCACGACGCGCTATGGCTCTACAACGGCTACCCCGGCGCCCGGCATCAACTTTGCGGATCACACCTGGTCAGAGACTTGACGGCAGTGGCCGAAGACCATCCCGGCCAGCGGTGGCCCGAGCAGATCCGCTGGGCGCTGGCCGCGTTGAACAAGCAGGCTGCCAAAGCGCGGGCGGACGGGCTGATCGAGATTCCGCCCGAGCGGGCCGAGATCTACCTGAAGTCCTTCCACCACGGCATCCTCGTCGGACTGTCGTTGCATCCCCGCGCGCCCGGACGCAAGCAGTCCCCGGCCCGTAACCTGCTGGAACGTCTCCAGCGACGGGCCGCTGATGTGCTGCGTTTCGCCGATTTCCCCGGCTGGGTGCCGTTCACGAACAACACCGCGGAGCGGGCGCTGCGGCCGGTGAAGACCCAGGTGAAGATCTCGGGCTGCCATCAGTCCGAGGCGAGTGCCGCCGCCTGGCTGACCGTCCGCTCCTACCTCGACAGTGCCCGCAAGCACGGCCTGTCGGCCTTCGACGCGATCCACCGCGCCTTCACCGGCAACCTGTGGATGCCGCCCGTCGCACTCGACGCCTGATCAGCTCGTATCACGCAGCGTCACAGATCCTTCTGATTGCTTACGCCACCACGCCTTCCGGCATGCGGTGTTCGGCTTCGAACACCTTCCAGGCTGCCCAACGCAGGAAATACCACGGCATTCCATGCAGATCCGATTCATAGCGACCCAGGCCGTCGGCTCGGAACTCGTCAAGCGAGGGGCGATCAACCCGGGTCCCGAGCTGGGGCATTCCTCTGCGCTGGCGTTCGATCCATTCGGCCCGACCCTTTGCGTTCTCCACATGCGGAGGGTTTCCGATCACCACCATCACGGGGACTCTGCGCTTGATGTCGTTCGCCTTGTCCCGCGCCTCCTCCATCACCCGGTATGGTGCGCCCAGCGTTGGCTGCACATGGTTCGGGTCGGCTAACGCGTCGGTGAGAAACCGCAGAGCCTCAGTTGGAGTCTCCACCGCGAACCGGCTCTGGAACGATCCATGGATACGCAGCTCAGCCACCGCGTATGGGGCAACCTGGATCTCGAACCCGATCAGCCGGTCGGTGACCAGGTCGTTGACGTAATCCTCCCGGGACCCGACCCCGAGCTTGTCGGCGACCCGGTCCGCGACACAGCCGATGACCTCGACCAAGAAGGTGCCGGTTCCCATCGCCGGGTCGACGACCACCACGTTGTCGTCGGCGAACCCCCACTCCTTACCAAGATGCTCACGAAGCACCTCGTCCACAAACCGGACAAGATCGCGGGCGACGCCGACTGGCGTGTAGTAGGAGCCGGTCTCCTTGCGGAGGGCGGGGTCGTAGCTGGCGAGGAAACGTTCGTAGAGGTAGGCGTAGGCGTCCGCAGGGCTGACGTCGAGCGTCTCCAGGTCGGCAACGCTGATCACACGGCGGAGGGTCTCGATGGTGTTGAGCTCGTCGTCAGCCCCGCTGGTGAGCACCGCAAACGCCTGCCCCATCAACAAGTGCCGTTTGCCCAGCTTCCGAGCAATCTCCTGGTAGGGCTCACCGACCAGGTCGATACCATCCGAGCGGGCCAGTAGCAGCGCAAACGTGACGGTCTGGGCGAAGGCGTCGGCGAAGCGCTCATGGTCGAGCCCAGGGAACAGCAGCTTCCGCCAGTCGTCGGCCAACAATGCCAGCCGCATCTGGGAGCGCTTCTTCAACGGGTCGGTGATTGCGGCGTACACCTCGTCCTTCAGCAGGCCACACAACCCGCCGATAATCTTCACGAGGGAGCCGAGCGTCCGAGGAGACTCCGGCTCCCAGAGCATGAACCGCCGGACGATGCCTACCAGTTCGGCGACAGCCGACGCCGCCGGACGCCGCAACTCCGCGACGGTGTTCGCCAACCTGACAATCGGTGAGATCCGCTCGCCGAACGAGTACTGCGCCCAGGTGACCCCGTCCGAGTACACCACATTGGGGAGCGCGGAGAGCTTGCCCCACTGCTCGAGATCCCGCTTGTCGGGGCGCCACTCGGGCGCACCTGGCACCCCCTTGCCCGGTCTCTTCAACTCAACATAACCGACGCGGACCTGTCCGATGTTCACCGCGTAGTCCGGTCGCGCCCGTAGATGCTTCAACCGCACCTCGCCGTAGGGGATCGCCTCGACACCGATCAACGCGCCAAGGTCGCGCAACAGGGTCTCCAACGGCCCACGGAACTGGTCCTCCTCCGCGCCGCCCAGCCCCCGTTTCTCCGCCACCGTCCGGCCGAACCTAGCTACGATCGCGTACGCGGTGGCTCTGGTGTCGAGCTTGGGGACTCGGGCCACGTGCACCTCCGGTCGATGACCAGCACCCACTCACTGTGACCGCCCCACCAGAATCCATCAAGATACAAAACGGAAACTACGCTGTTGAGCGTGCGCCTGCCGCCCGAAGCGCTCCCGGCGGCGCCGGACCCATAGGCAGCCGTGACCGTGATCGTGGCCGCGTGAGTCGGCCAAGGACCCCTCGTCATCGACGCGCCGCCATCCTTGTATGCCTATGCCTATCCCGCCCCGGCTCGCCTCAGCATGGCCCCACCCGGCTCCAGCACAGTGCAGGCCCGATCTCCAGCAACGAGATCCTGCCTGCACTGACTTTGTGCGCTGCCAGGGACTCCAACCCTGGACCCTGCGCAACCACCACGCGCGGATCACGTCAAGGTCGACGTTCATGCCGTGCTCGCGGCGACGTCGCCGAGATGCTCCTCGTGTCCGAGCGTCAGATAGCGAGGTCGTAAGGGCATCACCCTGTGTCGCTGCCGTTTGAAGCCCTGCGAGGACCCTCGGCGGTACCTGAACTCGCTCATGACCATGAACCTCAAAGAGCGCCAACTGACACCGGAACTCGTTCGAACTTGGTGCAGAACTCACTTGTAGAACCACTCGGCGCGGCCTTCCCCAGTAACGCGTCGGAATTCCCAAACGGCGTGCTGTTGCTCGCCATACGGCTACGTCTCTAGCTTCATAGCCCTCGACATCGTTCGAAGGAGACGGGTTCGGGTGGACGACAAGGTCTGGGTTGTGATCGTGATCGGACTGTTCTCGATCATCGTGGCGCTGGCCGCCGGTATCCTGCGGAGCATCGGTGGTGACCGGGTTCCCGCGGCGATCCAGGGCGGAGCCGTAGCGTTCGCCACCACGATGACGCTGGGGCTGATCGTGGCGAACGCACTGGGGGTCGTGTGAGCGGCGCGCGGGCTGCTGTGGCCGAGGGCCACCGGCTGGCCAAGGTGTGGGACGCGGTCGACGGGCTGGCCGGGCTCGTCTCCCCGTTGATCGCGTACCATCTGGCGCTGCGTGTGTTCTTCCTGCACGGCTTGAGGACGCTGCAGGAGGCGGACCCGGCTTCGTCCTGGCCGACGTGGGAGACTCTGGTTGCCCGTGCAGTCGGCCAAGGTGCGGGACAGCCGCTGGCTCAACTGCTTTCGGAGGTACGGCTACCGGAAGAGAACCTGCAGGGACGTTCCCGCTCGACGGAGGACATCGTCTCGCTCAGCCCGTCCCCTGCGGCGGACCGGCAGTTGGGGGCGCTCGTTTTGGCGCTGGATTCCGTGGATGAATCTCATGACCTGTTCGAGGACTGTTTGGAGCGGTTTTCCACTCGGCATGGGGTACGCGGCGAGTACTACACAGCCCGCGCGATCACCGAGCTCATGGCAAGTATGCTCGCGCCGCTGGAAACGGATCGGATTCTCGATCCGGTGTGTGGATCGGGAGGATCCCTCCTCGCAGCGGCGCAGCATGTAATGGCAGGGCCCGCCGCAGGACACCAGCCTGCGCTGTATGGTCTGGACGTCAATAACGAAGCCCGCCACATTGCCACGATGCGTTTGGTCCTGCACGGCCTCGATGCGGAGATCGGCGTCGGCCCTGTGGACACCTTGCATAGCGGCCTCACGCCCTCCTCGTTCGACGTAGTGCTCGCCAATCCGCCGTTCAACATGTCCAACTGGGACTACAACGACAAGCTCCGTAACCACCGGTGGGCCTATGGCCCCCCGCCCAAGGGGAACGCCAATTTCGCCTGGCTGCAGCGCATCCTGGAGACACTCAACGCTACGGGACGAGCAGGCGTGTTGCTCGCCGCCGGCGCGGCGACCGGCTCACGTGTCGGTGAGCGGTTGATCCGTCAGCGGTTACTGGAGGACGACGTGGTGGCCGCGATCGTGGCGCTGCCCGGCAAGATCTTTCGACACACCAAGACAGCCGCGTGTGTCTGGCTACTGAGCAAGGACAAGAGCGCGAGCCCGCATTGGGGGCGTAATCCTCGCCAGGAACACGTCTTGTTCATCGATGCCGGTCGTACGGCCGAACGCTTCGCTGGCCGGCAGCACATGCTGTCCCGGGCCGGAGCGGATCGGATCCATCGTACGGTGTCGGCCTGGCGTGGAATCAGTGCCGAGGCCTATGAGGACCAGGCGGGCTGGTGCCGTTCCGTCACGCTGGAGGAGATAGCCGCCCGGAACCATGACCTGCTGCCGACCCGCTACGTCAAGGCCATCGCATCCCAGCCTCAATCCACGGAGATCGAGACGCTCACGCGTGAGTTGTACGGGCATTTCGACCAGGCCACCCAGCTCGAACGGCAGCTACGCGAACTTCTGGAGAAGGGCTGAGCGGAAGCCGACATGGACAGAAGAGTCGTGGACGAGCAGGGATGCGTCTGGTACCGACTCGGCGCTCTGCCGGGGGTTGCCTCGATCACCTACGGCGTCGACCGGGCCGGGCCGAACCTGAAGGGCGAAGTTCCGCTGTTGCAGGCGGGGCACATCAGCGACGGGCGCATCCGGGTTCACCAGCCCGCCTTCATCAGTCAGAAGGAACACGCGGCGTGCACCCGGTCGTGGCTCCATGTCGGGGACGTTGCGATCGTCCTGGTCGGCCGGGTCGGCGATGCAGCCGTCGTCACACCGGGAGAACACGACTGGAATGCGGCTCGCTCTGTTGGCGTCGTCACCTGCACCGAACAGGGACGCCACGACGGCATCGGCTCGTGGGTGTCCTTTTGGCTGAGGAGTCCTGCCGCACGAGCCTGGTGCCTCGAACATTCCGCGGGTACGGCTCGGGCTTCGCTCAGCGTGGCAGCGCTTAGAGATCTCCCCGTACCCATGCCGCCCACGGCCGACCGCAGCCGGATTCATGACCTGCTGCGCGTCATCGACGAGAAGAAGGCCGTCAACGAGCAGATCGCGGAGGGAGCGGTGAAGCTGGCCGACGCCTACTTCGCCGACATACTCGCTACGGATCTCAGCTGGGATCGAGCGACCCTTGCCGACGTGGCGAAAGTGAGCACCGGCTTGGCCCGCCCGACACGAGATGACCACTCACCAGCAGTGGGCTGGGTTACATCGGCTGAGGTCCTGCAGAGCACCTCCCCCCACCTGGACCAGGTCGCTCGCATGATCGCTGCGTCACCGGAGCACATCGTTCAGCCGGGAACCCTCTTGGTCGCCTCGACACCCGGCGGAGTACAGACTGTCGAGACCCTTGTTCCAGTGATTCCCAGCCGCGGCATGCTCGCTGTCAGTCCGTTCTACGAGTCTGATCGCATGTGGCTCCTGCACGATCTGCGGACCAGGGCTTCTGAGCTCGTGCTGACGGCCCAGGGCAGGCAGGCGCGTGAGCTTAGCAGGGGGATCTTTGAGCAGGCACCTGTCCGATGGCCTGATCAAGCGGTGCGAGAGTCGTTCGGGCGCCTTGCCGGACCGCTCCATGAGCGGGCGAAGCTGGTGACCGCGGAGAATCGCACCCTGGGCTCCCTCGCCAGAGCGGCATGGCATGGCATGACTCCCCCAAGCGACTGGCCAGCTGGCGACTCGTAGCTTCCAACCCCGACGAAGAGGAACAAGTGAGCGAGTGAGAATCGCTCAGGATGGGACATCGGAAAGCAGTTTCGATGAGCGTGGCGATGAGACCTCAAATTCGAGGCTAATTATCGATGACAAACAGGCTTCCAGGAGCGCTACTGCGGATGCTTTCGGGCTCGGCCTGCGATTATCGCGCCGGCTCTCAAGCGGCTGCTCGTCCGTTGAGCAACCAAAGCTAACAATTCAGGATGATCCGCCTTCCCCCTTGTTTCATCGTCATCCGTATGACAGGTTCCGAATGTTCTGGTCTAGAAAGGGCAATGTATGTGCGAAGACGTCCGACTGGTTGCCGAGCCACGCGCGTGGATGATTCGCGGTGGCCGGGAAGGGCAACGCGAAGCGCGGGCGCTGCGCGAAGGGCTGGTCATCGTAGGCTGGCATGAGGCCGGAGACCTCAGCCGCTACCCGAATCGAGAACAGCTGGCCCAGGCTCTACGCCTGGCATTCCCCACGGCGGCTCTAAACGTTATCTCCAACTGGACTGGGCAACTCTGGCGATTCACCACCGAGATCCGTGCCGGAGACCTGGTGGTCATGCCCCTGAAATCGCCCGCCGGCCACATCGCCATCGGCAAAGTCACCGGCTCTTATGAGTACCGAGCGCACGAGCCGGAAGACTTCCAACAGGTGCGCACGGTCGACTGGCTCCGCTGGGACGTGCCCTTAACAGCCATCCGACCCGACCTGCGCGCCAGCCTGAGCTCGTTGCTCACCGTCTGCGGACTGACGCGCAACAACGCCGCCAGCCGGATCGCCGACATCGCCGACACCGGCGTCGATCCCGGCTTGGCAGGCGAGGAAGAAGTCACCAGCGCAGACGAACTCCTCGAAGACGCGGCCTCTCGCGACCCCGCCAGTCCACGCCAGATGACCATCCGCAGTCTGCTGGAGCACTGGGGTCAACGGCGACGTACCGGCCCCGTCATCGCCACCATCAAAGCCGATCTGGCCAACAAAGGACTGACCACCCGCCCGCCCTTCACCGAAGGCACGGTCAGCGACGAGATCGCCCTCATTCCCCTCGGCACCGAACCCGGCTCAGGCGCCACCACCGTCGACGACACCACCAACACCGAGGACGTCTCAGAACCCGAGCATATGAGCCTGCGCCTGGGCAGCCTGCCCACGCCGCTAGTCTCCGTACCCAGCACGGCCACCCTGACCTACGCCAAAACTCTGATGGTGCAACGCCGGTTCTCCCAGATCGCTGTGATCGACTCCGACGGCACCTACCACGGAGCGATCAGCTGGGAGTCCATCGGCCGCGCTCACATCGCTGCAAACCAGCCTTCCCTCCAAGCCGCTACTGTCTCGGCCCGGGTCGTAGACCATGACGCGCTTCTACTCGATCAGATCGAGGCCATCTACGCCGACGGCTTCATCTTCGTGCGCGACGCCGATCGCCTGCACGTTACAGGTATCCTCACCGCCGCCGACCTCACCGGCCAGTTCGGGAGCCTCGCCCGTCCCTTCGTCCTCATCGAAGAAGCCGAGAACAGGCTCCGGCGGGTCACCGACGAGGTCTTCACCGTGGACGACCTCAGAGACGCCGTACAACCACACCGCAAATCAAAGGTGCACCGAGCCGCCGATCTCACCTTCGGTGACTACATCTTCCTTCTCAAGGACCCACAACGTTGGTCTCTTCTGCAGTGGCAGCTCGATCACCAACTCTTCCTTGCGCACCTGGACGAAGTCCGAGAGATCCGCAACGACCTGATGCACTTCACCCCGGATCCGCTCTCTCATGATCAGTACGGGACCATCGAAGGACTACTCAGCCTGCTACGCACGGTTGATCCCAGACCATGAACAGGTACGCACGGAGGATCACAGCTCAGCGCGCCCATCTGGCGAATGTCACGTGAAGTATCCACACGGTCACAAACTCCGGGTTAATGTCAGTCATGGAGATTGGGGAAGAGTGGGCTTATCGCGAGCGGCCGAGGGCACTGGCCGATCCCGTGCACCGCGTCACGATCGTGAAGATTCGGGATAGCGACGACTCAATCAGGATCCGCCGGCTGGACGGCGACGACGCCGGGCTACAGGAATGGGTCTCCTACACCTCTCTGCTCGACCGCTGGACCGACATCGAACCGCGGCTCAACGACGAGCGGCGCCTTTTGGCCGTCAGAGAAGTATCGTCCGCTGCCGGCGACACGGTGGAGTACGAAGCCGCGTTGCTCGTCGTGAAGGCCTGCGGGCTTGGCCGACGGGTGATCCTCGGACGAAGCAAGACCGAGACGGGGGTCCTGCGGATCGACAAGCCTGCTGGGGTAGCTGATCGCCTGGGACTCACCGTCGAAGAACTAGCCGACGACCCTCTCGCCTTTCGTGATCGCCATGGGACGCTGATCAGCCCTTGGCGAGCAGCACGGCGGCTGATGCCGACGATCGCTACGACATTCTCCGAAGGGATCATAGAAGCGATCCACCGGGAAGAAGCAGAACTGCGTTCGGAGATCCTCTACGGGTACCCCTACCGGCCATCCTGGGAGGACGCCCGCGAGGAACGCAACGTACGGCTGCGCGAGCGCGAACCTGTGCACGCCTTGGTGCGGCAGTGGTGCGGGCAGGAAGCCGTTGGGCGGTTCGATGAGCTGATCGCCTTGCGCAACGAAGTTGTGCGGCTTGGCAAGCTCCTGGACCGGGCGGTCGAGGCATTACGCAAGCGCGGGGCCGCGGCTACCGCCGCCACCATTGAGAGCGACCTGGGCGTCCCCATCGCCATGCTGATGGATAGAGATCGTCGTACCTGACGCCGACGGGTTCTTCTGGTCGTGATTCTCGTTCGCCTCGACTCTCCTCCCGTAGGTAGCGGTGCAGGGCCTCCGGCGTCGGTTCGATGTCGAAGTTCGCCTCGGTCAGCACGCTCGGCGTGTGCAGGGGATCCATGTGATCTGCCTGTGCTCGCGCCCACGTCACCCACTGCGCAATCGTTGCCTCCTGTGCAGGCAGAATCGCCGCAAGTGCTTCCAGCCCCAGACAGAATTCGCGGATCTCCGCGGCGCAGGCCCATCCCTCCAGCGCCTGGCCGAAGACTCGCCGCCTATGCTCCTCCCTTGCCTGGTCCGCAGCCTGCGCACGTTCCTTATCGCGCGCTGCTTGCCGCTCCGCCTCCCGTCGGTGCCGTTCCTCCTCCTGGCGTCGCCACTTCTCAGCGCGTTCCCGCTCAGCCTTCTCTCGCGCCAGGCGCGCCTGCTGGTCAGCCTCAGCGCGCCGCTCAATCTCCTTGACGGCCGCTCGTATCTTGTCCTCCAGACGTGAACGCTTATCGTCCGCCCAGCACTGCAGACCGCGCCCCTCCCCCAGCTCGAGCCTGAGCCGGCCCGAAGGGACCTCGTCGCACTCGGGCGTGACCCGTTGCCAGGTGTAGAGCTTTCGGCTCCGGAGTTCCTCGTCGGTGTACACGTGAGGAACGCGGTCGAGTTCCTCCTTGATGTTCAGCGCGTACTGGTGCCCACGCGCGTGCGCTTGGAGGCCGCGTGGTTTGCCCCGCCTGGATATGCCGATGCAATGGCCCCGCTTCAACAGGTCCTCTGCTAAGGCGCGTACCACTTCCAGCGCGCGGCCGATCGTCGCGTCGGTGACGTCGATCGAACGACGATCTTCCCTAAGCCAGTCCGCAAGCTCGTGAGGGTCGGTGATCAGGTCGCGGGCACTCAATCGGATGCGATTCCAGTCCGTCTCGTCGGGATGGGCGGCATCCTCCAGCCGGAGGATGAGATCCCCGCGGTCGCGACCGGTATGTAGGAGGCGGAAGCCTTCAGGGATCAATCCTTGGCGCTTGGCCGCGTCCAAGGCCCGTCGATGAAGCGCCCTGGTGGCCTCGTCCGGGTCACGGACATGCAGCGTCCCCCCTTCGTCCTGCAAGCGCCTGATCAGTTCAGCCGCCAAAGCGTGAGGTGATGGCAACCTTAGATCGGCAGTTCGTCTTCCTCCCTTGGAACTCACGGGGGGAGATGTCAGAGCCGCAGCGCCCTCGTAGTAGCCATGCTCGAGGTAGAAGCGTCCTGCCTCGGTTACCTCGGCGATCCAGACCCCGTCTCTCCGTGGGGTCGAAACCAGTCCCCTGTCCCGGAGTGCATACACGGTACGAGCTAGATCACTGTCCTTGGCGGTGACCGATTCGCCCTCCGCGAGGCGGCG
>NZ_JBAHWD010000035.1:0-93404 GCF_037044575.1 Nonomuraea sp. LPB2021202275-12-8 | reverse complement strand
TCTGCCGTTCGAGCGGCTGGTGGAGGCGCTCAACCCCTCGCGCGGCAGCCACCACCCGCTCTTCCAGACCTCCCTCGTGGTCGACAACGCCACCGTCCACGACCTCGACCTCGACCTCGCCGGACTCACGGCCGCCGAGCGGCCCGTCGACCTCCCCGTCTCGAAGTTCGACCTCACTGTCGCCGTCACCGAACACGAGGCAGGCCTCGACTGCGTCATCGGTTACGCCACCGACCTGTTCGACCGGGACACCGTCCGCTCGATCGGGCGCCGGTTCCTGAAGGTCCTCGAATCGATGGTCGCCGCCCCCGCGACCCGCATCGGGCAGGCCGACGTGCTGGAGCCCGCCGAGCACGCCTTCGCGGAAACCGGGATCTACGTGCTGAACGGCGGCCTCTCCATGGTCCCCGCGGGCGCGGTGGGAGAGCTGTACGTCTCGGGCTCCTACCTTGCGCCGGACCGCGCCGGCTGGGCCGCCGACCGGTTCGTGGCCGACCCCTTCGACCGCGCGGGCGGCTGGATGTACCGGACCGGCGACCTGGCGCGCCGGAGCCTGGACGGCCGGCTGGACTTCGTCCGGCCTCACGCCGCGCCCGAGCCCGGCGAGCCGGCCGACCGCGGCCCGCGCAGCCCCCGCGAAGAGATCCTGTGCCGCCTGTTCGCGGAGGTGCTCGGGCTGCCCTCGGTCGGCATCGACGACAACTTCTTCGCCCTCGGCGGCTACTCGCTGCTGGCCATCCGGCTGGTCTCCCGCATCCGATCGACTCTCGGCGCCGAGGTGAACGTGCGAGAGCTGTTCGTCTCGCCGACCGTGGCCACCATCGCGGCGAGCTGGAACGAGAGCGGCGACCCGCGTCCCGCCCTCGTGCCCGTGCCGCGGCCTGATGTGGTGCCGCTCTCCTACGCCCAGCAGCGGCTGTGGTTCCTGCGCGAGTGGGAGGGCCCCAGCGCGACCTACAACATCCCGATAGCCTTCCGGCTGTCCGGGCGGCTCGACGTGGAGGCGCTGACCTGCGCGCTGAACGACGTCGTCGGCAGGCACGAGAGCCTGCGGACCCTGCTCCCCGCCGCGGGCGGCATAGCGCGCCAGCAGATCGTCGACGCCGACCTCGCCAGGCCGTTCTTCTCGATTCGCGCCTGCGCGCCGGACGAGCTGGAGGCGGCCGTCGACGAGGCCGCCGGCCACCTCTTCGACCTGGCGGCCGAGCTGCCCATCCGGGCGTGGCTGTGCGCGCCCGCGCCGGACGAGCACGTCCTGGTGCTGGTCATGCACCACATCGCCGCCGACGGATGGTCGGTCGACGTGCTCAGCCGCGACCTCGCCGCCGCCTACACCGCGCGCCGCGCCGGCCAGGCCCCCGGCTGGCTCCCCCTGCCCGTGCAGTACGCGGACTACGCCCTGTGGCAGCGCGAGCTGCTCGGCGGCGACGGCGACCCGGACAGCGTCTTCTCCCGCCAGCTCGCCTACTGGTCCGCGCGGCTGGCCGGGCTGCCCGACCAGCTCGACATGCCCACCGACCGGCCCCGCCCCGCCCTGCCCAGCCACACCGGCGCGCTCGTCGAGCTGGAGGTGGGCGCCGCCCTGCACGAGCGGCTGGTCGCGCTGGCCAGGGAGAGCGACAGCACCGTCTTCATGGTCCTGCAGGCCGCCTTCGCCGCGTTGCTGACCCGCCTGGGCGCCGGGACCGACATCCCGATCGGCACCCCGGTGGCCGGGCGCACCGACGACGCGCTGGACGATCTGGTCGGGTTCTTCGTCAACACGCTGGTGCTGCGGACCGACACCTCGGGCGATCCGACGTTCCGCGAGCTGCTGGCCGGCGTCCGCGAGGCCGACCTGGACGCCTTCGCGCACCAGGACCTGCCGTTCGAGCGGCTGGTCGAGGCGCTCAACCCGGCCCGTTCGGCCGCCCACCATCCGCTCTTCCAGGTCATGCTGGTGCTGCGCAACGACGACCCGCCCCCCTTCGAGCTGCCCGGCGTGCGGGTCTCGGACTGCCCGGTCGGCTTCCGGGTCGCCAAGTTCGACCTCACGCTCGGGCTCGCCGAGCGCTACGGCGAGGACGGCCGTCCCCGCGGCCTGCGCGGCGGCCTGGAGTACAGCACCGACCTGTTCGACGAGGACACCGCGCGCTCGCTGGCCGAGCGCCTGCTCCGCCTGCTCGGCGCGGTCACGGCCGACCCGGATCGGCCCATCGGCGACATCGACGTGCTCGGCGACGAGGAGCGCCACCGGCTCCTCGTCGAGTGGAACGGCGAGCGGGCCGACCATGCCGGCGGCACGAACGTCGCCGAGCTGATCAGGCTGCGCGCCGCACAGACTCCCGATGCGACCGCGCTGAGCTGCGGGGACAGCAAGGTCAGCTACGCCGAGCTGGTCGAGCGGGCCGAGCGGCTCGCCCACCGCCTGCTCCGGCTGAGCACCTCCCCCGAGCAGGTCGTCGCCGTGATGACGGAGCAGCGGCCCGAGCTCGTGGTCGCGATGCTGGGCGTGATGCTGGCCGGCAAGGCGTTCCTCCTGCTCGACCCCGCGACCCCGGCCCTGCGGCTGGAGACGATGCTGCGCGACGCGGCAGCCGAAGCCGTGATCACCATGCCGCAGCCGGGCGCCGGGCTGGACGGCGTCGGCCTCGCCGATCTGGCCGTCCTGCACGTCGACGGCGCCCCCGTCGCCCCGCGGCCCCTTCCGGCGCTCGACCCCGCAGCCCTGGCCTGCGTCTTCTTCACCTCGGGCTCCACCGGACGGCCGAAGGGCTCCATGTTCGTCCACGGTGAGCTGGCGCGGTACGCCCTGGCGATGTCCGGCGTCCTGGGCCTCTCGGCCGATGACCGGATCCTGCAGGTAGCCGGCGTCTCGTTCGACGTGATCGTGGAGGAGGTCCTGCCGACGCTGCTCGCCGGCGCCTGCGTGGTCCTCCCGGGGGCAGCCGGGCTCACCGTCGTGGCCGACCTCGCCGGGCACCTGGAGTCGCAGCGCATCACCGGCTTCGAGGTGACCACGCCTTACTGGCACGAATGGGTCGACGCCCTCACGCGCGAGGGGCGACGGCTGCCGGAGTCGCTCCGGTTCGTCATCATCGGCGGCGAGCGGGTCTCGCCCGACCACCTCCAGAGATGGCGCCCCCTGGGCGCGGCCCGGCTGTTCAACGTGTACGGCCTGACCGAGGTGACCTGCACGTCCAGCGTCCACGAGCTCACCGCGGACGACCGCTCGCTGCCCATCGGACGGCCGCTGCCCAACGTCCGGGCCTTCGTGCTGGACTCCGGCCTGCGGCCGGTGCCGGCGGGGGTGGCGGGTGAGCTCTACCTGGGCGGTGGCGGTCTGGCCCGCGGGTACGCCGGCCGTCCCGGGCTGAGCGCGGGCCGGTTCGTGGCCTCTCCCTTCGAGCCGGGCACCCGGATGTACCGGACGGGCGATGTGGCGCGGTGGCGGGCCGACGGGGTGCTGGAGTTCGTCGGCCGGGCCGACGACCAGGTCAAGCTGCGCGGCTTCCGCATCGAGCCGGGCGAGGTCGAGGCCGTGCTGGCCGCTCATCCGCAGGTGGCGCAGGCGGTCGTCACCGTGGCCGAGGACGGCTCGGGCGAGCGGCGGCTGGTGGCGTACCTGACGGCCACGGACGCGCGGGCCGTGCCGGACAGCGCGGCGCTGCGGGCGCACGTGGCCGCGGTGCTTCCGGACTACATGGTCCCGGCGGCGTTCGTACCGCTGAAGTCGCTGCCGCTGACGCGGACCGGGAAACTCGATCGGCGGGCGCTGCCCGCGCCGGCCTTCGACGGGCTCCCCGCCGGTCGCGGGCCGCGCGATCCTCGCGAGGAGATCCTGTGCGGGCTGTTCGCCGAGGTGCTGGGCGTGAGCCGGGTGGGCGTCGACGACGACTTCTTCGAGCTGGGCGGGCACTCCCTGCTGGCCACCCGGCTGATCTCCAGGATCCGGTCCGCACTGGGCGTGGAACTGAGCGTGCGGGAGCTGTTCGCGGACCCTACCGTGGCAGGCGTCGCACGGCGCGCCATGACGGGAACGACCCGCCCGGCGCTGACGGCGGCCCCCCGCTCCGGCGTCGTGCCGCTCTCCTACGCCCAGCAGCGGCTCTGGTTCCTGCACGAGTGGGAGGGGCCCAGCCCCACCTACACCATCCCGGTCGCGGTGCGCTGGTCGGGAACCCTCGACAGGGAGGCGCTGATCGCCGCGATCGGCGACGTGACCGACCGGCACGAGAGCCTGCGCACCGTCTACCCCGCCACCGGCGGCGTGCCGTACCAGCGGGTCGTCGAGGCCCGCCCGGACGTCGAGGTCGTCGCCTGCACGGAGGACGAGCTGGCGGCGCTGATCGAGCAGGCCGCCGGCCACGCCTTCGACCTGGCCGTGGAGCCGCCGCTCCGGGCCTGGCTGTTCGCGCTGGACGAGCGGGAGCACGTCCTGCTCATCCTTCTTCACCACATCGCCGCCGACGGCTGGTCGATGACCCCGCTGGGACGCGACCTCGCCCGCGCCTACACGGCCCGCGCCGAGGGCCGGGCACCGGACTGGGCGCCGCTGCCCGTCCAGTACGCCGACTACGCGCTGTGGCAGCGCGAGCTGCTGAGCTCGGAGGACGATCCGGACAGCGTGCCGGCCCGGCAGCTCGCGTTCTGGTCGGCGGAGCTGGCCGGCCTCCCCGCCCGCCTCGCGCTGCCGGCCGACCGGCCGCGCCCGCCCCAGCCCAGCCACCGCGGGGCGACGCTGCCCTTCGCGATACCGGCCGCTCTGCACGCCCGGCTCCTGGAACTGGGCCGTGACTCGCACGCGACGCTGTTCATGGTGCTGCACGCGGCACTGGCCGCGCTGCTGACCCGTCTGGGCGCGGGGACCGACATCCCGATCGGCACCCCGGTGGCCGGGCGCGACGAGGACGCGCTGGACGACGCCATCGGCCTGTTCGTCAACACGCTGGTGCTGCGCGCCGACACCGGCGGCCGCCCCACCTTCCGCGAGCTGATCGCCCGGGTCCGCACCGCCGACCTGGCCGCCTACGAGCACCAGGACCTGCCCTTCGAGCGGATCGTCGAAGCGCTCAACCCCGACCGCGCGGGCGGCCACCACCCGCTCTTCCAGACCATGCTCAGCGTCGAGCGGAGCCTCACAGCGGGCGAGTTCGAGCTGCCCGGCGCGCGCGCCGCCTTCGTGCCCTCGCCTGCCGTCGGCGCCAAGTTCGACCTCTCCTTCGACCTGATCGAGGAGCGCGACGACGACGGCCGGGCGGCGGGCCTCCACGGAGCGATCGAGTACAGCACGGACCTGTTCGATCACGGCACCGTCGCTGCCATGGCCGGGCGCCTTCTCAGGCTGCTCGCGGCGATGGCCGGCGACCCCGGACAGCCGATCAGCCGCCCCGACCTGCTGGACCCGGCCGAGCGGCGACGCGTCCTCGTCGAATGGAACGACACGGCCACCGGCGACCGCCCCCCGCACCGGGCCGTCCACGACCTGTTCGACCAGCAGGTGCGCCGGAGCCCCGACGCGGTGGCCGTGGTGTGCGGGCCGGACGCCCTCACGTACGCGGAGCTGAACCGGCGGGCCAACCGGCTCGCCCACCACCTCACGGGCAGGGGAGTGGGCCGCGGCCACGTCGTCGGCGTCCACCTGGAGCGCGGCGTGGACCTGGTCGCCGCGGTGCTGGCCATCCTCAAGGCGGGTGCCGCGTACGTGCCGCTGGACCCCGATCAGCCGGCGGACCGGCTGGCGTTCCTGCTCGCCGACACCGGCGCGTCCCTGGTGCTGACCCGGTCCGGCCTCGCCGCCGCGCTGCCCGCCCTGCCGGCGGTCATGCTGGACGACGACCGGCGGGCCATCGCGGCGGAGCCCGCCGGGAATCCGCGGGCGGGCGTGCTTGCCGAAGACCTCGCCTACGTGATCCACACCTCCGGCACCACGGGCCGCCCCAAGGGCGTGATGGTCGAGCACGGCAACCTGCTGAGGCTCGCGCACACCTACGACCTCCAGTACGGGCTCTCCGCCCTGAAGCCGCGGTTCGTCTCGGTGTCCGGAATCTCCGTCGACCTGTTCTTCGCCGACATGATCAGGTCGATCTTCTTCGGCGGGACGCTCACGATCAGCCCGATCGAGGTCACCCTCGACCCGGCCAGGCTGCTGGAATTGCTGGACAGTTCGGCGGCGACCAGCCTGGAGATCGTCCCCTCGCTCCTGCGGACGCTGGTCCAGGAGGTCAAGCGGCAGGGCCGAACGTTCCCCCCGCTGCGCCACCTCACGGTCGGCTCGGAGGGCTGGCCCGTCACCGCCTGCGGGGAGCTGCTGGAGGTGCTCCAGCCGGGATCGCTGGCCGTCAACGCCTACGGCTCCACCGAGGTCACGGTGGACGCCACCGCCTTCACGCCCACTCCGGAACCGACCGGCGAGCGGTTCGTGCCGATCGGCAGGCCGCTGCCCGATGTCCAGGTCTATGTCCTGGACCAGGACATGAGCGTGCTCCCGCCGGGGGTGGCGGGCGAGCTCTACGTGGCGGGCGGCGGCGTGGCGCGCGGCTACATCGGCAGCCCCGGACTGACCGCCGGCCGGTTCGTCGCCGATCCGTTCGGGCCCGCGGGGTCGCGCATGTATCGCATGGGCGACGTCGTCAAGGCGCGGGCCGACGGCGAGCTGGAGTTCCTCGGCCGTGCCGACGACCAGGTCAAGATCCGTGGCTTCCGCATCGAGCTGAGCGAGGTGGAGGCGGCGATGCGGAAGGTGCCCGGCGTCCGGGACGCCGCGGCCGGCCTGCACCACGACTCCACCGGGACCGCGCGGCTCGTCGGCTACCCGGTCGGCGGCGTCGAGCCGGCCGTCCTGCGGACAGCCCTGGCCGCGGTGCTGCCCGACTACATGGTCCCGGCGGCGTTCGTGCCGTTGGAGGCGTTGCCGCTGACGCCGAACGGCAAGGTGGATCGGCGGGCGTTGCCCGCGCCTTCCTTCGACGGGCTCTCCACCGGTCGCGGGCCGCGTGATCCGCGTGAAGAGGTTCTGTGCGGTTTGTTCGCCGAGGTGCTGGGCGTGGGCCGGGTGGGCGTCGACGACGATTTCTTCGAGCTGGGCGGGCATTCGTTGCTGGCCACCCGGCTGATCTCCAGGATCCGGTCCGCGCTGGGCGTGGAGCTGAGCGTGCGGGAGCTGTTCGCGAACCCCACCGTGGCGGGCATCGCCCGGCTTCGCGCGCCAGGTTCCGTCCGGCCCGCACCGGCGCCCGCCGCCCGGCCTGAGCGGATCCCGCTCTCCTACGCCCAGCAGCGGCTGTGGTTCCTCAACCAGTGGGAAGGCTCGAACGCCACCTACAACGTGCCGATGTCCGTCCGCCTGCGCGGCGGGCTGGACGCCGCCGCGCTGACCGCCGCGATCGCCGACGTCGTGGAGCGGCACGAGGCGCTGCGGACGGTCTTCCCCGTCATCGGGGGCGTGCCGTACCAGCGGATCGTCGAGGCGGCCCAGCCGGCCGTCGAGGCGGCCGACGTCACCGAGGCGGAGCTGCGCCAGGCGCTGGCCGAGGCCGCGCACCAGCCGTTCGACCTGGCCGAGGAGCTTCCCATCAGGGCCCGGCTGTTCAGGCTGGGGCCGGAGGAGCACGTGCTGTTGCTGGTGATGCACCATATCGCCGCGGATGGCTGGTCGACGGGTGTGCTGTGTCGTGATCTGTCGGTGGCGTACGGGGCGCGGGTGCGGGGGTTGGTGCCGGTGTGGTCGTCGTTGCCGGTTCAGTACGCGGATTACGCGTTGTGGCAGCGGGAGTTGCTGGGGGAGGAGGACGATCCGGGCAGTGTGCTGGCTGGGCAGTTGGGGTTCTGGTCGGCGGAGTTGGCGGGTCTTCCGGAGGAGTTGGTGTTGCCGGTTGATCGGCCGCGTCCGGCGGAGCCGAGTTATCGGGGCGATCATGTGCGGTTCGCTGTTTCGGCGGAGTTGCATGGTGGGTTGCTGGCGTTGGCCAGGCAGAGTGGTGCGACGTTGTTCATGGTGGTGCAGTCGGCGCTGGCGGCGTTGTTGTCCCGGCTGGGTGCTGGGGGTGATGTCCCGATCGGGACTCCGGTGGCCGGGCGGTTGGATGACGCGCTGGATGATCTGGTCGGGTTCTTCGTCAACACGCTGGTGTTGCGGACCGATACTTCGGGCGATCCGACGTTCCGTGAGCTGATCGATCGG
The DNA here is from genome assembly GCF_037044575.1 of Nonomuraea sp. LPB2021202275-12-8. NCBI lineage: Bacteria > Bacillati > Actinomycetota > Actinomycetes > Streptosporangiales > Streptosporangiaceae > Nonomuraea > Nonomuraea sp. LPB2021202275-12-8. Next base: position 85,243 of record NZ_JBAHWD010000035.1, on the reverse strand, counting down.
GTCCGGGCTACAGATCTGGCCGCCTACGAGCATCAGGATCTGCCGTTCGAGCGGCTGGTGGAGGCGCTCAACCCCTCGCGCGGCAGCCACCACCCGCTCTTCCAGACCCTGTTCGCGCTGCACAACGACGGCGCGTTCGACCTGCCGCTGGCCGGCCTGCGCACCTCCTACGAGGACGTGGCGCTCGACGTCGTCCAGTTCGACCTCGGGTTCGTGATGAGCGAGCGGTACGCGGACGACGGCTCGCCCGGCGGCCTGCTCGGCGTCGTCGAGTACGCCGCCGACCTGTTCGACCGCGACACCGTGGAACGGCTCGCGCTCCGCTTCGAGCGGCTGCTCGCGTCCATGGTGGCCGATCCCGGCCGTGGCATCGACGAGGTCGAGCTGCTCTCGGCGGACGAGCGGGAGACCCTGGTGACGGCGTGGAACGGCACGCCATGGCAGGTGCCGGAGGCCACGCTCACCGAGCTGGTCGAGGCGCGGGCGGCGAGCGCGCCGGACGCGGTGGCGGTCGTGTCGGAAGAGCGCGTGCTGACCTACGCCGAACTGAACGCCCGCGCGAACCGGCTCGCCCGCCACCTCGCCTCCCTGGGCGTCGGGCCCGAGTCCCTGGTCGCGGTCGCGCTGCCCAGATCCGAGCACCTCGTCGTGGCGCTGCTGGCGGTCCTCAAGGCCGGTGGGGCCTACCTGCCCGTCGACCTCGGCTACCCCGCCTCCCGCGTCGCGTACCTGCTGGAGGACGCCCGGCCCGTGCTGCTGCTGACGGTATCGGCGGGCACAGCGGGCACAGCGGTGCCGACGCTGATCCTCGACGACCCAGGAGTCGCCGCGGAGATCGGCGCGCACCCGGGCACCGATCCGCGCCGCCAGGTCTCGGCCGACCATCCCGCCTACGTCATCTACACCTCCGGCTCCACCGGACGGCCCAAGGGGGTCGTGGTCGCGCATCGCAGCGTGGTCAACCTCCTGCAGACCGCCTGCGAGCAGCTCGACCTGGGCCCCGGTGACGCATGGACGATGTTCCACTCCTACGCCTTCGACTTCTCCGTCTGGGAGCTGTGGGGCGCGCTCGCCAGTGGCGGGCGGGTGGTGGTGGTCTCCTCCGAGGTGATCCACCAGCCGGAGGCGTTCTGGCAGCTCATGCGGGAACGCCGCGTCACGGTGCTGAGCCAGACGCCGTCCAGTTTCCGGGAAATCCTCCGCGCGGCGGGAGAGCACGGCGAGCCGCTGCCCGAGCTCCGTCTGGTGGTCTTCGGCGGCGAGGCGCTCAAGCGGGACCACGTGCGCGGCTGGTACGAGTCGTTCCCCACCGCCACGACCCGGCTCGTCAACATGTACGGCATCACCGAGACCACCGTCCACGTCACCTCCCACGAACTGGAGTGGGCCGAGGTCCAGCGGCACGACAGGGTGGGCGCCGGCCGATCGCTGCCCAACTACCAGACGTACGTGCTGGGCAGCGGCCTGCGCCCCGTGCCCCTCGGCGTGACGGGCGAGCTGTACGTGGCAGGCGACGGTCAGGCCCGCGGCTATCTCGGCCGCCCTGGGCTCACCGCGAGCAGGTTCGTGGCCGGCCCGTTCGGCTCGGGCACGCGGATGTACCGGACCGGCGACCTCGCGAGATGGCGGGCCGACGGCGTCCTGGAGTTCGTCGGCCGCGGCGACGACCAGGTCAAGATCCGCGGCTTCCGCATCGAACTGGGCGAGGTCGAGGCGGCGCTGGCCGCCCATCCCCAGGTGGCGCAGGCGGCCGTGATCGCCAGGGAGGACCGGCCGGACGACCAGCGATTGGTGGCCTATCTGGTGCCGGACGCGGCCGGGGCGCTGCCGGACGGCGCGGAGCTGCGGGCGCACGTGGCCGCGCTGCTGCCCGAGTACATGGTGCCGGCGGCGTTCGTGCCGATGGAGTCGCTGCCGTTGACGCTCAACGGGAAGCTGGACCACCGGGCGCTGCCCGCGCCGGAGTTCACCGGCGCGGCCGGCGGCCGCGGCCCCCGCGACTCCCGCGAGGAACTGCTCTGCGGGCTGTTCGCCGAGGTGCTCGGGGTGAGCCCGGTCGGCATCGACGACAACTTCTTCGACCTGGGTGGCCACTCGCTGTCGGCGACCCGGGTGATCGCCAGGATCCGGTCCACGCTGGGGATCGAGGTGAGCCTGCAGGAGTTGTTCCACGCGCCGACCGTCGCGGGGATCTGCGACCTCGCCGACGGCAAGGACGCCGGCGGGGTGCGTCCGACCGGCATCCTGCTCCCGCTGCGCACCCGGGGGACCAAGCCGCCGCTGTTCTGTGTACACCCGGCCACCGGCCTGGCGTGGTGCTACACCGGGCTGCTGCAGCACCTGGATGTCGATCGGCCGATGTACGGCCTGCAGACGCGCGGCATCGGCACCGACGCCGTGCGGCACGGCTCACTCTCCGAGCTGGTCGACGACTATCTCGCCCACGTGCGCCAGGTCCAGCCGGTCGGCCCCTACCACCTGCTGGGCTGGTCGCTCGGCGGCGGCATCGCGCACGCGATCGCCTGCCGGCTGCAGGAGCAGGGCGAGGAGGTCGCCCTCCTGGCCATGATGGACTCCTATCCGCCGGACGACACCTGGCGGGAGGAAATGCCTGACGGCAACTGGGTGGCCGAGCTCATGGACCGCGAGGGCGCCGGCCGGATCGAGCTCGATCCCGTACTGATCGACGAGCTCTTCGCGGCCTCCATGCGCAACCAGGAGCTGGTGTTCGGCGAGACCCCCGGGCTGTTCCGCGGCGACCTGGTGTTCTTCACCGCGACCCTGGGCCGCGATCTCGGCGATCAATCGGCGGGCGACTGGGCGGACTTCGTCGACGGAGAGATCGTCGATCACCTCGTTCACTGCGAACACCTCGACATGACCCGCCCGGAACCGCTCGGCGAGATCGCCGCGGTGCTCATCCGCGTACTCGACCCGCCGACGGAATAGGCGGCGTCCCGGCTCTGTCGAAATCGGGCCTGCTCGAAAAGCGGCCCGGCATTCTTTGGAGGTTTCCCAAGGTGGTATCCGAAATGCTGGTCAACACACGCGTGGTAAGAATCGCGCTGGACCGCGAGGAGGCCAAACTGGCCAGAGCGCTCGCCCTGAACTGCGCCGACGAATATCTCGCCGCCGACAGTCCCGAGTTTCTCGCCGAGGTCAATGTCATCGCGCACGAACTGCCGGTCGCGCCGCGGCGCGCCGTCAATCGGGCCCGGCTCGACGACGGCAAGCACGCCGTTCTCGTCACCGGGAACATCGTGCGCGACGACCTGCTGAACGACACCCCCGCCCACTGGCGCGCACCGCAGAGCGAGGAGGCCAGGCTGTCCGGCTTCACGCTGATGCTCTGGGCCGCGCTGCTCGGGGACGCGATCGCGTGGACCACCCAGCAGGAGGGCCGCATCCTCACCGACGTGCTGCCGGTGGCCGGACACGAGCAGACGACCGTCAGCTCCAGCAGCCGCAAGGAGCTGAGCTGGCACACCGAGGACGCCTTCTCGCCGTACCGCGCCGACTACGTGGGCCTGTACTGCCTGCGCAACCCGGACCGGACACCGACGACGCTGGCCGCGGCGGACCCCCTGGCGCTGCCCGGCTGGGCGTGCGAGGCGCTGACCCAGTCCCGCTTCCTGACCCGCCCCGACGACGCCCACGACCAGGACGTGACGCGGCCCGAGACCGGGCCGGTGCTGACCGGGCCGGCCGACGCCGCGGTGCTGCGCATCGACCGCGACTGCACCGCGGCCGTCCCGGGCGACGAGGAGGCCCGGGCGGCACTGGAGCTGATCTTCGGCCAGCTCGACGCGAACCTGTACGACTTCGCGCTCGCCCCGGGCGACGTGATCTTCGTGGACAACCGGAACGTCGTGCATGGGCGGCGTCCGTTCCGGGCCCGCTACGACGGCCGCGACCGGTGGCTCAGACGGGTCAACGTCGCCGCCGACCTCAGGCGCACCAGGCCGGGCAGGAGAAGCGACGATGACCGTCGAATCGGCTGACCACCGGGCGATCGGGCAGATCTCTCCGGCGCTGCTGGAGGACTGGCTGCGTGAGCGGTACTTCACGCTGCCCGTCGACATCTCCAGCTCCGGCGTGGAGAACTACTCGCTCGGCCGGCTCAGGGAGCTGCTCGGGATCCCCCAGGACGCGCTCGACGAGATCGCCTTCCGCGACAGCCCGTCGGTCGGCTCCCGCGAGCTGCGCGAGGTGATCGCGCGGCGGTTCGGCGACGGCCGGCCGGACTCGGTGATGGTGACCCACGGCTCCACCGAGGCGCTCTTCCTCGCCCTGGCGGCGATCGTGCGGCCGGGGGACGAGATCGTGGTCCTGCACCCGGTCTACCACTCGCTGCACTCGATCGCGGAGGTGCTCGGCGCCCGGCTGCGGGTCTGGCGGCTGGATCCGGCCGACGGCTTCGCCCCCGACCTCGACCGGCTGCGCGACCTGCTCAGCGACCGCACCCGCGCGGTGCTGGTGAACTTCCCGCACAACCCGACGGGCGCCACGCTGCCGCCCGCGAGCTACGCGGAGTTCCTCCGGCTCATCGCGATGCGGGAGTGCTACCTGCTGTGGGACGGCGCGTTCAGCGAGCTCGTCTACGACGGCGACCCGCTGCCCGATCCGCGCGTCTTCCTGGACCGTGCCATCTCCGTGGGCACCCTGTCCAAGGCGTACGGCCTGCCGGGGCTGCGCGTCGGCTGGTGCCTGGCGCCGCCCGACCTGCTCGCGACGATGGTGAAGGTCAGGGACTACGTCTCGATCAGCACCTCGCCGCTGGCGGAGTTCCTGGCCACGGCGGTTCTGACGAACGGCGACAAGATCGTCGCGGAGCGGCTCGGCCAGGCCCGGCTCAACCGCGAGATCCTGCGCGGCTGGGCGGCCGGAACGCAGGACGCCATCGACCTGGCCGTGCCGCTCGGCGGGGTCTGCGCCTTCCCCGCCGTTCGCGGCGTCACCGACGTGCACGAGATCTGCGACGCGCTGGAGAGCCTGGGCGTGCTGGTCGTGCCCGGTGTCTGCTTCGGCCACCCCGACAGGATGCGCATCGGCTTCGGCGGGCCCACAGAGGTCATGTCAGCCGGGCTGCGCGCGATCACCCAGGTCATTCGTGGCCAGGTCTGAGGAGAGACGATGACGGCCGGAAGATACGAGCGTTCGGCGTACCGGGCGCAGAGCGACGACGAGCGCGCCGAGAAGGCGCGGCGCACCGGCGGCGAGCCGATCCTGGAGTTCGAGGGCCGCACCCCGTTCGCCGCGTACGTCCGCCCGGACGTGCTGCTGTCCCTCCAGGAGTTCCGTACCAAGTCGGCGAGCGAGCCCGCCTTCCTCATCGGCACCCAGCTCATGGAGCTCATGTTCAAGCTCGGCCACATCGAGGCGTCGCGGGCCCGTGACCAGCTGGACGCCGACGACGCCGACGCCGCGCTGCGCACCCTGCGGCGGCTGCGCCTGGTGCAGGGCTTGATGGTCGGCTCGTGGGAGCTGTTCGGCGCGCTCAGCCCGGCCGAGTACCGCGAGTTCCGCGATCAGCTCGCCGGCGGATCGGGATTCCAGTCCTCCGCCTACCGGCAGTGGGAGTTCGTCCTCGGCAACAAGAACGCCGCCATGATCCGGCCGTACGAAGGCGACGCCGGCGTCTACGGCGACCTGGTGCGTGACCTGATCGGGCCGAGCCTCTACGACGCGGCACTCGGGCTGCTCGCGCGGAGCGGGCTGGCGGTCCCCGCCGACTGCCTGGAGCGCGACCGGGCGGCGCCCTACCGCCCGCGCGCCGAGGTCGAGCAGGCCTGGCGCCAGGTGTACGAGGACCCCGTCCGCCACCACACGCTGCACCTGCTGGCCGAGGCGCTGGTCGACGTGGCCTACGAGTTCGGGAAGTGGCGGGCGACCCACCTGCTGGTGGTCGAGCGGGTGCTCGGCGGCAAGCCGGGCACCGGCGGCACCAGCGGCGTGGACTGGCTGCGCCGGGCGGCGGAACACCGGTTCTTCCCCGAACTCTGGTCGGTCAGAAGCGCCCTTTGAATTGCCGGTCAGCTGCCTCGAAAACTGCCGGTGAATTCAATTTCCCAATCCTACGATTCACCTGGAAATAAAAATAACCGGAGGTAACGGTGACCAATCCATTCGACGATGAGAACGGCACCTTCTATGTGCTGGTGAACGACGAGGACCAGCACTCCCTGTGGCCCTCGTTCATCGACGTGCCGGACGGCTGGACGGTCGTGCACGGACCCGAAGGCCGGCAGTCCTGCCTGGACTACATCGAGCACAACTGGGTCGACATGCGGCCGAAGAGCCTGCGGGTCCAGATGGACCAGATCAAGACCTGACGTGACCGCGCAACGAGTACAGGACACGACGGTCGTCCGGCCCGCCCCACGGCCGACGGCCACCAGGCAGCTCGTCTGCCTCGGCTTCTGCGGTGGCGGCACCGGGCCGTACCGGGCGTGGACCGCGGCCCTCGACGAGGGCACGGACCTCGCGCTCGTCTGCTATCCCGGCAGGGAGGGCAGGTTCGCCGAGGAGTTCGCCCGATCCTGGGACGAGCTCGTCGAGGACGCCACGGCGGCCGTGCTGTCCGCGGCCGACCGGCCCTACATCCTCTTCGGGCACAGCATGGGCGGCTGGATGGCCTTCGACGTGGTGACCGGGATCGAGCGGCAGGGCGGCCGGCTTCCGCTCGCGCTGGTCGTCTCCTCCTGCAACGCGCCGAACCGGGGCCTGACCGAGCGGGACCGCTTCCCCGCTCTCGGCGACTCCGACTCCGCGCTGCTGGAGTGGATGACGACGATCGGCCTGCTGCCCGCCTATGTACGGTCGGATGCCGGCCTGATGGAGATGGCCTACGAGCTCATGCGCGCCGACATACGGGTGCGCGACTCCTACCGCTACACCCCGGGCGCCACGACCGGCGTCCCCGTGCAGGTGCTCTGGGGCCGCGACGACCAGGTCATCGAGCCGGCCGTCGCCGAGCAGTGGCGCCAGGTCTGCGACGGCGACTTCCGCTGCGACTCCCTGCCCGGTGGCCATTTCTACACCCCCGACATCTGGCGCGCGCTGCCCGCGCACATCGATGCGCTGTGAGGGACCCATGGACGTGACATCCCCCGACCTCGAACTCCAGCTCGCCCCCGGCGAACCGGCGACGGCGACGGCGACGGGCCTCGCCACCGTCGAGGACGCCTGTGCCTGGCTGGCCGCGCGCCGCCCGCGCATCCGCGACCTGCTGGACGAGCACGGCGCGCTGTACCTGCGTGGCCTGCCGATCCACGACCCCGAGGGCTTCGCCGCCGTGCGGGACGTCGTCCTCGCCGTACGGGCGGCCTACCAGGAGAAGGCCACCCCACGCACCCACTTCGGCGACGACGTCTACTCCTCGACCGACCTGCCGCCTTCGCAGTCCATCAGGATGCACAACGAGAACAGTTACACGCTGACGTTCCCCGGCATGCTGCTGTTCTGCTGCCTGACCGCCCCGCACACGGGCGGCGCCACGCCGGTCGCCGACTGCCGCCAGGTGCTGCGCAACCTCCCGCCCGACCTGGTCGAGCGGTTCCGCGTCACCGGCTGGTCGCTGCGGCGCAACTACGGCGAGCGCATCTCCCTCGGCTGGCGCACCGCGTTCAACGCGGACTCGCGCGACGAGGTGGAGAAGTACTGCGCCGACAACATGATCAGCCATCGCTGGGGCGAGAACGACACGCTGCGCACCAGGCAGGTACGTCCCGCGATCATCAGGCATCCCCGGACAGGGGATGAGGTGTGGTTCAACCACGCCGCCTTCTGGAGCGAGCACTCACTGGACCCCGAGATCCGGGGCGTGCTCCTCGAGGAGTTGGGACAGGACGGCCTGCCCTTCACGACAGGGTACGGCGACGGCACGGCGCTCAGCGCGGACGACGTGCGCGCCATGAACGCCGCCTACGACGCGGCCGTCCTGCGGACGACGTGGCAAGCAGGGGATCTGCTGATCGTGGACAACCTGCTTGCCGCGCACGGCAGGGACGCCTTCCGCGGCGACCGGCGGATCGTCGTGGCGATGGGCGAGCCGGTCACGCTCCAGGAGTGCCGCCCGATCCCGTCGATGACCGTCTGCGGGGGCTGAGATGACCGCCACCCTCGCCGAGACCCTCCGTTCCGCCGGTCCCGCGCTGGCGGCCCCGCCCGTCGACGTGCTGCGGCGATTCCGGCGGGCGGTGGACGCCCATCCTGATCGTGCCGCCGTGCACGCGCCGGACGGCGAGCTGGCCTTCGCCGAGCTGGACGCGCGGGTCGACCTGGTTTCGGGGGCGCTGCGGGCGGCGGGCGTCGGGCGCGGCTCCCGCGTCGGCGTCTGCCTGCCGCGCTCGGCGGAGTTGCCCGCGGCACTGCTGGCGGTCTGGCGGCTGGGCGCGGCCTACGTCGCGCTCGATCCCGCCCATCCGGCGGAGCGGCTGGCGTTCACCGTCGCCGACGCCGGCGTGAGCGCGGTCTACACCGACCGGCCAGGGCTCGGCTGGGCGGTGCCCGCCGTGCTCGTCGCGCCGCACGGCGGGGGCGCCACCGGCGCCGCACCGCCCGCCTCCGCGGGCGAGCATGACGTCGCCTACGTGCTCTACACCTCCGGCTCGACCGGCAGGCCCAAAGGGGTCGCGGTCAGCAGGGGAGGGGTAGCGGCCCTCCTGGCCTCCCTGGAGCAGGCGGGCGTCTACCCGGCCGAGCCGGCCCGGGTCGGCTGGAACGCCAGCATGTCCTTCGACGCCTCGGTGCAACAGTGGATCCGCGTGTGCCGGGGCGACACGATCGTGCTGCTGGGCGAAGAGGTGCGCGCCGACCCGCCCGCGCTGGCGGCTTTCCTCCGCGACCACGACCTCGCCGAGCTCGACGTCACGCCCTCGCACTGGGCCGCCCTGCGCGACGATCTCCTGCCCGGGCGGCCGCCGCGGCTGCTGATGGGCGGCGAGCCGATCCCCGGTGACATGTGGCGCGAGCTGGCCGCCGCGGGTGATCCGCCGGCGGTGAACCTGTACGGCCCCAGCGAGTGCACGGTCGACGCCACCGCCGCGACCGTCGCCGGATCGCGGCCGCACATCGGCCGGCCGCTGCCCGGCGTCCGCGCCTACGTACTGGATCGGCACCTGCGCCCGGCCGAGGACGGCGAGCTGTTCATCGCCGGCGCCGGTGTGGCGCACGGCTATGTGAACCGGCCCGCCCTGACCGCCCAGCGGTTCCTGCCCGACGCGGTGGCGCGTGACGGCTCGCGCATGTACCGGACCGGCGATCACGTCCGGTGGGACGCCGACGGCAACCTGATCTTCCTGGGCAGGCTCGACCGGCAGATCAAGGTGCGCGGTCACCGGATCGAGCCGGGCGAGATCGAGGCCGTCCTCGCCGAGCGGCCCGAGGTCACGCGCGCCGTGGTCACCCGGCGCGGCGACGCGCTGGTGGCCTACTACACCGGTGTGGAGACGCCCGGCCGGGCGCTGCGCGAGCAGCTGGCCCGCCGGTTGCCCGAGTACCTGGTGCCCGCCGCGTTCGCGTGGGTGCCGGAGTTCCCGCGGACGGTCAGCGGGAAACTGGACCTGGGCGCGCTGCCCGACCCGCCGCCGGACGCCGGGGCGGGGCCGCCGGTCGAGGGCCCGGTGGAGGAGCTGATCGCGAAGGTGTGGTCGGGCGTGCTCGGCCTCGACCGCGTCCTGGCCGACGACGACTTCTTCGCCCTCGGCGGCCATTCACTGGTGGCGCTCAAGGTGGTGTCGCGGGTGCGCGACCACTTCGGCGTCGTCCTGCCGACGAAGGACGTCTACCGACACCCGCGGCTGCGCGACCTGGCAGCCCACGTGGCACGGCTGAGCGGAGAGACGTCATGACCGACGTGGGAATCATGCTGCCCGCCTCCGGTGCGGCGGACTCAGGCCGATACGACGTGATCGCCTCGGCCCGGCTGGCCGAGGACCTCGCGTTCGACTCGATCTGGACCATCGATCACCTCGCCTTCCACACCGGGATACTCGAACCCGTCACGGTCCTGGCCGCCGCGGCCGCCGTGACCGAGCGGATCGGCCTCGGATTCGGCGTGCTGCTCGGCGCGCTGCGCCACCCGGCCTGGACGGCCAAGCAGCTCGCCTCCCTCCAGGTACTGTCCGGCGATCGGATCCTGCTCGGGGTCGGCGTGGGCGGCGAGAACCCCGCCGAGTGGGAGGCCGCAGGCGTTCCCATGCGGCAGCGAGGCAGGCGGACCGACGCCCTGCTCGGCGCGCTCCCGGCGCTGCTCACCGGCGGTTCGGCGCGGCTGCCCGCCCCGTGGGAGGCCGAGGTGCCCGCGCTGTCGCCCACCGGGGCGATGCCGCCGCTCTGGATCGGCGGCCGCTCCGCGGCGGCGATCGAGCGGGCCGCGCGTCACGGCGAGGGCTGGCTCGGGCTGTGGGTCGATCCGGACCGGTTCGCCAGGCAGCGCGACGCCCTGCACGCCCGCGCCCGCGAGCTGGGCAGGCCCGAGCCGCGGGCGGGCGTCACCGTGTTCGTCCACGTGGACGACCGCGACCCCGAGCATGCCAGGGCAGAGGCGGCCCGGTTCCTCGACGTCCAGTACAGCGGGGCGGCGGCCGGGGCGCTGCGGTACCTCGTCGCCGGAACCGGTGCCGAGGTCGCCAAGGGCCTGGCCGCGCTCGTCTCCGCCGGGGCCGACCAACTGGTACTGCTGCCGGCCGCGGCCGACTACCCGCAGCAGTACCGCCGGCTGGCCGCGCTGGTCGGCGAAGAGTCGCTCGTCATGGGAAAGGGACTGTGAGATGGCTGTCGGAGTAGTGGGACTCGGCGCGTACGTGCCGGAGCGAGTGATCACCAACGCGCATGTCAGCCGCTGGACCGGAATGCCGGAGGAGTGGATCGAGGAGCGGACCGGGATCGTCGAGCGCCGGTACGTCACGGCGGGCACGGCGACCTCCGACCTGGCCCTGGTCGCGGCCAACGAGGCGCTGGACGGCGAGCCGGACTCTCGCGAGCGGCTCGGCGCGCTCGTCGTGGCCACCACGACGCCTGACGTGCCGCAACCGGCGACGGCCGCGATCCTGCAGCACAAGCTGCACCTGAAGTCGGTGCCCGCGTTCGACGTGAACGCCGCCTGCAGCGGCTTCGTGTACGCGCTGGCGATCGCCGAGGGCCTGCTCAAGGCGCACCGGTCCGGCGGTCGGGCCCTGGTCGTCGGGGCGGACATCCTCTCCTCGGTGACGAACAGGAAGGACCGCCGCACCGCCAGCCTCTTCGGCGACGGCGCCGGGGCCATGCTGCTCGGCGAGGTGCCACCCGGGTACGGCTTCCTGACCACCCGGATGATCACCGACGGCGAGTACCACCACGTGGTCGGGGTGGACGCCGGCGGCACCCGGATGGAGCTCGACGAGGAGGCCAGAGCGGGCGGCAAGCACTACGTGCACATGGACGGCAGGACGGTCAAGAACTGGGTGCTGCCGACCCTGCGCAAGCTGGTCGAGCAGGTGCTCGACGACTGCGGCCTGGAACTCGGCGACATCAGCAGGTTCGTGTTCCACCAGGCGAACGGACGGATGCTGGAGACGCTGGCGGCCGATCTCGGCGTCGGGCTGGATCGCGTGCCGCTCACCACGCGACGCTACGGCAACATCGGCGGCGCGTCGGTCCCGTTCACGCTGCACGAGTCGCACCGGCTCCGGCCTCTGGAGCGCGGCGAGCGCATCCTGCTCGCCGCGGCGGGCGCTGGCCTGTGCGCGGGGGCCACGATTCTCCACTGGTACTGATCGGAGGCGGCGATGAGGAAGATACTCGACGCGATCATGGCGGACGACCCGGCCGAGCTGGGCTCGCTGCCGGTACCGGAGAGCTACCGGGCGGTGACGGTGCACGCCGGCGACGTGGCCATGTTCGACGGTATGAGCAGCGCGGACAAGGACCCGCGCAAGTCACTGCACGTGGAGGAGGTGGCCACGCCCGAGCTGGGGCCGGGGGAGGCGCTGATCGCGGTGATGGCGAGCAGCGTCAACTACAACACGGTGTGGACGTCGATTTTCGAGCCACTGCCCACCTTCGCCTTCCTGCGGCGTTACGGCCGGTCCTCGCCGCTGGCCAAGCGCCACGACCTGCCATACCACGTGGTCGGCTCCGATCTGGCCGGCGTGGTGCTGCGCACCGGCGAAGGCGTCGGCGCCTGGAAGCGGGGTGACCAGGTGGTCGCGCACTGCTTGTCGGTCGAGCTGGAGCACCCTGACGGGCACGGCGACACGATGCTCGACCCCGAGCAGCGCATCTGGGGCTTCGAGACGAACTTCGGCGGGCTCGCCGAACTGGCGCTGGTGAAGTCCAACCAGCTCATGCCCAAGCCGGCCCACCTGAGCTGGGAGGAGGCCGCCGCCTCCGGCCTGGTGAACTCCACCGCCTACCGGCAGCTCGTCTCACCCAACGGCGCCAGGATGAAACAGGGCGACACCGTGCTCATCTGGGGCGCCTCAGGCGGGCTCGGCTCCTACGCCACGCAGCTCGCGCTCAACGGCGGCGCCACCCCGGTGTGCGTGGTCTCCAGCGCGGAGAAGGCGGAGGTCTGCCGCAGGATGGGCGCCGAGCTGATCATCGACAGGCGGGCCGAGGACTACCGGTTCTGGTCCGGCGAGCACACGCAGGACCCCCGGGAGTGGAAGCGGTTCGGCGCCCAGATCCGCGAGCTGACGGGCGGCGAAGATCCCGACATCGTCTTCGAGCATCCGGGCAGGGAGACCTTCGGCGCCAGCGTCTTCGTGGCCAGACGCGGCGGGACCATCGTCACCTGCGCCTCCACCAGCGGGTTCCACCATGCCTACGACAACCGGTACCTCTGGATGAACCTCAAGCGGATCGTCGGCACGCACTTCGCCAACTACCGCGAGGCCTGGGAGGCCAATCGGCTGATCGCGCGCGGCCGGATCCATCCCACGCTCTCCAAGGTGTATCCGCTCTCCCACACCGGCCAGGCCGTGCACGATGTGCACGGCAACCTGCACCAGGGCAAGGTGGGCGTGCTCTGCCTGGCGCCCGGGGAGGGGCTCGGTGTGCGGGACCACGAGACGCGCGCCGGGCTCGCGGGCGCGCTCGGCCGCTTCCGCCAGAGAACGGGGTGAGTCATGGCCATCGACACGTCCGTCATCGGCACCAGATCGCCAGAGCTGACCGTCGAGGTCGAGCGCGGCCGCCTGCGGGAGTTCGCCAGGACGATCGGCGAGACCGATCCCATCTACACCGAGGTGGCCGCGGCGCGCGCCGCCGGCCACCCCGACCTGCCCGTGCCGCCCACCTTCCTGTTCTGCCTGGAAATGGAGCGTCCCGACCCCTTCGACTATGTACGGACGCTCGGCGTCGACCTGGGCCACCTGCTCCACGGGGAGCAGAGCTTCACCTACCACGCGATGGCCCACGCCGGCGACCGTCTCACCTTCGACTCCCGCCTCACCGACGTCTACAGCAGGAAGAGCGGCGCCCTGGACTTCCTGGTGCGCACCACCGACGTCACCTGCCACGGCGCGCCGATCGCCCGGCTGACCACCGTCCTCGTCGTACGCAATCCGGAGGCCGCCCCGTGAACGCCCAGGCCGGCGACCGGCTGCCGCCGCTCCGGATCCCCCCGATCAGCCGCACCACGCTCGCGCTGTACGCGGGCGCGTCCGGTGACCACCATCCCCTCCATCTCGACCCAGAGGTGGCCAGAGCGGCCGGCCACGACGACGTCTTCTCCCACGGGATGCTCTCCATGGCCTATCTCGGGCGGTTGCTCACCCAGGTGGCGCCGCAGGAGCGCATCAGATCGTACGGCGTGCGCTTCACCGCCATCACCCCACTGCACGCCGAGCCCACCTGCACCGGAACCGTCACCGCGGTCGAGGGTGGAGCAGCCCGCCTGGACGTCGAGGTGACGCTGGCCGACGGGACGGTGACCCTGCGCGGCACCGCCGTCATCGACCTGGAGGAGGGCACGTGGACAGGCTGACCGGACGGACCGCGATCGTCACCGGCGCGGGCCGTGGCATCGGCCGAGCCGTCGCGCTGAAGCTGGCGGCGGAAGGCGCCTGCGTGGTCGTCAACGACCTCGACCCCGAGCCGGCCGAGGAGACCGTCGCCGCCCTCAAGTCCGCGGGCGGTGACGCGGTGGCCTGCGTGGGCGACGTGACGGAGCAGGGCTTCCCCGACCGGTTCGTGCGGACCGCGATCGACTCCTTCGGCGGCCTGGACATCATCGTCAACAACGCCGGCTACACCTGGGACACGGTCATCCACAAGATGACCGACGAGCAATGGGACGCCATCCTCGACCTCCACCTCAAAGCGCCCTTCAGAATCCTGCGAGCCGCCCTGCCGTACCTCAAGGCCCATCCGGCCGAGCACCACCGCAAGGTGGTCAACATCTCCTCGGTCGCCGGCCTGGGCGGCAACGCGGGGCAGGCCAACTACGCGGCGGCCAAGGCCGGCGTGGTCGGCCTGACCAAGACCCTGGCCAAGGAGTGGGGGCGCCATCGCGTCAACGTCAACGCGGTGGCCTTCGGCCTGATCGCCACGCGGCTGACCGAGACGCCCGCGGACGAGGGCGCCAGCATCACCATGCACGGCAGGCAGATCAAGATCGGCGTCAGCGCGCAGCTGCTGGAGGCGATCGAGAGCACCATCCCCCTGGGCCGGGCCGGCACGCCGGAGGAGGCCGCGGGCGCGGTCTACCTGCTGTGCACGCCCGAATCCGACTACATCAGCGGTCAGGTCGTCGTGTGCGGCGGTGGATTCACCCTTTAGCGGGCGCGCTCGTCAGCCCGGCAGGAGGAACGGGCGGGTGTTTCTGAGGATCTCGAAGCACACCCCGCCGGGGGTCTCCTTCCGCCGCACCAGCCCGAGCATCAGCAGGGTGTGCACCTGCCGGGCGACGTTGCTGATCGGCCGGTTCAGCGCGACGGACACGTCCTTGACGGACCAGGCGGCGGTGATGCGCGCGGCGCCCGCCAGCAACTCCCGGGTGGGCGGGTCCAGCCAGCCGATCGCCTGCGGGATGGCGTCGGCCAGGCCCTGCCCGCTGCCGGCGGGCACCGGCCAGGCGGACAGCGCGGCGGGGTCGCGCGACAGCTCGTCCCGCAGCTCCTCCAGCCGGTGCACCACGCTCCACTGGGCGACCATCTCCAGGGCCGCCGGAATGCCGTCGACCTGCCGGCAGATGTCGGCGATCACCGTCACGTTCGCGGCGTCGAGGCTGAACCCCGGATGCGCGTGCCTGAGGTGGCGAGCCAGCAGCCGCCCGGCCTCGGACTGCTCGGGGGCGGCGTCCTCCGTCTCCACGGGTACCCGCAGCGGCGCGAGCGGCAGCAGGCGCCAGCCCTGGGTGTGGTACGGCCGGCGGGTCGTCACCAGCACGCAGAGCCGACGGCACCGGTGCAGGAGGGTGTGCACGGCGTGGGCGTGCTCGCCGGGGGCGTCGTAGCCGTCGAGCACCAGCACGGTGGCCCGCTGCCCGATGGCGCCCGCCAGCGCGGAGACCTCCGCGCCGAGCAGCTCCTCCGCGGTATGCCTCGCGGCCCACAGCACCGCCCACTCGCCGCCGCCGCGCAGCTCGTTGGCCACCTCCATGGCCAGGCGTGTCTTGCCGACCCCGCCCAGCCCGACGAGCGCGACCAGACGCTCGCCGGAGCCGACGAGCTCGCGGAGCAGCTCGCGTTCCGCGATGCGTCCCACCAGCTCGCCGGTGGGCACGGGGATCCTCGTGGCGATCTCGAGCGCCCGCGGCTCACCGACGTCGTCCGGCGAGCCGGTCGCGGCCTCCAGCGCGGCGCGCCGCGATCCCTCGACGCGGAGGCCGTCGGCCAGGAGCCTCACCGTCTCCCTGCGCGGATTCTTGACCCGGCCGGATTCGAGGTCGCGGATGGCGCGGACGCTGACCGCGCTGAGGTCCGCCAGGGCCTGCTGGGACAGTCTGGCGCGACGACGGTACGAGCGAAGCAGGGAGGCCAGGTCTTCCTCGCGTGTGTTGCTGAGCAATGCATCTCCTCGCACGGAACAACGGCTCACAGGGAACCTTGTCGGGTGACGGTCGCGACAGCGGACCGCGGGCCGGATCCGGGCGGGCCGTCTCCGGCGGTGGCCTGCCGCGGCATCCCCTGCGGCAGGCCGGAGTCCTGATCACGTTCGCCCTCGGTCAGCCCCAGATGTTGCTGTCGTACACACCGGCAGGGAGAGGGAGTGGCCGGCCGTCCGCGGTGATCCGCGGGGAGCCGTCGGCCGAGGCCGAGGCGGCGGGCAACGTGGCGATCAGGATGGCGGAGGCGGCGCCCAGCATGGCGACGCGGGTCACGAGCTTCATGTCCTGCTCCTTGAGGTCAGCGGATGTCGCAGACGGTCACGTGGTGACTCTCTTAACTCCGGTACGCCCGGCGCCGAGGCTTTCCGGCTTCTGCCCGGCGGCGTTTCCCGGCGACCCCGAGTCTGCGTCGGCCTCCGCCCCAGCAGAAGGTTTCGCTCGCTTCCTGAAGCGGCCCGACCTATTTAGGCACCGCTGCGGTCCTCCGGGCAGAAGGCGCGGCCGGGACTCATCCGCCAGGCCGTCTCGGCCGAATCGACCAAGAGCCGAGCAGGCAGTCGCCTCAGACGAAGGGACCAAGCTCATGCATCGCGGGCACATGAGAAGGCACCCAAGGTGGCGGCCGGCCATCGGGGCGACCGGCACGGACGCCCGCTCGGCGGCCGCCGCCATCGCGAGGGAGCCCCACGGCCTGTCATCTGCCCAGGTGAGGGCAGCTGTGGCGGGGAGATGCCGCCTTGGTCGGAGGGACTGACGTCCGGTGATGAGAGCCGACAACTCCAGAAGGCACGGGCTGGCCATCAGCCGGGTGCGGCCGGCGCACGGGAAGCTCGAATCGCTGGGCCTGAGCAAGCTGGCCGAGGGCGTCTACCGGTTGCTGCTGACCGGGCAGGACCTGGACGTCGAGGCCATAGCCGGCCAGATGAGGGCCAATCCCGGCCAGATCCGGCAGGCGCTGGACCAGCTCGCCGACCTGGCGTTGCTGCGGCCCTCCTGGGAGGCGCCGGGCGCCATGCGCGCGGTCAACCCCGAAGCCGGGCTCCAGATGCTGTTGCAGCGCCGCCAGGCCGAGCTGCTACGCCAGCAGCAGAGCATCGTCGAAAGCCAGGCGGCGATCACCGCGCTGGTCAGCCAGTACGCGGATCTGCGCCCCGGCGACGGGCACCCCGTCGCGGAACGGCTGATCGGCCTGGACGCCATCAGATCGCGCATCGAGGCCCTGGCCGCGCGGGCCCGCATCGAGGTCGCCACCCTGATGCCCGGAGGTCCGCAGGATCCGGCCATGATCGAGGCGGCCAAGCCGCTCGACCAGCAGGTCCGCGAACGCGGCGTGGCGATCCGCACCGTGGGGCTGGACTGCATCCGGCGTGACGGGCCCACCCTGGCCTTCGCCTATTGGCTGGTCGGCATCGGCGCCCAGGTCCGCACCGTCCCCAGCCTGCCGGCCCGTATGATCATCTACGATCGCCGGACCGCCCTGGTCCCCCTTGACCCGGCCGACACCAGGGCCGGCGCCGTCCAGCTCGACGGCCCCGGCACCGTCTCGGTGGTCCTGGCGCTGTTCGAGCAGATCTGGTCCACCGCCACGCCCATCGGCTCGTCCCCGGTCCGCGACGGCGACGGCCTGTCCCCGCAGGAACGCCAGCTCCTGCGGCTGCTCGCCGAAGGCATGACCGACGAGGGCGCAGGTCGTCAACTGGGACTGGCGCCGCGCACCGTACGCCGCATCATGGCCGACGTCATGGGCCGCCTCGGCGCCCGCAGCCGCTTCGAGGCCGGCCTGCGCGCCTCCGAACGCGGCTGGCTGTGACCGTGCCGCGCAGCCTCATGCCGTCCGGCGCTTGTTCACCCGCGTGTGGTCTGCTCTCGTAGCCGGTCGGCTTCGGCCTGCGCGGCGGCTCCGCTCGCCATCGCACTAGTCTTGATCGCCGTCGGCCCCCGATCGAATGAGACGCTCCATGACTCACCCGAACGTGGCGGAACTCCGCGAGAGTTCACGTCGGCGAGCCGCCGACCGACCCAAGGGGCCGGCGCTGAGCCACGTGGAAGACCTCCACGGCCCCGACGGCATCCCACTGCGCCACTACCGGCCGGCCGAGCAGCCACGGCCGCTGGTGGTGTTCGCGCACGGCGGCGCCTTCGTCCTTGGCGACCTCGACACCCACGACCGCACCTGCCGGCGCATCGCCGACGCCTGCGACGTCGAGGTGCTGGCCGTCGACTACAGGCGCGCGCCCGAGCACCCCTGCCCCGAGGCCATCGATGACGTGGCCGCGGTGCTGCGCTGGGCGCGCCCAGTGGCGGTCGCGGGCGACAGCGCGGGCGGATACCTGGCGACCATGGCGTGCCTGCGACTGCGCGACGCCGACGATCCCCTGCCCGACCTGCAGATCCTGATCTGCCCCAACACCGACCTGACGCTCACCCAGCCCAGCGTTCTCGACAAGGGCACCGGTCACGCGCTCGACGCCGACTTCCTCGCCTGGGCCATCACGTGCTGGACGCCGGACCCCGCCGACCGCGCGGCCGCCAGCCCGCTGCTGGCACCGGACCTGCACGGCATGCCCGACGCCCTCATCGTGACCGCCGAGCACGATGCACTGCGCGACGAGGGCGACGCCTACGCCCGGCGGCTGGCGCGGACCGGCGCGCACGTGGTGCACCGCCGAGAACCCGGCCTGGAGCACGGCTTCATCCAGGGCATGGACCTGACCTCCCCGGAGGCAGCCGCCGCTCATGACCGGCTGTTCGACGACATCGCCGCTCTGATCCACAGATGAGCACGTGAGCGCTGCCGCGGCAGACCGAGCCGCGACCGGCGAGGATGACGTCACAGCTCGCCGCGGTACCAGGCCTCGGCCTCGGCGTTCAGCGCGTTCTCGTCGGGCTGCTTCGGCGCCCGCGGCTGGTGGATCCAGCGGAGCAGAAACCGTGCGAGTTGCACCAGAGCCTCCGGGGGCGCGGACCCGTGAACGGCGAAGTACGTGATGATCGGCCCGGCGAGGGGATCGGCCCGGCGAGGGGATCGTCCGCGTCGCAGCGGGCGCACAGGAGGACGTCACGGATGCCGCGGACCGGGTCGCCCGCCGCGTTCGTCCAGGTGTGCGGCAGGCGCACGACGGCCAGGACCTCGCCGTAGACGCTCATCACCTCGTCTCGGACGTTGATCCGGCCCCGGACGGAGATCACGCGGTCCTCGGCCAGCGCCTCGCCGAATCTGGAGTCCGACCTCGGCGTGAGGCTGCTCTCCCGCACCCGCACCGGGGCCGACTCACCAAGGACGCCGGGGAGTTCCTCCACCACGCGCGCGCCCTGGTCGGCATCGCCGACCAGGCGCTCCAGATGCTGCGCGGCCGGCGCCGGTCCCTGCGCGTCGACGTGCTGGACACCCGGCTGGCCTCCATCGATGTGATCCGGGCATTCCACCAGACCGTCGAGGACGTCGAGATCGACATCGTCACCTCCAACGGGCTCAGATCCGCGCGCGGCGCACTCGCCCACGGGTCCGTCGACGCCGCCTTCGCCCGGGTCAGCGGGACACTGGAGGACGATCTGGTGTCCATGCCGGCCTACCTGGAGCAGGCGCACCTGCTGGTGGGGCGCGACCACCCCCTCGCCGGGCTGCCGCAGGTGGAGACGGCACGGCTGGCAGGGATGACCGCGTGGATGCCCGGCAACGTCCCAGGCAGCGAGTGGACCGAGTTCTGGGACCTCTTCGGCGCCGCCTTCGACATCCGGATCGACACCACCGGACCCGACTTCGGCTGGGAGTACTTCGTGGAGCAGATCGGCTCAGGCGAACGCATCGGGCTCGCGGGTGAGTGGTGCCGCCTGCCCAGCCATCCGCGCACCGTCCAGATCCCGATCGTCGACCCGGCGCCCATGTACCCGTGCTCGCTGCTCCACCACCGGCAGCACCATCACCCGGTGCTGGCCCTGCTCACCCGCTTCGTCGAGAGCGACTTCCGGCCGTTCGACCCGGGACACCAGTGGCTGCCGGCCCCCGACCGTGCCGCCTTCACCATGGATCCGCGGTGACGCGATGGTGCGGCAGTGAATCACACCGCACTCACGCGTTCCGTCGCGTCCTGCGCACGAGCAGTCCGATGAGGTAGCACCCGCCGATCACCGTCGTCACGACGCCCACCGGCAGCGCGACCGGGGCCAGGAGGAGCTGCGCGACCAGGTCGGCGGCCAGCAGGAGCACCGCCCCCGACAGCGCCGCCGGTGCCAGGGCCAGGCCGGCCGCGCCCGTCAGCAGCCGCCCGATCTGGGGCGCGGCGAGGGCGATGAACACGATGGGGCCCGCCACCGCCGTCACCGTGGCGGTGCAGCCGACGCCCGCCAGGACGAGCAGCAGCCGCAGCCGGTTCAGGCGCACGCCGGACGCGACGGCCAGCTCGTCCCCGAGCGCGGCCTGGTGCATGCCGGGGGCGAGGACGGCCAGCGCCACGGCCAGCGCGGCGATGACGGCGAAGGGCAGGACCAGCTCGCCCCAGTCGACACCGTTGAGCGAGCCCGCGCTCCAGCCGGTCGCGGCCATGCCGACCTCCAGCTCGGCCCGGAGCACGATCCACGAGTTGAGCGCGGTCAGCATCGCGTTCACGGCGATCCCGATGACGACCAGGCGCAGGCCGCTCAGGCCCGACCTGAGCGACAGGACGTAGACGGCCCCGGCTGCGACCAGGCCGCCGGCGACGGAGCTGGCGGCGAGCTGCGCGGACGTGCCGCCCAGCACGGTGATCGCGAACAGCGCGCCGGTGTAGGAGCCCGCGTCGAGGCCGACGATGTCGGGGCTGCCGAGCGCGTTGCGTGTCAGGTTCTGGAAGACCGCGCCCGCCAGCCCGAGCGCCGTGCCGAACACCAGCGCGGCGGCGACCCGGGGCAACCGCCACTCCCGCACCGCCACGACCTCGTCGCCGTGCCCGGCCAGCGCCGCGAGCACCTCCTGCGGCGGCGTCCACGAACCGCCGACGCACAGGCCCAGCACGGCCAGACCCAGCGCCGCGAGCAGGAGGGCGAGCGACACCGCCAGCGTCCGGCGCGCGGCCCGGACCGAGTACGCGCCCGCGCGCAGCGTGAGGAAGCCGTTCAAGCCGGCACCGCCCCGCGCCGCCGCACTGCCCAGATGAGCACGGGTGCGCCGAGGAACGCCGTCACCACGGCCACGGGCACCTCGCCGGTGGGCAGCAGCACGCGCGCCGCGATGTCGGAGGCGACCAACAGCACCGGCCCGAGCACCATCGTGTACGCCATCAGCCACGGGATCGATCCGCCCGCCACCCGCCTGGCCAGGTGGGGCACCATGAGCCCCAGGAACGCGATCGGCCCGGCCGCGGCGGTGGCGGCCCCGGCCAGCAGGGTCACGAGCACGAGCACGGACACCCGGGTGCGCAGCACGTGCCCGCCGAGCGCCTGCGCGACCTCGTCCCCCAGCATCAGGGCGTTCAGCGGCCTGGTCACCAGGGCGGCGCACAGCAGCGCGACGGCGATCGTGCCGGCGGGCAGCGCGAGCGGGGCCTGCTCGTGCCCGGCCAGCGACCCGACGGACCAGAACCTGAAGCGGTCGAACACGTCCGGCAGCATGAGCCGCAGCCCGAGCGAGATGCCCGAGAGCACGGCGCTGAACGCCACCCCGGTGAGCACCAGCCGCAACGGCGAGGCCGAGCCGAGCGCGTACACCAGCACGGCGGCGAGCGCGGCACCGAGCGAGGCCAGCGCGAGCTGTGCCACCTGCCCGCCCGCCAGGCCCAGCACGCCGCCGACGTTGATCGCGAAGCCGGCCCCCGCGGTCACGCCCAGGATGCCCGGCTCCGCGAGCGGGTTGCGGGTCAGCGTCTGGACCAGCGTGCCGGCCACGCCGAGCGCCGCGCCCACGCAGACGCCCAGGATCGTGCGCGGCACCCGTACCTCGCGCACGATCAGGTACTCATCGCCGCTCGCGGAGCCGGCCAGGGCCCGCCAGACCTCGGCGGGCGGGAGCGCCTGCGCGCCGACGCAGACGCTCGCGCCCGCCACGGCGAGCAGCAACACCACGGACGCGGCGAGGAGTACCGGCCGGTATGTCCTCGCCCCGGATCGGTCAGTCTTCAAGCCCGGCGACTCCGCGCTTCCAGTAGCCGGTGAACAGCGCGTCGAGCCTGCCCTCGCTCCACGACCGCAGCGGCTTGATGTCCCCCGACTCCCCGGCCGCGAACAGGAACGCGGGGACGTCCGGCAGCTTCAGCCCCTGCACGGTCTCGGCCAGTGCGGACCGCCCGCCCTCGCGGACGAGCCACACGACCTCCACACCGGCGCGCTCCGCGAGCGGGTAGCCGTGCTCGACCGGGTCGTCGGTCTCGATCACCAGGTGCGCGGAGACCCCGGACGGCGACTCCTCCAGCCATCGCGCCGCCGCGGGGAGCGCCGTCGCGTCGACGGCGAACACGTAGTGCCCGTAGTCGTGCGAGAACGCCTTGGCTCCCGGCGGACCGGCGATGGTCACCTCGTCGCCCACCGCGACGGTCGCCGCCCAGGCGGCGGCGACGCCGCCCTCGTGCAGCACGATGTCCAGGTCCAGCTCGCGGGCCGCCGCGTCGTAGCGCCGGACGGTGTACTTGCGCGTCGGAGGCATGGGCTTGGGCCAGTCGAGCATCAGCCGGTCGTTGGGCACCGGGATCCGGTGGGTGCCGTCCGGGTCGGGAAAGACGATCTTGACGTGGTCGTCGGCCTGGTAGGTGTGGAAGCCGTCGAGCCCCGGCCCCGCCAGGGTGAGACGCAGCATGCGCGGAGTCAGGAGTTCGCGCGCGGCCACCGGGACGGTGCGCACGCCGATCGGGTAGGGGATCCGGGTCAGGCCGGTCCCGGAGGCGTGGTGGGCGGCGACCCGGCCGCGCGGATTGCGGCGATCCTCGCTCATGACGCCGCCAGCGGCGCGAGCGCCTGGTCGACGGCGTCCAGCGTCACGAGCGCCGAGTCGTACGTGGCCGCCTCCGTGTAGCGGATCGGGAACGCCTTGCCCGCCTTGACCGCCGGGAGGTTCTTCCACAGCGGGGAGTCGAGGACGTACTTCACGGCCTCGTTCGGCGTGCCGTCGGGCTGCACCGAGTACGTGATCGCGTCGGCCTCGCCGAGGCTCTTCGGCAGTTCCTCGATCGACGGGTACTCCGAAACGTCGCTGCTGCCTCCGCCCTTCTCCTTGACCTGGCCGTAGTAGGTGATGCCGACGTCCTGGGCGATGTTGGTGCCCCACGAGCCGGCGAACTCGCGCTGGAACGTTCCCTTGGCGACCTCCCCGTACGATCCGACGTGGCCGAACTTCACGCCTGCCAGCGCGTCCTCGTACTTGGCGGCCAGTTCGGCGGCCTTCTTCTCGTAGGCGGTCTTGGCCTGGCCGAAGTTCGCGGCCCGGCCGGCGACGTCGGTCTGACGCTGCGACAGCTCCCGCCACGCGGACGGAATGGTCGGGCCGATCGCGACGACGGGCGCGATCGACTTCAGCCGCTCCATGTCGACGTCGGCCAGCACCGGTGCCGGGACGCCGATGACGATGAGGTCCGGCTTGGCCTTGGCGATGGCCTCGTAGTTGGTCTCGGCCGCGGCTTCGCCCGCGACCTTCTCCAGGCGGTCGTACGTCGCCCGGTCCTCCTCCGACATCAGTGGCAGGCCGCGCTTCCACGTGGAGATGCCGACCAGCGCGGCGTCGGCCTCGATGAGCGCGGGCACCGCGTATCCCGTGGCGACGACCCGCTTGGGGTCGGCGGGGACGGTGACCTGGCCGCTGTCCGCGGCGAACACGCGGGTCGCGGCAGCCTCGGTGGGCTGCTCGCCCGAGGGGGCCGAACCGCAGCCGGCCACCAGGGCGAGCGCGAGGACTGAGGCTCCGGCGGTGCGCCGGAGCTGGGCATAGAGCATGGAGAGCATTCCTTCAGCAGGGACGATACGGACTTAGGCTACCCTTACCAAAGTTGCTTGTGATGCCGCTGGGAGGCCATCCGATGTCGTTGGGACGCCACTCCGTGACGGTCACCGATCCCACTGGGACGGATCCGCTCTGGTGCGAGGAGTACGGGTACGGGCTCGGCCGCCCCGGGGGCGTCCTCGTGCTCAAGTACCGCTCGGCAGCCGTCCTGGAGTTCCGCGAGAGCCGCCAGGACTTCCTGCACCAGCTCTACTGGTCACCCGACGGGATGCTGTCGACCCGGCACGGCGCCCGCACGCAGTTCGTCGGTCACCGGGAGGCGTTCTGGGCGCATCGCGCCGTCACCCACGAGGTGCGCGCGGCCGACCGGCAGACCGTCTACCGCGTCTGCCTGCGCGAGGTG
The DNA here is from genome assembly GCF_037044575.1 of Nonomuraea sp. LPB2021202275-12-8. Classification (NCBI taxonomy): domain Bacteria; kingdom Bacillati; phylum Actinomycetota; class Actinomycetes; order Streptosporangiales; family Streptosporangiaceae; genus Nonomuraea; species Nonomuraea sp. LPB2021202275-12-8. The sequence continues at coordinate 60,907 of NZ_JBAHWD010000035.1, read as the reverse complement.
CCCCCGGCGCTCGGCGGACTGCGGGCCGGCGCGGTCTCGATCGGCCAGGAGGCGGCGCGGCTCGTCCAGTCCATCGCCCGCCCCGGCCAGGACGAGCGCGAGGCGCTGGCCGCCCGCGACCGCATCATGGCGGGGCTGGGGGCGACGACGGCCGAGTTCGTCGGTCATCACGCCACCGGGGCCGGATTCGCGCTGACGGTGGCGCGCGCGCTCTCGCACGACCCCGGCGACGCCGGACGCCTCGAAGAGTGGGCCGAGCGCCTGCACGTCAGCGTCAAGACGCTGCAACGCGACTTCGAACGCGAGTTCGGGATGCCGTACTCGCGGGTGCGGACCAAGCTGCGGCTCAGCACTTCCAGGGTGCTGCTGGAGACCCAGCCGGTGGCCGAGGTGGCCCGCCGTGTCGGCTACTCCACCCCGTCGGCGTTCATCACCGCCTTCACCAAGGAGTACGGCTGCACCCCGGGCCGCTACACCGGGCCGTGACCCGCGCGCGTGCGTGGCCGTCGGCAATCGCACGATCTTTGGGGGAGCGCGAAGACCTTGTTCGCCGAGGATCGTCACGAGTCGTGAGTGGGAGTGGCGCCCGGATTTGTCGGAGTTGATCTTTAGGGTGCCGTCCATGACCGTGATCTTCGACTCCACGACGGCCTGGGCGCGGGTCCGCGACCTCGTCACCGCCCGCAGAATCCGCGACCTGGCCGACCACGTGCTCGACCTGAGCGACGAGCACCGCGCCGAGGTGGCGCGCCGGCTGCCCGAACTGCGCAAGGAACTGCGCGAGGCCGCCGGCCGCCGTGCCGCGAGGCGGTGGATGGCAGGCCTGGACGACGAGGGCGAGGACGAGGGAGATCCGGAGTCCGGCGACGGGATCGGCGGGCACGGCGAGGCGCTGCGCGTCGCGGGCGCCGGCACCCTGTCCGGCGCCGCCGCCGCGGTCGCCTGGCTGACCCGCCGCGAGTTCACCGGCCCTTGGAGCGGGACGGACGAGGTGCTCCGCGTGCTGACCGCCCGCCCCGCCGCCTGGCAGGCGGACGTGGCCGCCCGGCTGGCCAGGAGGATCCGCACGGCCGACGACCGCAACGCCCCGCTCGCGCTGGCGCTGCTGCGGGCCTGCGGCGCCCCGCCGCCCGAGCACGACCCGCTCGTGACCGCCTGGCTCAGGGCCCGGCCGAGTGCCGACGACCCGCTGATCGGTTCGCTGCTGCCGCGGATCTTCGAGGCCGAGGGAGCCGGGCGCGTGCTGCGTGAGGAGCGGCTCGAACCCCGTCCCACCCGCTGGCTGGCCCTGCTCGGGCGGCTGCAGGTGGCCGGGCGGGTCTCGCGCGCCGACCTGCTCGACGGCTGCCTGCGCCGCTTCCTGCGCGGCGGTGACGCCGCCGGCCTGCGCTTCTTCGTCCGGCTGCACCGAATGCTGGACCCGACGCCGCAGGAGGTCGCCGCGCGGACACGCGACTACCTGAGGCTGCTGCCCGCCGCGCCGGGCACGGTCGCCGAGCTGGCGCTCGCGCAGCTCCGGCGCGGCGGTCCGCACGAGAGCGCCGACGTGGCGGAGGCCATCGGCGCGCTGACCTTCCGCCAGGAGGCCAAACTGGCCCTGGCGGGCCTGCGCTGGCTGGCGGAGGAACTGCCGCCCGCGCCCGAGGCGGCGGCCGCGCTCGCCGCGGCGTTCGGGCACGCCTCGTACGAGGTTCAGGGGCGGGCCGCCCGGCTCGCGCTCCGGCATGCCGCCGCCCTCGCCCCGGCCGGGCAGATCCTCGCCGAGGCCGTGCCCCTGCTCCCGGCGTCCCTCGGGTCGCGGGTCGCCGCCGTGTTCGGCGGGGACCTGGCCGAGCCGGAGAACACCGAGGTGTTCACCCCGCCGCCGCTCAGGCCCGTCGTGTTCGAGCCGTTCCCGGAGCCCACCGTACGGCTGGGATGGAACGTGTACGGGTGGGTGGACAGCGAGCGGTGGCTGGCGGCTTTCGTGGCGCAGGCCGCCGGTGACCGCGAGGAGCTGCGGCGGACGCTGGCGGACGAGTTCGGCGGCGCCTACCCCGACCTGTTCCACTACCCCCGCTGGATGGACCCCAGCATGTGGATCGCCGGCCTGGCCATGGAGTTGATCTCGCCCGGCTCCGATCCTGGACTGCCCGAGCCCGAGCCCGTCGATCCGTGGGAGGGGGCGAGCTTCCGGGTGCGCGTCATGGTCGTGCCGGACGCCGACGAGGACGAACCACCGGCAGCCGAAGAATCCCGGAAGCCACAGGATCCGGGGGAGGAGGAGCGGGCGCCGGAGCGGGCGTTCGCGCAGCTCCCCGAGCACGTGCGCGCGGAGGTCTTCGAGCGGCTCCTGGGCATCGGCGTGTCGGAGGAACGCGTGGCCGCCATGCGCGACGGGCTGCCGGTCCCCGAGCCGGGGCCCGGCGAGCCCCGCGCGTTCCGGGTCGGCTTCACCTACTCCGGGCCGCGCCCGCTGTTCCACAGGCCCGAGCCGCCCGACCCGGCGGCCGAGTTCCGCCGCGTAAACCGGCTCCCGCAGCCCGGCCAGGTCTCGCCGCCGCACTTCTTCCTGCTGCACCGGCTCAGTGAGCTCTATCTGGCGTTGCGGGAGGGCACGCTGCCGCCCGTGCTGCTGGCCACGCCCACGGTGCTGACCGGCCACCTCGATCCGGACGCGCTGGTGGACCGGCTGGCGGTGTGCGCGGCCGCCGGCGTCGAGCCGCTGCCCGCTGATCTGCTGCAGGCGCTGCTGCGGTTGCCGAGAGGCGCGCACCCCGGCGCGGCCGCGCGGGCGGCCGGGCTCGGCTCGCGGGCCGCCGCCACCGCCGCCGGGTGGATGGCCGGGGGCGGGCTGCCGGACCCGGAGGCGGGCCTGCGGTGGGCTTACATGGAGGGCGCCACCGACTACTTCTACGACGAGCGCGAGCCCGGGTACCGCGTCTGGGAACTCCGCCTCGTGCCGGTGCTGCGGGCCGCGCCCACCGGGCACGACATCCTCGACGAGCTGCTGCGTGAGCCGCCGCGCTGGGGCTGGGACGAGCACGGCCGGGCGATGGACTGGTGGCCGGCGATCCTGCCCTCGCACCGTGAGGTCGTGGCCGTCAACTACCTGCCGCATCTGGGCCGCCGCCTCGGCGTCTACGCGCCCTGCGCGCACGGGCTGATCGACGCCGACGGGCCCGCCGGTGACGCGACGGCGGTCGTCCTGGCCCACTTCGTCGCCGAGCGGAATCCGGCGGCCATCGCGCTCCTGGTGCGGATGGCGGCCAGGGGTGGGCTGCCGGCTGAGACGGTGGGCCGCCAGCTCGCGCTGCTGATGCGCCGTACGCATGTCGAGCCGCGCCCGGTCGTGGCCGTGCTGGCCGAGGCCGCCCGGCAGGGCGCGCACGCGGAGGTGTGGCGGATGCTGACGAGCCTGCTGCCCGCCCTGCTGCCCTGCACGGGCGAGCGGCCGTCCGTCGCGCATGTCGAGGCGATGACGCTCGCGGCGGACGTCGCCGCCTGGACGGGCGCGCGCGGCCCGATCCCGGAGGTGACGGCGCTGGCGGCGAACCCGGGACGCAGCCGGTTCACGCGGGCGTGCGTATGGCTGCGCGACCAGCTCGGCGAGTAGGGGAGAGCCCAAGAACCGCACGAGACAGGGGAACGTGGAAGCGAAGGCGTCGACGGTGGCGGGCGGGGCCTGTCCGGCAGCGAGGGGAAGAGCTGGCTGGACCGCCTCCGCTTGCGGCGCGGACGCCCCGGAATCCGTTGGACACCTGGCCGCGGCCCGCGGGCGGTCTCATGACCGGAGGAGGGCTTCCTGGGCCACCGAGGCGATCAGTGTCCCGTCGGCGGTGCGTATCGACCCCTGGGCCAGCCCGCGAGTGCCGATATGGGCGACCGAGTTCATGTCGTACAGGAGCCACTCATCGACGCGGGGCCGGCGGTGGAACCAGATCGCGTGGTCGAGGCTCACCAGCAGGGTGTGGCGCGCCTGCGTGTGCGGGGATCGGGCGGCCTGGACGACGGCGATGTCCGACAGGTAGGTGAGCAGGCACGCGTTCAGGTCGGGGTCGCCGCCGACAGGCGCGGTCAGCCGAATCCAGAACGGGTGGGAGATCGGGAATCCCTCGGCGGCGGCGACGGGACGGATCTCGAACTGCCGATCGCCCTCGGACCACCAGGGGAACTGGAGGGACGGCAACTCCTCCGGCTGCGGTACCGAGGGCACGCCGGCTGCCTGCCAGCTCTCTCCCGGTTCGGGCTCGTGGAAGGAGGCGATCATTTCGAAGATCGGTTTGCCCTCCTGGACGGCGGTCACCGAGCGGGTGGAGAACGTGCGCCCGTCCCGGGTCCTGGCGACATGGAGACGCAGGGCCTCTCCCGGTCGGGCCGGCCGGATGAAGTACGAATGCAGGGAGTGCACGTCTCTGGGACCGTCGACGGTCAGACACGCGGCGCGCAGAGCCTGCGCCACCACCTGGCCACCGAAGGTCCGTTCCCAGCCGAGCCCGCCGGCTGGCGCCACGAACAGGTCGCTGTCCAGCTGTTCCAGGTCCAGCATGGCCAGGAGCGAAGATGCGTCGGTCACGACACCTCTCATCAGGGGTCAGATCTGGCGGGAGCCGTCCTGCCAGTAGGGGGCGCGGAGCAGCCGCTTGTAGAGCTTGCCGGTCGGGGTGCGGGGCAGTTCGGGGACGAAGTCGATCGAGCGGGGCACCTTGTACCCGGCCAGGGAGCCGCGGCAGTGGGCCATCAGCGCGCCGGGAAGATCGTCGGTCTCCTGGGCGTCATCCGCCAACTCGACGACGGCTTTGACCTGCTCGCCGTACTCGTCGTCGGGTACGCCGAACACCGCGACGTCCCGGACGGCCGGATGGGCGACCAGTACGTTCTCGATCTCGGCCGGGTAGATGTTCACGCCACCACTGATGATCATGTCGATGGCGCGGTCGCACAGGAACAGGTAACCGTCCTCGTCGAAGTAGCCGATGTCTCCGGTGGTGAACAGGCCGCCGGTACGGTGAATCGAGGCGGTCTTGTCCGGGTCACCCCAGTACTCGACGTCGTCGCCGTTGGTGTAACGGAACCAGATCTGGCCCTGCTCCCCACGCTTGACGGGGGTGCCCTCGGAGTTCAATATGTGGATCTCCGTCGTGGGCTGCGGGCGTCCGACGCTGCCGGGCTTGGCCAGCCACTGCTCCGCGGTGATGATCGTGTTGATGCCCGCTTCGGTCGAGCCGTAGTACTCGTGGACGACCGGCCCCATCCAGTCGATCATCTGGCGTTTGACCTGCGGCGAGCAGGGGGCGGCGCCGTGCCAAATGGCGGCGAGGCTGCTTCCGGAGAAGGCTTGCCTGGTGGCCGGATCCAGACGCAGCAGGCGGACGAACTGGGTGGGCACCAGGTGGACGTTGGTGATCGCATGCTCGTCGATCAGGTGCAGGGTCTGGGCGGGGTCGAACGCGCGCCGCATGACGACGGACCGGCCGCCCAGGAGCGCCATGAAGGAGAACATCCACTGGGCCGAGTGGTAGGCGGGGCCCGCCAGGAGCGTGCGGCCGTGATCAGGGATGGAGAAGGATCTGGCGAAGCGATCGGAGGCCAGGGCGAGGATGTCCACGGGCATTCCCACGGTGGACTGCTTGCGGCTGACGCCTTTGGGCCGGCCGGTGGTCCCGGAGGTGTAGAACATCGGGCTGCCCATGACCTGCGTCTCGGGCTCGTCCGCCGGGGGGGCGACGAATTGCGCGTACGGGGTGAACCCGGCGATGCCGGCACCGAAGGCCACCCGCGTGGGCAGATCGAGCCCTTCGACGGCCTCGCTCGCCTGCGCGACGAAGGCCGGCTCGGAGAACAGGGCCCGCACGCCGGCATCCTGCAGGACGTAGCGGAGTTCCTGGGCGGTCCAGTGCCAGTTGACCAGGACGTAGCGCAGGCCGATGTGGCTGGCGGCCACCATGACCTCGAAATACTCGCGGCGGTTGGCCGCGTGGAGGGCGATGACATCACCGGCGCCGAGCCCCGAACCGAGGAGCGCGCCAGCCAGCCGGTCGACCCGCTCGTTCAGCTCGCGCCACGTGGTGACGCCGTCCTCATCGGCCAGCGCGAGTTCGTCCGGACGGGTCTCGGCGAAGCGGCGCAGCAGTCGGGCCATCGCTGATCTCCCTTCTCTAGTCGCTTGCGGGATCGTCGCCCCTTGTCAGCAGATGCGGATGGGGAGGGCGCGGGGGCCGCGGACCTGGCTGGCGGCCCAGGTGACGGCGGTGGGGTCGTCGAGGGTGAAGTGGGGGATGCGTTCGAGCCAGACTTCGAGGGCGATCCGCAATTCCATGCGGGCCAGGTGGGATCCGACGCAGCGGTGGATGCCGAGGCCGAAGGCGGCGTGCCGGTTGATCTCGCGGTCGATGATCACTTCGCCGGCTCGGTCGAACTGGGCCGGATCGCGGTTGGCCGCAGGGAAGGGCAGCAGGACCCAGTCGTCGGCTTTCATGTCGACGCCGTTCCAGTGCATGTCCTCCTTGACCAGCCGGGCCATCGTGACCGGGGCGTAGGCGCGCAGGAATTCTTCCATCGCGGTCGGCAGCAGGGCCGGTTCGGCGATCAGGCGCTCGCGGTCGGCGGGTGTCCTGGCCAGGTGCCACAGGGAGGCGCCGATGGCGCTCCAGGTGGTGTCGATGCCGGCGATGAGCAGGAGGTTGATCGTGCCCAGGACGTGGGTGGGCTGGAGTTTTTCGCCATGGAGTTCGGCGTCGAGGAGTTGGGTGGTCAGGTCGTCGCGGGGATTGTCGATGTGGTCGCGGATCTGCGTCAGCAGGTAGTCCGACAGTTTGTTGAACCGCTCCAGACGCTCCTCGTGGGAGGCGTTGATGTTCTCCAGCGTGTTCTCGACGAACGCGCTGAACTTCTCCGAGTCCTCCTGCGGGAAGCCGAGCATGTCGGCGATGACCCGCATCGGGATGTGCTTGGCGTACTCGCGGGCCGCGTCCACTACCTCCTTCCCCTCCATCGCGTCGATGAGCGAGTGGCAGAACGCCCTGGTGCCGGCCTCCTGTTTGGCGACGGCTGCCTTGGTGAAGGCCGGCAGCAGCAGTTTGCGCGCGTCGTGGTGGAAGGGCGGGTCGGAGGAGATCGGCGGTGCGCCGCCCACGGGGGCCATCTCCTTGGGAGGCCGGAGGTGGCTCACGATGATGGCCCGGGAGCTGAAGTGCTCGGTGTCGTAGGCGATGGCCGAGACGTCTTCGTACCGTGTCGGCAGCCACGCGCCGCCGAACCGGTCGGTGTGCGCGATCGGGCAGCGTTGGCGCAGGTCGTCCTGGATCGGGTACGGGTCCGCGGCCCACTCGGGGTCCACGTGGGAGAAGTCCGTCGCCCAGTCCGAGACCGGATCGGTGACGATCTCGCTCTGATAGCCGCCGAGCAACCGTTCCCTGCGCGCTCGTTCGAGGTCATCGCCGAAGCGGTCGTCCGCGCTCATCGCAGGACTCCTTCAAGGCCGATCGCCCGTTCGGGACAGTTGGACGCCGCCAGGCGCGCGTCAGGCTCCTTGCCCGGGGCCACGGAGCCGTCGCCGAGGACCGTGCCGTAGCCTTCGCCGTCCTCACCGAACATGTCAGGGGCGAGGTCGTAGCAGCGGCCGTGGCCGTGGCAACGTTCGGGGTCGATCAGAACTTTCATGATGTCGTTCCCCATCTGTGCCCTTCCTGACTGTGGTGGTCTCTGTTCGTTAGTGGTGCTCTGTCGCGCTCAGCGCGGTCAGGACGCGGATGAGCAGCGCTGCCCACTCCTCGTCGTCGACCGGATGCAGGTCCGCGGTCAGCAGCGCGCTGCCCATGGCCAGCAGCAGACAGAAATGGGCGATCGCGTCCGGCGACAGCGCGGGGTCGAGTTCGCCGCCGGCTTGGGCCGTGCGCACCAGGTCGGCCATCGAGGCGGCTCGTTGGCCGACGTGTTCGCGCATCGGCCGGGCGACCTCCTCGTCGCGGCGAGCCGCCACCAGAGCCTCGACGATGAGATGACCGTGGGTGTCCTGACGGCGGGGCAGGCTCCGGCCGACGATGAGCAGCACGTCTCTGATCGACCGGTTGGGATCGGCGGCCAGCAGGCCGGCGAGCATCGGCTGCGCGTGCGCGTGCAAGGCGGCCACGAGCAGCTCCGCCTTCGAGTCGAAATGGGTGTACAGCGCGCCGTTGCTCATCCCCGCGGCTGCGGCGATGTCCGCCACCCGGGTGCCGTCATATCCGTGCTTCGCGAAGACCTCGGCGGCCGCGCGCAGCAGCCGCTCACGGGTCTCGGCGGGGGTTACACCGGCGATGCGTCCCATGGAGGTATCAAAAAACCGTTCATTTGATTTGTCAAGGTGCCGTACAGGGTCTCGCATGCCGTGCATCAGCGGCCTGGCTGCAAGCTCGAAAGGCGTTGATCACGCAGCAGACACCCTGCCAAACTCGGGTGCCGAGCCGGCAACGCAAGGGGGACTGTCTGACGTGACAGCCGACGAGCGGGTGCTTCGGCACTACGTGCTGAACGATGAGGCCGGCCGTCTCTGGGCCACGGCCCGTGGCGAACTCACCCGCCGGCGCACCTGGGACATCTTCGAGCGGTTCCTTCCTGAGGGCGGACGGGTCGCCGACGTCGGGGGTGGTCCGGGCACGCACGCGTCACATCTGGCCGGGCTCGGCTATGAGGTGGTGCTGGTCGATCCGGTGCCAAAGCACATCGAACAAGCTTCCACTGTCGCCACCGATGCCGGCTTCTCATGCCATCTCGGAGATGCTCGTAGTCTTCCGCTACCCGACGCGAGTTTTGACGCAGTGCTGCTGATGGGCCCGCTCTATCACCTTGGCGACGCCGCCGACCGGCAGTTGGCGCTGCAGGAAGCCTTTCGGGTGCTGCGGCCTGGAGGCCGGCTACTGGCCGAGGTCATCAGCCGCTACGCGTGGATCATCGACGCGACCGCCCAGGGCCTTCTAGGCGATCAAAAGATCTGGGACACGTTCGACCTGAATCTGCGCACAGGCGAGAGCAATACCCCGGACAGGCCTGATGAGGTCTTTTGGGCGTATTTCCACCGGATAGAGAATGTGGGACCGGAAGTGGAGCAGGCCGGCTTCATCCACGAACGTCTCTTGGCCGTGGAGGGGTTCGCGGGGCCGCTGGGCAACCTTGAGGAATTGCTGCGAGAGTCGGAGCATCTGATGCGAGCGATTCGGCTGACCGAGTCTGAGCCCTCCATGCTGGGGATCAGCGCCCACCTGATGGCAGTGGCGTCGAGACCGGTCATCAACGCTGCGGACGCCCGCTGACTGCCAGCATCGGCTGAAGTCTGGCCTCTGCCGATACGTCGGCATTTGATCCCTTCGCCGATGATTCGCATCGCTTCCGTGGTCAGTGTCCGCCGCTTGCTGGGCATTCACCGTCCACTACTCTGTGGTACCGTGTAGTGGTACTCGGTACCACAGAGTACCAGGAGGGACTGAAGAGGACCCACGATGGACGACCTGACGGAGATGCTGAAGGGCACGCTTGAGGGCTGCGTGCTTGAGATCATCGGCAGCGAGGAGACCTACGGGTACGCCATCACGCGTCGGCTGAACGAACTCGGCTTCGTCGACGTCGTCGAGGGGACGGTTTACACCATCCTGCTGCGACTGGAGAAGAACGGGCTCGTCCAGGTGACGAAACGACCGTCCGGACTTGGCCCGCCGCGTAAGTTCTATGCGCTCAACGACGCGGGGCGCGAGGAACTCGCGACGTTCTGGGCGAAATGGGAGTACATCACAGCACGGATCGACAAGCTCAAGGAGGGCGGGAGATGAACTTCTGGGAGACCATTACAGGCAGCGATCTCACCAGGGAATGGAAGGCGTTCGAAGCTCGGGCAGAGGCATTGCCGGCCGACTACCGGGCGGCGTGGGAAGAGATCAAGGGTCATCTTTTTCCCTACTCGGACTTCACAGGTCGAAACCTGATGCCGATTCTCGACGGTGCTCTGGGGCTGCTCGAAGAGACAGCGGCCGATGGGCAGAGCATTCACGATGTGCTGGGTGACGACATCCAGGGTTTCTGCGCGGCGCTGGCCGGCGGAGAAGGGGCTCGGAGCTATCGCGACCGGTGGCGCGAGCAGTTGAACAGGAACGTCGCAAGGAAACTGGGCCGGCTAGGAGGCTGACGTGGGCATCCAGGACATCATCGAGGGCAAGAAGCAGTGGCGGGCGCACATGGCGCGGGTCAAGGCGCTCCCGCCGGACTACCAGAGCGTCTACAAGGAGATTCAGAGGTACTTCTTCAAGGTTGGACCGATCGACTTGCTTGACGGGTCCCTGCTCTCAGGGATCGTCGATTTCTTCGAGGAGGGCGTCGCGGCCGGCAAGGGAGTCCTGGAACTCATCGGCAACGACGTCGCTGCCTTCTGCGACGACCTGGTCAAGGACTCGCGCACCTACGCGGACGTCTATCAGGAGTCCATCAGCGGGGAACCCGGCACGGCCGAGAAGTGACACCCGCCGACCCAAGGCACCGGCGGCGATCGTCCTCGGCGCCGGGCTTCCGCCAACAGCAGCTGGGAACCGCCGCCTATAGACAGGGTCACAACTCGACCTGTTCACCGGTCGCCGAGTGGGGCCACCGGCTTGCGCCCCACCCGCTGCTCGATGATCAACCTTGAGCCCGCAACGGTACAAGGCGGCGAACACCACAGCGGCGCGCGGTCAACGCCCCACCTTGTCGCTCTGGTCCGCGCCGGCGCGGGGTTCGAGGATGGACTCAGACATGCGGGGTGGGCCGGTAGATGAGCCGGGCGACGACGTCGACGGCGTCGCCGCTCACGAGGGTCGCGTCCGGCCAGTCGAGTGGTGCTTCCAGTGTGGTCGACACCGTCGAGGCTGGAAAAGACGTCGAAGGTGTAGATAGCGGTCATGATGCTCTCCTCGAGTGCGGTTGATCGGGGTGTGTGGATACGGGCTGGGAAACCTCGGCGAAACTCATCGCCGTTGGACCTGTGGAGCCCGGCCTCTCATCTTGGCTACGAACGCGCTCGACGCCGTTCGACACCACCGCGGAAAACTCAGGAGACGTACCCGCCCCGACCGCGTCCGAGGCGACAAGGCCTACCCGCCACGAGCGATCCGACCGCATCGGCGAACCCGCGGGCATCACCACCGTGATCCCGGCGGGCCAGGTCGCAGGCGAGGTTCAGGTCGGTGAGGCCGGAGCCTACGACGCGGACGCGGCCCCAGGCACCCCCAGCAGCGGCAGCCACACCTCGTCCACGATCTCGACGATCGACTCGTCCGACACCGTGCGCATCGTCATGAACATGTCGTGGCGCAACAGGTCCAACGGCAGGTTCACCACGCGGGTCGAACGCGGCACGTCGGGCAGCTCGCCGCGCTCGACCGCGCGCGCGACGATCGTCTCGAAGGCGGTCGCCTGGCCCGGCGTGAGCAGGGCGTCGCGGAGCTCGCTGAGGCTGGTACCGGTGTCGCGGAAGTAGTCCGCCAGCTGCACGCTCATCAACGTGATCATGCCTGCGCGGTCGGCGTCGGCGTTGCGCAGGAAGCCGATCGCGTCATCGCGGAGGCTGCCGGTGTCGGGCACCGCGATCAGCCGCCAGAACTTGGTGAGAGTGGCCAGCAGCAGGTCGTCGCGCTGTGGCCAGCGCCGGTAGAGAACAGGACGACTCGTGCCGGCGCGGGCGGCGACCGCTTCATAGGTGAAGCTGTGATATCCGTGCTCGACCAGTACGTCCCACGCGGCGTCGAGGAGCGCGTCCTCGAGTTTGGGGCCGCGCCGACGGGATGCGCCGCTGTCGCGGGTCGTGCCGCCGTCGGCAGGACGTTCCGCCGCCTGCGCCCCGATCGTCCCGCGCTCACCCGCGATCCGCTCGTGCTTGCGATTCACTTGCGTATCTTATCGCGGTGCCTTACCGTTTCCCCAATTAGGTACAGTCGCGTACCCTAAGGCCGATTCGAACAGGACGTGCTGATGGCCGACAACAGCTTGACCGAGAAGTCTCCGAGCGCGAGCCCCACGGCGATGCGGCGGATCCTGCCGGTGGACATGGTGGAGCGGGGGCGTTGCCCGTTCGATCCGCCGCCGGGTCTGCGGGGAGAGGGCGCGGTCCGGCCGTTGGGTCTGCTGAATGGCGCGCGGGCATGGCTGGTCACGGGCTTCGAGGAGGCCCGTACGGTGCTGTCGGACGCGCGTTTCAGCGCCGACAAGATGCGCCATCGGGACGCGACGTCGCTGCAGCCGGACGAGGTGGCCGAGATGGAGGCGGCGGAGCCGTCGAAGGCGGAGGTGGCGGAGCGGGAGGACGGGATCTTCGTCTTCATGGACCCGCCGGAGCACACCCGGTTGCGCCGGCTGCTGACGGGTCAGTTCACGGTGCGGCGGATGCGCGAGCTGGAGTCGCGGGTGACGGAGATCGCGGTCGAGCACATCGAGGCGATGAAGGCGGCGGGCACGCAGGCCGATCTGGTGCCGGCGTTCGCGTTGCCGCTGCCGTCGCTGGTCATCTGCGAGTTGCTGGGCGTGGACTACGCCGACCGTGGGGAGTTCCAGGAGCGTACGGCGGTCGGGCTGAACGCGAACTCGACCCCGGAGAAGGCGGCGACGGCCCGCGCCGAGCTGTATGCGTTCATGCGGCGGCTGGTGGCCGGCAAGCGCTCGAACCCCGCCGATGACCTGCTGTCCGGGCTCATCCACGACGCCGACCCGCCCCTGACGGACGCGCAGCTGGTCGATGTCGCACTCGTCCTGCTCAACGCGGGCCATGAGACCACGGCGAACATGCTGGGTCTGGGTACCTTCGCGTTGCTGGAACATCCCGACCAGCTCGCGGCGCTGCGTGCCGATCCGGGCCTGATCGACAACACGGTGGAGGAGCTGCTGCGGTTCCTGTCGATCATCCAGCTCGGGGTCAGCCGGGTCACCACGGAGCCGGTGACGCTGGGCGGTGTGGACATCCCGGCCGGCGCGACCGTCGTGATCGCCACGCCCGAGGTCAACCGGGACCCGCGGCACTGGGCCGATCCCGACGCGCTCGACCTGCACCGCTCGCGTACTCCGCACCTGGCCTTCGGGCATGGGGTTCACCAGTGCCTGGGTCAGCAGCTGGCCCGGATCGAGATGCGGATAGGGCTGGGCGAACTGATCTCCCGGCTGCCGGATTTGCGCCTGGCGGTGCCGGCCGAGCAGGTGCCGGTGCGCAACGAGATGCTCATCTTCGGCGTGCACGCGCTGCCGGTCACCTGGTCCTGAGACGGCCGGGGAAGGGCGGCCGATAGCGGCAGCAGGAGCCGGGTGAGGATGGCCGCGTCCATCGACGCGCCCCGCCAGAACCGCCCGGGGCCGTGCTGAGGGCACCACCGCGTGGCTGCTGCACGATCTGGACACCGGTGCCCGTCGCTGAGCAGGTCTCCGCCCGGATCAAGGCCGCTCGGATCGCGCCGGCGGGTGCGGCGGACGGGACCTCCGCTCCACTGATCGCCCGCGGGGAACCGGCGGCTGACGAGGATCGCGCTCGCTATCGTGATCTCCATGGGGGCTCATGACGTGCGGTTCAGCATTCTGGGGCGGCTCGAAGCGACGGTCGGCGAGCGGCTGGTCCGATTGGGCGGCCCGCGGGCGCGGGCGGTTCTGGCCATGCTGGTGGTCAGCCACGGCCAGGTGCTCAGCATCGACCGCCTGACCGGCGCGTGGGGGCAGGACCCGCCGGCGACCGTTCGCAACCAGGTCATGATCGCGGTGGCGGCGCTACGTCGGGGACTGCGCGAAGCGGGAGCCGAGCCAGAGATCCTCAGGACCGTAGGGTCCGGCTATCAGCTGAGCGGCGGCCTGGTGGACGCGCACTGCGCGGAGCAGTGCGTCGAGCGGGGCCGGCAGGCGGCGCAGGAAGGACGGACGGCCGAGGCCAGCGACCTGCTCGGCCGGGCATTGGCGCTGTGGCGCGGCCCGGTGCTCGCCGACCTGGAGCTGGAGGAGATCGCGGCCTATGTGGGACGGTGGGAGGAACTGCGGCTGGCCGTCCTCGAAGAGCGGGCCGAACTGGACCTCGCCCTCGGTCGGCACCGCAACCTGGTCGGCGAGCTGTCGGAGCTGCTCGCCGAGCATCCGCTGAGGGAACGCCTGCGGGGGCTGCTCATGGTGGCACTGCACGGCTCCGGGCGGCGGTCCGACGCGCTGGACGTGTACCGCGCGGGGGAGGCCCTGCTGGCAGACGAACTCGGCCTCGACCCCGGGCCCGAGCTGCGACGGCTGGAGGCGGCGATACTCGCTGACGATCCTGACCTGGACGCCTTCCATAGACGAGGCGACGCGAGGCTGGTGCCCGCCGAGTTGCCCGCCGACGTGACCGGCTTCGTGGGGCGCGAGCGCGACCTGACCCTGCTGCGTCAGCACGCAGTGTCCGACGGCGCGCCCGTCGTCACGACCATCACCGGCGCGGCCGGGATGGGCAAGACCGCCCTGGCCGTACGGTTCGGCCATCTCATGGCGGAGGAGTTCCCCGACGGCCAGCTTTACGTGGATCTGCGCGGACACGCGCGCCGCCCGCCGACGGCTCCGCTGGAGGCACTGGTGCGGATGCTCGGCTCGCTCGGAGTACCCCCCGAGCGGATCCCCGAAGAAGAGGAGGCGGCGGCCGGCCTGTACCGCTCGCATCTGTCGGGCCGGCGGATGCTCGTGCTGCTCGACGACGCGCGGACGGCCGAGCAGGTACGGCCCCTGTTACCTGGCGCTCCCGGTTGCCTGATCCTGATCACCAGCCGCAACGCGCTCGCCGGGCTGGCTGCTTCCCACGGCGCCCGGGGGCTGTCGCTTGGCGTGCTCGGCCATGACGAAAGCGTCCGGCTGCTGGCGTCCGTGCTCGGAGATCAGCGGCTGTTCGCGGAGCCGGAGGCGGCCGAGCAGGTCGCACGGCTGTGTGGCCGCCTCCCGCTGGCCTTACGAGTGGCCGCCGCCACGCTGGCTACGCGTCCGCGCCGGTCGCTGGCCGAGTACGCCGCGGCGCTGGCCGCCAGAGGGCTGGACGTGCTGCAGATCGACGGCGACGTGGCGGTGCGGGCGGCGTTCGATCTGTCCTACACGGGATTGCCGGATGCGGAGCGGCGCCTGTTCCGGCTGCTCGGGCTGGTCCCGGGGGCCGACATCACCGCTCCGGCCGCTGCCGCGTTGGCGGACATCGACGCCGCCGAGGCTGGACGGCTCCTGGACCGCCTCACCGCCGCCCACCTGCTCGACGAGCACCGGCCGTACCGGCACACCTGCCACGACCTGCTCCGCCAGTACGCCGGGGAACTTGTGCTCCGCGAGAACGACCCACTGGACAGCGGCCAGGCCGTCGAACGCCTCGGTGACTGGTACGTGACCGAGGCCGTCGCGGCCGCGGCGAGCGCCTATCCCTCGATCACCCGCCTCCCTCCCCGAGCCGCGCCCGAGCGCAAGCCGCGCGCCGAGGCGATGGCCTGGCTCACCGCGGAGCGGGCCAATCTCGTCGCCTTCGCCCTGCACGCCGC
Source organism: Nonomuraea sp. LPB2021202275-12-8 (assembly GCF_037044575.1). Classification (NCBI taxonomy): domain Bacteria; kingdom Bacillati; phylum Actinomycetota; class Actinomycetes; order Streptosporangiales; family Streptosporangiaceae; genus Nonomuraea; species Nonomuraea sp. LPB2021202275-12-8. The sequence continues at coordinate 45,425 of NZ_JBAHWD010000035.1, read as the reverse complement.
CGGCGCGACCGACACCGTCCCCCATCAGCCCCCCCATCAGCCCCCCATCAGTGGGTCAAGGCGGCACGCCTGGTTGATCGCCGACGCCCTGCGCGGCCACTTCGTCAACCACACCGCCGTCAGCCTTGCCGACATCGCGGTCACCGCCGACGCCGCCGTGCATGCGGCCACTGTAGAGAACGACCTGCTTGGCCTGGCGGCGGCGCACTTGTGCGTGGGTTCCGCCGCTCTGTGCCGCTCCAGCTTCGCCGCGGCCCGCACCGCCTGCGAACTGGCCGTTCAGCACAGCGAGCGCGCGGGCTGGTTCTCCGGCGCCGCCGCCGCGCACAACAACGCCGCCTCTGCCTGCCACGACCAGGGCGAGCTGCGCCAGGCCATTGACCACTTCACCGTCTCAGTGGAGCTCAACCGTAAGATCGGCGACGTCTACGGCGAGGCCAACGCCACCAGCAATCTGGGCATCGTCCGTCTCGAGTTCGGCGATGTGGAGGCGGCGGAACGACACCTGCGCGGCGCCATCGCCCTTCACCGGGGCCTGCGTGACAGTGCGGTGAGCCACTCCCTTAACGAGCTCGCGACCGTCCGGCGCATCAGCGGTGACCTTGATGAGGCGCTGACCCTCGCCACCGAGGCGCTCGGCCACGACCGCGCGAGCGGCCTGCACGTGCCCGAGTCCAAGAGCCTGACCACGCTGGCGGAGATCCGCCGCGACGCGGGCCACCTCGATCTCGCCCTCGAGTTGGCGGCGTCGGCCAGTGAGCGCGCCGAGGGAGCGCACCATGTCTATTCCATGTGCCTCGCCACGCACGTCCTCGGCACCGTTCAGACGCTGATCGGGAATCACGGGGAGGCCATCGACGCCCAGCAGCGAGCGCTCGGGCACGCGGTTGCGGCAGACATGCGGTACCTGCAGGTCAGGGCGCTGCTCGGCCTCGCCCGTGCGCACGCCGGCCTGGGCGCTCACGACCGGGCGCTCTCGTACGCCCGTCAAGCGTTGGACGGGGCGCGCTCGACGGGTTACCGCTTGCTGGAGGACATGGCGTTGACGCTCGTGGCCGATCTCGAAGGTGAGCCCCGTCCCGCGCCGTCCTCAAGGCGATGAACAACGACGGCCGCGATGTCGTCACGATGATGACGGATCTGTCATCGTCACGATGACAGATCTCGCCCCGGCTACGCAGTCCTCTTGCGCGTGCGCGCGTTGGTGCCTCGCGACAGTCCCCGGCGAGTTACAGGCCGGTCATCACCAGGCTCATGTAGTACCAGTAGTCGCCGCCGAAGACGTGCTGCGGGATGTAGGTGATCTGTCCGGTGGCGAGCGTGGCGCAGGTGGAGCCCCACGCGGTGACCGAGCCGAGCTGCTTGCCTTGGCCGACGGCGGGCGGGGTGACCTCGCGCAGGCTGAACAGTGCTGATCCGGTGGTGCCGATGGTGGTGGTCGGGTTGGCGAAGTTGCCGGAATAGGCGCGATCACCGTTATCCATGGCGACGTATTGGTTGCCGCTGGGGTACATGTACCCGGCGAGGTTGATCTTGATCTCGTCGCCGCTGTTCTCATCCGTGTCGTAGGCGTCCACGAAGTTCAGTTCCACCCGGCACGTGGCGGCCGCGGTCGTCGCGCTGGCGGGCGCCGCGGACACAGCCGCCGAGACGGCCAGGCCCGCTGTCAGCACGAGCGCCTGTATGAGCTTGTGAGATCGCATGCCGTTTCTCCCTCTGTTGGCCTGCGTCTCATGCTGAAACGCCGGCACCTCAGGGTGCGGCAGGCAGGGTGGTCAGGTCAGTGGCCAAATGCACGCTCGATGCACGCCTTTGTGCGCGGTCGCGCGGCCGGGGCGCGTGCGCAGGTCCTAGCGAAAATCATCCCGGGTTCAACGACACCCTCTCCACATACGAGCGCTGCTGAGCGTCGATGCGCACTTTCCCAGGTGGTCGCTCCGTTCGTGGGGCTCGGCCGCGAGGCGCTCCCGGTCCGCCGGGGTCTTGGCCAGGTGCCACAGGGACACTCCTATGGCGCTCCACGTCGTGTCGATACCCGCGATGAGCAGCAGCATCATCATGCCCACGACGTGCAGGGGGTCGAGCTTGCGGCCGTGGAGTTCGGCGTTGACGAGGTACGTCGCCAGGTCGTCGCGAGGGTTGGCGATGTGGTCGTGGATCTGCGTGACGAGGTAGCCGGACAGCTCGTTGAAGCGTTCGAAGCGCTCCTCGGGCGGCTGGTTGACGCTCTCCAGGACGTTCTCGACGAACTCGCGGAACCGCGGGCCGTCCTCGGGTGGGAAGCCGAGCATGCCGGCGATCACCCGCATCGGGATGTGCTGGGCGTAGTCGCGGGCGGCGTCCACGACCTTCCGCCCCTCCAGGGCGTCGATCAGTTCATGGCAGTACGCCCGCGTCGCCGCCTCCTGCTCGGCTACCGCCGCCTTGGTGAACGCCGGCAGCAGCAGCTTCCGGGCGTCGTGGTGGAAGGGCGGGTCTGAGGTGATGGGCGGGGCGTCGCCTGCCGGGGCCAGATCGAGCGGCGGCTTGTTGTTGCTGATGATGATCGGAAGTTGAGCGGGGTCATGGGAAGGCCGGCTGCTGCTCACTCAGGAACAACTCGCCGAACGGGCTCGCGTGTCCGTGCGCTGTGTCAGGGACGTGAAGTGCGATCGCCGGCTCCCTCGCGTGGATACCCTCGGCCGGATCGCCCGGGCCCTGGGCCTCGCGTCTCTCCTTCACTCCACGCTCGAGCCCGCGTCCCGATCCTCCGGCGCCGACGTCTGACCGTCTCCCGGCTTCACCGGTCAGCGCTGCGGAGAATCGTGTCCGGCGCCGAGTCTCCGCGAGCCCTGCCACGACCTCCACAGCGCCTCGTACACCCCGCCCGCCGCGACCAGCTCGTCGTGGGCTCCGACCTCCACCACCCGGCCGTTGTCCATGACCACCACCCGATCGGCGTCGCGGGCCGTGTGCAGGCGGTGGGCGATGGCGATGACGGTCCGCCCCTCCAGGACGGCGGCGAGCGAGCGTTCGGCGCGCCTGGCCGTACGGGGGGCGAGCATGGCGGTGGCCTCGTCCAGGATGACCGTGTGCGGGTCGGCCAGGATGACCCTGGCCAGGGCGAGCTGCTGGACCCGGTCCGGGCCGAGGGCGGCGCCGGACGACTGGGACCCCAGCTCGTCGTCGAGCGAGGCGACCCAGTCGGCGCCGACCGCCGCCAGCGCCTTGCCCAGGCGGTCGTCGCCGGCCGTCGGATCTGCCAGCAGCAGGTTGTCGCGGACGGTGCCGAGGAACAGGTGCTGTTCCTGGGTGACCAGGACGACGTGCTCGCGGAGCTGGGCGGGGGAGAGGTCGGCGACGGCCGCCGAGCCGACGGTGACCGTGCCCAGGCGGGGGCGGTCGATGCCGGCCAGCAGCTTGCCCAGGGTGGACTTGCCGGCTCCCGAGGGGCCGACGACGGCCAGTCGCTCGCCGGGCCGTACGGTCAGATCGACGCCGGTCACCACGTCGTCGCCGCCTTCGTAGGCGAAGTGCACGCCGCACGCCTCGATGCGGTCGCCCTGCGGCGCCCCGGCGGCGACCTCCTCCCGCGCCGGTGTCGCGAGGCCCTCGATCCTGGCGAAGGAGGCGCCGCTGCTCTGCAGCTGCTCCAGCCAGATCAGGATCGTCTCGATCGGCTGGCCGAGCTGGCGCAGGTAGAGCACGCAGGTGACGACCGCGCCCAGCGTGACCTGGCCGCGGTCCAGGAGCACCCCGCCGAGCAGCAGTACCAGCACGGGCGGCAGGAGCGAGGAGACCTCCACCGAGGGCCAGAGCACGCTGCGCAGGAAGAGGGTCCGCAGCTGGGCGGCCCGGCCGCGCTCGATCACCCGTTCCGCCGCCCGCGTGCGATTGGCCTGCAGGCCCAGGGCCTCGATGGTGCGGGCGCCCGCGGCGTTGGCGGCCAGGTGCTCGGCCAGCTCCGAGCGGGCGGCGCCTTCCTCCAGGTAGGCGGGGCGGGCGCGGCGAAGGTACCAGCGGGAGGCGGCCACGATGCCGGCCAGCGCGAGCAGGCCGCAGGCGCCCAGGACCGGGTCGACCAGGAAGACGGCGACGATCAGGAAGAGCACCTGCAGGCTCGAGACGAGGATCGCGGGGGCGGCGTCGCGCAGGGTGCGGCCGACGACGGCCACGTCGGTGGTTCCGCGGGCGGTCAGGTCGCCGGTGCGGATGTGCTCGACCGTGGCGGCGGGCAGGGCCAGCACGCGGTCCAGGAGTTCGGCGCGGATGTGTTCCTGGACGCGCTCGCTGAAGCCGGTGCCGACCTTCTCGGCGTACCTGGACAGGACCAGCTGGGCCAGCGCCGCGCCCACGGCGATCGCGGCGAGCAGGTCGACCGTGCCTCCGGCGCTGATGGAGTCGATGATGCGGCCCAGCAACCACGGGCTGACCAGCGCTGCGGCCGCTGCGAGGCTGTTGAGCAGCAGCGTCGCGGTGAAGCCCGGCACGTCGCGCCTGACCAGGCGTAGGGCGGCCCGCCGTACCTGCTGGCGGTCGGCGATGGGCAGGTCGCGGTTCACGCGAGCACCGATCGGTAGGCGGGGGTGGACTCCATCAGCTCGCGGTGGGTGCCGGAGGCGGCCACCCTCCCTTCCTCGATGAACAGCACCTGGTCGGCCTGGGCGAGCAGCAGCGGCGAGGTGGTGGCCACGACCGTCGTACGGCCGGCGCGTGCCGTACGGAGCCGCCCCGCGAGGAGGGACTCGGTGTGCGCGTCCAGCGCGGAGGTGGGCTCCACGGCCAGCAGCACCTCGGGCTCGGCCAGCAGCGCCCGGGCCACGCGCACGCGCTGACGCTGGCCGCCCGACAGGTTGCGGCCGCCGGGTTCGATCATCGAGTCGAGCCCGTGGCGCAGCCCTGCGACCACGTCCTGCGCCGCGGCGACATGCACGGCCCGGTGGATGGCCTCGTCGTCCGCCTCGCCCCGGCCCTGGAGGACCTCGCGCAGCGTGCCCGCGAACAGGGCGGCGTCGTGGTCGGCGATCAGAGAGGTGCCGTCGAACCCGCCCAGCCCTTCGAGCAGCGCCACGCTCTCCTCGGGCCGGGCGCTGACCAGCCCCACCAGGCTCCCCGGCGCGACCTCCGGCCCGGCGGGCCGGGGCCGCTCCTCGGCGCGCAGCGCGAGGAAGCGGGTGACCTGGCGGGCGGCGACCAGGCCGTGGCTGATCTGGAAGCTGCCCTCGATGAAGAAGGAGACCGGCACCACCAGTACGGCGATGTACCCGTATACCCCGACCAGCTCGCCCACCGTGATCGCCCCCTCGGCGGCCAGCCGGGCGCCCAGCCAGGTGACGGCGGCCAGGAACAGGGCGGGCAATCCGGCGCCCAGCGCGCCGATCCAGCTCGTCAGCGACGCCACCCGGTAGCCCTGCTCGCGCAGGCTCGCCGAGTCGGCGCGGTACCGCTCGGCGTAGGTGCCCTTGCCGCCGAAGGCGTTGAGCACCCGCAGCCCCTCGATCAGGTCGACCAGGCGGGTGGTCAGCCTGCCCTGGTTCTCGCGGTAGCCGTTCTGCACCTTCATCAGCCGCCCGAGCAGCGGGCCGAGCAGGATCGCCAGCAGCGGCACGCCCAGCAGCACCACCACGGCCAGCACCACGGAGACCTGCAGCAGCAGCGCCGCCACCACGCCGTAGCTGACCACCGCGCCCACGCCGGGGCCGGTCACCGTCAGCGAGGCGGCGATGGCGTTGACGTCACCGATGCCGATCGTCACCACGTCGCCCGTCGAAGCGCGCTTGGGCAGGTCGGCGCCAAGCTTGTTGATCTGCTCGACCAGGGCGCGGACGGTACGGAAGTTGGCGTCCATCCGGATCTTGGTCATCGTGCGGTGCCGTAACATCGCCAGCCAGGCGTTGACCAGGCCCGCGCCGAGCAGCGCCAGCACCCAGCCGGGCGCCAGGTTGTCGTCGATCGCCCTGGACAGCAGGTACGGCGGGAGCGTCAGGCCCACCATCCAGAGGGTTCCCAGCGTCGCGCCCAGCGCGACCCGGCCCTTCTGCGCCCAGGCCAGCCAGCACAGATACCGAGCCGCCTTCATGGGGATCACGCTAGAGCATGGCTTTGGCGTCTCTTTGCCCGCCCTGGAGCGGCCGTTCGTAGCGGCTGCCCCAGGTGATCGGTCCCTCCTTGTCACGCTGCCCGGGTGCGCCCGTGACGGCGACGTCGCCACGGTGCGCGAAGCCCCGCTCGCGGTAGTAGGCACGCAGCCGGTCTGCGTTCACGGGGCCCGTCGGAAGGCCATCCTGGGGTCACGGCCGAGATAGGCCACCAGCCGGTCGGCCGGCGTTGCCGATTCCGGCACCGGCACCGGCTCGGCGAACTGCGGGTGTCGGCTGTCGGGGCTCACCGCGATGCGGGCGAAGTCGTAGAGGTCGGTGGCCAGCGCGGTGGGGATGACGCAGTCGACGCCACACGCCGTCGCGATGTCCCAGCCGTGCACGGCGATTTCGAGCGCGCCCGTGCCGCCTAACAGCAGGCTGTGCAGCGGCGTGCCCGCGACCTCGATCATCCGGTCATCGCCGTCGTGTCCGGAACAGATCCACGACTCCAGCAACCTGTTGGTGAGCTGGCGGAACACCGCCAGCACGTCTCCGCCGCCGTCGGAGGGCACATCGGGTTCCAGGCCGAGGCGCCCGTTCTCGAGGCCCTCGCTCAACGTGGCCAGCGAGTCGTTGACATGCGACAGCAACGTCCGCAGATCCCACTGATCACAAGGTGTCGGCCGGGAGAAGTCGTCCGTGGTCACGTGGCTGACGGCGTAGCGGACGAAACCAGTCGCGCGCTCCGTGAGACTCTTGCCGCGGACCAGACCGGCCAGCGAATCCTGAGCGGTCATCGACTGCGACGTGCCGGAGCGCCGACCTCAACGGTCATCGGGAGGCCGTAAAGGACGGACATCCCGCGGTCCTCGGCCACGGTGATGCCATCAATTCCGGCGTCGGACACATCCAGTACCTCAAGGGCGTGCGCACGCAGCACGCCGTCGGCGGCGGGGCGGTAGACCGCGAACCCGGGCTTGCCGGCGACGGTGCTGGGCACCATCCGGCAGTTGCCCAAGGTCGGGCACAGTTGCAGTTGCCGCGCCACGATCTCTCGACCGGTGAGCACATCCGGCTCCGCCTGCCCGACGTCCAGCACCGACATGTCGCCAGTCTCGAACGCGGCGGCGTACTGGTCGAGCATCTGCCGCCACGCGCGTAGAAGTGTCTCCTGGACCTGGTCCTCGGCCTCGTGCACCGAGCCGAGCAGGTCGTAGCAGTGAGCCGTAAGCTCGCCGCGAAGGGAGTTCGCCATAGCCAAGAACTCCGCGTCCCCGACCCTGCCGCCGTCCGGTGCCACGGCCTGCTCAACATCCTGCGGGTATGCATTCATCCCGGTCCCCTTGCATCGCATCGCATCCGTCACAAGGTAGACCCGGCGCCTGGCCGGAATTCGTCGCGACGGCCTCGGCGAATTCCCCCAGAGCGGGTGCGGCGGTCGAGCACACGCGGTCCGGCATGGCATCACACCCTGTAGCAGCGGTGGGCGGACGCATGACCCCGAGACAGCGAACGGCAAGCTGAGCACCGGCGTTGCTTCGTCGCGGCTTGAGCACTACCTGCCTGGACTTTCGTGAGGTCATGTAGCGGGCGAGATTACAGCGGCCCGTTCTTTCCGGTAGGTGCGTGTTCGGGTGTAGGGGCGGAAACCTATGCTCTGGTAGAGGATCTGCGGCACGGGATAGGCGTCGTCGCCGCGCGGGTAGACGATGGCGTTCTTGCCGCCCTCCTTGGCCAGGGCGTGGAGGGCGGCGGTGCAGACGGCTCGGGCGAGGCCGAGACGGCGGAAGTCGGGATGGGTGCCGACGGGTTCGATGAGGCCGGTCTGGTGGAGATCGTCATGCCAGATCAAGCAGTTGGCGGCGAATCGGCCGTCGGGGGCCTCGATGACCCAGTCCAGTTCGGGCCGGTAGGGCCAGGCGGCCATCACGTTGCGGTAGGACTCGAGCGTCACGCGGGTGGAGTTCCAAGCTGCCTGGTGGACCGCGACTCGCCTGTCCAGGTCCTCCTCGCTGCGAACGGCGCGTGCGATGAATCCGTCCGGCAGCACCGGCTCGGGCAGGCCGGTGAGGTCGCGCGAGTGGTAGGCGAAGAAGGGTGCTTCGTCTTGGGGCTCGTATCCGTGCCGCAGCAAGGCGGTGCGCAGGTCGGATTGGGTGTCCAAGGGGTTGATCTCGCGGGGGCGGTCACCGGCCAGGTGGTCGAACCAGTTCAAGATCTCGGGTAGCAACGGAGAGTGCGCCGGGTCGACTTCGAGCCGTAGGCCGTCGGGCAGTTGGGCCCAGGCCCAGGCGACCACCTTGCCCTGGGACTCCCAGAGCGCGATCGGCCAGTCGGCTTGCTGTGTGGTGTGCAAGCGTTCCCAGGCCAAATCACCGACGTGGTGTGAGCTGGAGGTCGACCACATGTGCTGTGTCAGGTCCTGCATCGCCCGCAGGTCGGCGGGCCCTGTGTAGCGGCGCATGGCGATTGTCATGGTTGCCCTCACGTGCAAACTGTCGAGTTCGGTAGATGCCCCAGTCCTTTGCGATGGACTTGGCGTTCACGTTCCGGCAAGCAGATCTAGGGCATCGACGATCCGGTTGTCCACCGAATTACCCACGCGCTGGAGGCGCACAGAATCAGGCAGCCGGTGGCGAGGCGGGCCGTCGTCTGCTCTATCCCGGCGTGGCGGTCCCTCCTGGTGGGCGGCGCGTCGTCAAGGTGATCGCGGCCCAGGTCAGGTGAGCTTCGGAGCGTCGCGGCGGTCGCGCGAAGCCTCGCCACGACGCGAAGCAGGTCCGGCGGCAGGTCAGGGAGTGCCGCCGGAGCTGTCGGCCAATAGTGTCCAAAGTGGAGTGTCAGTACGCGGCGTCGAGCTTCGCCTGCTGTTCCGCCGTCAACTCCAGGTCCACTGCAGCCAGGCTCTCCTCCAGTTGCTCGACTGAGGAGGCGCCGACCAGCGGGATCATCGGGATATCGCCGCCGATGAGCCAGGCGAGCACCACCTGGTTGACGGTCGCTCCTGTCTCCTTCGCCACTTCCTGCAGTGCCGCGAGACGCTGAGCTGTGCCTGGGTGGTCGAACGCGGCATCGAGCGGCTTGTCTTCACGTACATAGCCGCCGCCCAGCAAGGGCGAGTAAGCGACCAGCGTGAGTGCGGGCTCGGCTCTCAGATAGCTGAGCAGGTTCCCGCCGACGACCCCGAGGTTTCCGTCCTTGGAGCGCAGCGTCGGCAGATCGGTGCGCGGGCGCAGGTAGGAGTGGTGGTACTGCAGGACTTCATAGCCGGGCAGCCCCGCAGCGGCCGCCAGGTTCCGCGCCCGCTCGAGTCGCCAGGCCCAGTGGTTGCTTGCCCCGAGAAGACCCACAGCGCCTTCCTGGACCAGACCCGCGAAAGCCTCGACCGTCTCCTCCAGCGGCACCTTGGAACCTTCGAGGTACGCGTGTGCGTACAGCAGGTCCAGCTTGTCCACGCCGAGCCGTTCCCGGCTTCGCTCCGAAGACTCCCGAATCACCTGGGCGGACAGGCCCTCAAGGTCGTGGCTGAGGCCGGTCGCCGGAGCGTTGGGCCGTCCTCCGAGCTTGGTGGCGATGACGATCTCGTCCGTGACGTTGCGGCTGCGTCGCCAACGGCCGAGCAGCGCTTCGCTTTCACCGCCTTGGGTGCCATTGACCCAGTAGGCGTAATTATTGGCCGTGTCGATGAAATTCCCACCGGCTTCGACGAAGCGGTCAAGGATGGCGAACGACGTCGCCTCGTCGATGGCGGTGCCGAACATCATCGCGCCGAGGCTCAGCACGCTGACATTACGGCGAGTCCTGGGATCGCTGCCAATCGTGCGGTATTTCATGTTAAATCATCTCCCTGTGAACCAAGTCGGGCGTTCGGCGGAAGTATTCACCCTAGAGTCCGCTCTAGGTCAAATGGTCACATTCGCGTGCCCGGCATGGGCCCCGTACCAGCGACAGCAAACGGGTCCGGGGCTGCGCGGTGATCTGCCACCGCGGAGCTGTGGCGCCTTTACAACTGGCTGAAGGCTCGCCGGTACGCGCGAGGCGATACGCCGCGGCGCTGAACGAACAACTCGCGCAGCACGGAGACCGACGCGAAGCCGACCTGGTGTGCGATCTGTTCGACCTGCAGGTCGGTGGTCTCGAGCAACTCTTCGGCGCGATCGAGCCGTCGAGTACGCAGCCAGGCGTACGGTGTGGTCCCGGTCGCCATCCTGAAGCGCCGGGCGAACGTGCGGGGGCTCATGAGCGCCTGAGCCGCGAGGTCGTTGACCGACAGCGGCTTGTCCAGGTTCTGCCGCGCCCAGTCCAGCACACCGGCGAGCCGCTCGTCACCACCGTCGGTCGGCACAGGGGCGGGAATGTACTGGGCCTGGCCTCCGTCACGGTGGGGTGCGACGACGATCTCGCGGGCAATGACGTTGGCGATCGCCGCGCCGTGCTCGCGGCGCAGCAAGTGGAGGCAGAGGTCGATCCCCGCAGCCGCGCCGGCGCCGGTGACGATGGCGCCCTCGTCCACATAGAGAACCTCCGGCATGACGGAGACGGCTGGGTGGCGGGCGGCCAGGTCGTCAGCCAGGCTCCAGTGGGTGGTGGCGCGGCGACCGTCGAGCAAACCCGTGGCGGCCAGGACAAAGGACCCCGTACAGAAACTCGCGACGATCGAACCCCGCTCGTGAGCGGCGCGAATCGCCTCCACCAAAGCGGATGGGGGTGCATCTGCGGAAACATGATCATCCGCGGGGATCAAGATGATCAGATCCGCTCGGGCGAGATGGTCCAGCCCGAACTCGACATTGAGCGGAAGGCCGAGGTCGGTGCGCACATCGCCGGGCCGCTCGGCGCACACGAAGAACTCGAAGGCGGGCACGCCCAGCCGAGTGCGGTCAGCGAACACCTTGCCAACCAGCCCGAGGCTGAAGGCGCTCACTCCTTGCGTCGCGTAGGCGGCGATCGAACGGAAGGGGGGCACGGCCACATCGTGGCAGAAATCCGGCGAACATGTGCAGTCTTGCCACTCCCGGCAATGGGCCGGCCGCCTCCACACTTGCCATGAGGCACAGAACAGAGGTGAACATGACGGATCTCACGGCCGGCGCGGTTCAGACCGTCCTGCATGAGGGGTACGGCAGTGCCGGAGTGGCCAGCACGGTCGGCTATGTCGAAGACGGCGATGTCCGGCTCGTGATCGATCCCGGCATGGTGCGGAGCCGATCGCTGATCCTCGATCCGCTGTCGACTCTGGGAGTGGCGCCGGATCACGTCACCGATGTGGTGTTCAGCCACCACCACCCCGACCACACTCTCAACGCGGCGCTGTTCCCCAACGCCAGGTTCCATGACCACTGGGCGATCTACTGCGACGATCAGTGGACCTGGAGGGACGCCGAGGGCTACAAGCTCAGCCCAGGGATCATGTTGATCCGCACGCCGGGACACACCTTCGAGGACATCACCACACTCGTCGGGACACTCGACGGCATCGTCGCCTACACGCACGTCTGGAATGACGCCACCTCGCACGGCGACAGGCATGCCGTCGACATGCACGCGCTCCACGCCGCACGTAAGCGGGTGTTGGCCGTCGCAGACATCATCGTGCCCGGCCACGGCCCCGCCTTCGTCCCCGGACCGGAAACGCCACGCTGACGGGCGGGCCGGCACCTGCTGAGCCGCACCTGGAGACATACCGGCGACATACCGGAGCTCACTACGCTGACTGGCTCGTACCTGATCATCCCCGAAGGAACTCTCGTGATCCGTCTCGCGCTAGTGACCGTCTTCGCCGCGCTGCTGTCGATGATCCCCGGCGTGTCCCACGCCAGGGTCCCGGGCGCGCTGGGCACGGCGGGCAACCTCATGCGTGAAGAGCAGCCGCGCGCCGACGGGATCAGGCACGTGGACACCAAGGCGATCATCGCGGGGCTGAAAGCACTCAACGCGAACACCTACGTCTATCCGATGGCCGGTGACAACGTGCACTGGACCGACCTGCGGGATGAGTTCCTGCCCGCGGCGGCCGCCGCCGGGATCGACGTCTGGGTGCTGGTGTACTCGCCGAGCCAGGAAAGCTGCTGCGTTTCCCGGCCGTTCAAGCACGACTACGTTGCCTGGTCTCGCGAGATCGCCACCCTCGCCAAGAGCCACCCGAACCTGGTCGGCTGGACGGTGGACGACTACGCCTACGACCTCAAGACGTTCACCCCCGCCTACGTCGGGCAGATGCGGTCGGTGGCCAAGGCGATCAGCCCCGCGCTCAAGTTCGTCCCGACCGTCTACTACGCCCAGTTCACCGACGCGTTCATCGCCGAGCAGATCCCGCTGGTGGACGGGGTGGTCTTGCCCTTCCGTGACGAGCCGTACCGGGACACCTCCTGGTCGTGGAGCCTGTCGTACCAGGTGCAGCAGCTCGCCAAGAGGCTGCCCGGCACGGAGGTTTACCTGATGCCCTACGCCTACCCGCTGAGCCACGCCGCCCAGAAGCCGACGGTGTCCTACGTCGAGGCGGTCACCAAGAAGGGCGTCGAGCACGTCCGCAGTGGTGAACTCGCCGGGGTCCTGCAGTACAAGCTCCCGTTCCTCTCCCGCGACCAGGCATGGACGCGCCCTACGACCGACAACCTGGCCCGCACGGGCGACGGGCGGCTGAGCTTCGTCGTCCAGAAGCAGACAGCCACCAAGGCCGGCATGTCGTGCGGCGCGACGCGGAAAACCGTCCTGATCTCGGGGGCGGCCAAGCGGGTGGTGAGCTTCTGGCACCGCGACGCCCGCGGGCCGAAGCATCCGGCTGGGTACCACATCAAGCAGCTCCTGCTCAACGGCCAGGTGGTCTGGGAGCGAGACGTCGCCGCCGACGCGGCGGACACGTGGGTGAAGGCGACGGTCGACCTCACGGCCAAGCTGAGCGGGGCGACGAGCGCGACGCTGCAATGGCGCCTGTACGAGCGCAAGGGCGTGAGCGACTACTTCATCGACGTCAGCGTGGACGACATCGCGCTCACCGGTCTGGAGATGAGCGACCCCGGCGTGGAGAACGCCGCCGTCTGGACGCCCACCCTGGCCCGCCAGGGCGGCGCGGTCTACTGCTCCGCCCAGGTCTACCACGAGAACTACGGCGCCGACCTCGGTGCGCGCATCGCCAAGCTGTACGCCGCCGGGTGAGCCCCGAGCTCGAGCCGGAGGACTACGCCGCGGTGACGGAGCACATGAGCGGCGCGGCCGCCGCGACCTGGAACCGGCACCCGTCCGCGCTGGTCTCCTTCACCCGCTGGGCCAAGCACCAGGACGTGCTGGCCACCAACCCCGCCCGGCAGAACGATCTGATGACCGCTGATCGTCCCACAGAAGCCGCATGCCCTCGACGGTATCGGAGGTCGCTGAGACGCTGTCAAAGTCGTCGATCATCGTCAAAGGGGAATCAGCGCATGCGTCGTCAGCTGTCGGTCCTCATCTCTCTCATTCTGGTCCTCGTCTCCGTGGGCGCCTTACCGGCGGGCGCCGCGCAGGAGTTCCGCGTCCTGCAGCTCAACCTGTGCCACAGCGGGGTCAACACCTCCTGCTTCAACGGGGCCGCCACCATCCAGGAGGCGAACGCCGTCATCACCGCCAGGCAACCCCACGTCCTGTCGCTCAACGAGATTTGCAAGAACGACCTGCCCGTGCTCGCCCCTGCCATGGGGAACGGCTTCAGCACGTTCGCGCCCGCCCGCCGTCCCGATGGCACGCCCGTACGCTGCACCAACGGTGACGAGTACGGCAACGGCCTGATCTTCCGCTCACCCACTCCGGGGACGGTCTTCTCCGGCCAGTACGCCATCCAAGACAGCGGCACCGAGAAGCGCGTCTACGTGTGCGCCGAATTTGCCGATCTCGTGGGGTGCAGCACACACCTGTCCACCACGGGCAGCGTCGCCATGGCGCAGTGCAAGGCGGCCATCGCTCTGCTGCACGGCCGGACCACGGCTGGCAAGCCGGTCATCCTGGCCGGGGACTTCAACCTCAAGTACGCCCCGCTGTTCGGGCCCAACGTGCAGGAGTGCAACCAGGCGCCGTTCTTCAGGAAGGGGGACGGGAGCGTGCAGCACGTGTTCGCGGCCAACCTGGGGTTCGTCAGGACCGAGGTCGCCGGCATGCGATACACCGACCATCCCGCCCTCCACGTCGTCCTCAGCCGATAGTTGTCATATGAATTATGGATTTATATGACGGCTTGACCCAGCTCAAGGTCGGAGCTTTCGGCGGGCCCAGGAAGGGAGGGCCTTGCGAAAATGCCCTCCCATTGCTTGCGCCTTGCGCGGTGGAGGTGCAGCCTCGCCGCAGTCCTGGAGGTGGGCGATGAAGGCGGCGGGGTGTCGGGCAACCCGACCTTCTCACAGAACGCGCCGGCCGCGGCTGGCGCTCCTGCCTGGGCAGCAGGTGGCCGCTCCAGTCGGCGTACTCGCTCGATATGCCTGATGGATGGTAGTGGGACAGCACCATGTTCCAGGGAAGTGCGGCCTACTGCGAGATGCTCCGGGCTTTGCCGAAACGCCGGCTACGGGCCTCGGACTGGACGCCAGGGCAGGCTTCTCGACGTGGGTTGGGGTCAGGCACCGTGACACTCGCCCTGGGCGCGGTTCTTCGCTGAGGCGGTCGTGCGATCATGCCCGCTGTACGGAACCGGCTACGTCCGCGTAGCGAATGATCTGGGTGGCCAGGACCAGAACTGTGGCCAGTGCGGCGGCCGAGCCGATCAGGACCATTGGAGTGTGCGGGCCAAGCAGCCAGAGCAGGGTCAGGGCGCCCAGCGGGGGCGCGCAGAACGCAGCCAGGTCCACCGCCAGTTGTAGCCGCTTGCGAGAGGGGCGGAGTGGATCCTCGCGGTGGTATTTCTCCCACTTGAACACGCCGATGTCACCGGAGCCGTCGTTGACGAGGGCGACCAGACGCGGCCCCAACCTGTCGCGGACGTACCGCCCGATGGCGGCGATCTTGTGATCGTTGGTGAGGTAGGCCCAGCCCAGCACCGCGGCGGCCAGCGGCAGCAGCAACAGCAACTCCAGCCGGCCCATGGTTGTGGTGACAGTGCTGATACCGGCGACTGCGGTGAGCGTGGCGTACAGCAACTGGCCGCGCGCGCCGATCCGCTGCCGCTCCTCCGCCTTCAGGGCGTCGTATTCGCTCAGCAGCGCCTTGACCGCGTGCTCTGGACTTACTGCGGTGGTGTCGGTGATTGCGGGCATGATGAAATCTGCCTCCCTGATCTGTTGGATTGGCGGGATGTGCGGGCGCGCTCTCCGCGGAGTCGCCTTGGCCGATCGACCAATGCGCGAGGCGCCCGCGGCGGCGCACATCTGGACCCTCTCGCCGCCAATCGCCCGATTCTTCTCATGTCTGATGATTCTTGTATGCTTCTGACGGTGTCGTCACTTATGGACAGTATCGTCACTTATGTAATGAGCGGTCAAAACGATAGTGAGTATCCCGTCACTTCTGACGGACCGCACTACAGTGGGCGGTGACAGCAGCGACAGGAGTGAGAACAGATGGCCGACGCCGTACCGAGCCGCTTGGATCGGCGCAAGGCGCGCACCCGCGCCGCGCTCGTCCAGGCGGCCCAGACCTTCATCGCCGACGGCAGGACCAATGTGGCGATCCTGGAGCTCACCCAGGCCGCCGACGTGGGCATGGGCTCGTTCTACAACCACTTCTCCGGCAAGGACGAACTCTTCCAGGCAGCGGTGGAAGACGCCCTGGACCGGCATGGCGCGGCGCTGGATGAGCTGACCGGCGGCATGGACGACCCGGCCGAGGTGTTCGCCTTCAGCTTCCGGCTGACCGGACGCCTGCACCGCCGCCATCCTCAGCTCAGCAAAGTCCTGCTCAACACCGGCCTGGCCATCGCCGCCTCGGAGCACGGCATTGCCCCGCGTGCCCGACGCGACATCCAAGCCGGCATCAAAGCCGGGCGCTTCACCGTGGGCGACCCGGAGCTCGCGTTGGTGATGGCCGCAGGCGCCGCACTATGCCTCGGCCAACTGCTCCACACCCAGCCCGACCGCGACGACGCCCAGGCCAGCGACCAGATCGCCGAAGACCTGCTGCGCACCTTCGGCATCCCCGCCGACGAGGCCCACCAAGTCTGCCAACGTCCCCTGCCCGAGCTGGACCTGCTTCGCCCCGACGCCATCGCGTAGCAGTGCCCGTCGACGGCACGTGAACCGGTCATGAGCATCAGAGGCTTCGGCGACCACATCTACGACCTGAACACAGCACTGGACGACGTGGAGGTCAATCTCGATCTCGGCGGGGAGACCGAGGCGGGCCCGCGCTCACACTCAGCGGGGTCACAGTGGTACAGCCCCCGAGAGGGCAGATGTCGACGATCTACCCGCGGTGTCTCCCTCTGGGCCGAGGTCGTAGGCAGGGCGTTCGCATGGGCTGCGCCGTGTGCCGGTGCTCGCCGGCCCGCTGAGGCCGCTGCCGCTATCGGAGAGCCCACCCAGGGCATGCGGGCCGCCCTTGCCGACGGGCCTCCGTCATGGCCGCTGTAGCGTTACCGCGCACGCCGCCTGTAGCGGCCGGAATGTTCGGCACGGAGCATGTTTACCTGACAGCGGTTGTGCTCATGGGAACCGGGTGGAGAATTGTCTTGTGGGGATCGGCCGAGGCGCACCTTGGTGCCGACGCCATCGGGTGTGGACCGGGGTCCCCGTGCCGTGACGCTCAAGGCATTGATGGGCCTGTCCAGCTGGGTCGCCTGGCGGAAGGCCGGATAGTCGCGTAGCCGAATGACCGATGGTCGTTGTGGGGCGGCAGGCGTGGACGGAAGGGGGCTGCCCATGCGTATCGTCGTGGACCTGAATCGGTGCCAGGGATACGCACAGTGCGTGTTTCTGGCCCACGAGGTCTTCAAGTTGAGTGGTGAGGAGGCGCTTGCCTACGAGCCGAACCCCGATGACGCGCGGCGCCTGCAGGTTCAGCGAGCCGCTGCGGCCTGCCCGGTGCAAGCGATCGTGATCGACCGTCTGAACGGCGCGGAGCGGAGCGTGACGTCATGACCGTGCCGGCAACGGTCGCGGAGCTGGTGCGCGACTTCAAGGCCAACGGCCGGATCGTCATCGTCGGCGCCTCCATGGCGGGACTGCGGGCCGCCGAAGCCCTGCGCGAGGAGGGCTTCCGCGGGTCTTTGACCATCATCGGGGACGAGCCGTATGAGCCCTACGACCGTCCCCCGCTGTCCAAACAGGTGCTCAAGGGCTGGGTGCCGGCCGACCACACTCAGCTGCCCCGCTTGCGGGACCTGGATGCGCAGTGCCGGCTCGGCGTGGCGGCCACCGGGTTGGACCGGGTCACCAGGCAGGTGCGCCTGGCCGACGGCGAGCAGGTCCCGTACGACCGGTTGCTGATCGCCACGGGCACTCGCGCGCGGCGGTGGCCCAACCCGACCGAGGCCGCCCTGGAGGGGGTGTACTCACTGCGCTCGCGTGATGATGCCGCGCGGCTGCAACAGGCGCTGGCGGCAGGGCCGTCGCGGGTGCTGGTCATCGGCGGCGGGTTCATCGGCTCGGAGGTGGCCTCCGTCTGCCGGGAGCTCGATATCCCGGTGACCGTCGCCGAGCGGGGCTCGGCGCCGCTGGTCGGCGCGCTCGGCGGGGTGATCGGCCAGATCGCCGCGGAGATGCAGCGAGACCATGGCGTGGACCTGCGCTGCGGGGTGGGCGTGTCGTCGCTGGAGGGCGACGCGGGCGGACACGTGCGGAGTGCTCGGCTCTCGGACGGGACCACCGTCGAGGCCGACGTGGTACTGGCCGCGCTGGGGTCCATCCGCAACGTGGACTGGCTGGAGGGCTCCGGGCTGGCGGCCGGCTTCTGGGGCATCGGCTGCGACGCCGGCGGTCGCGCCTTCGACATCAACGGCGTGGCGACCGACACCGTCTACGTGGCGGGGGACGTGGCGCGCGCGCCCCACGTGCTGTATGAGTACCAGTTTCTCGCGATGGAGCACTGGGACAATGCCGTCTTCGGTGCCGAGGTCGCGGCCCACAACATGGTGAACCTCGAACCGGACTACCATCCGCATCTGTTGCTGCCCGGCTTCTGGTCCGGCCAGTTCGGCGTCAACATCAAGTCCGTCGGCGTGCCGCCGTTCGGCGACGAGATCGTCATCACGCAGGGGTCCGTGAAGGAGCGCCGCTTCGCCGCCGCCTACGGTCGTCGGGGCCGCATCGTCGCCGCCGTCACCTTCGATCACGGCAAGTGGCTGGAGTACTACGCGCGGCTGATCGAGCAATCCGCCCCGTTCCCGCCCCCGCCGCCAGGCTGGGATCGGCCCGACGACATGAACCCGATGCCGGCCGAGTTCCCAGCGCCGGGCGCCCCGACGGCGTTGCCCGACGTCGTCTTGACCGGCCACGACCCGAACGAGCGGAGAGCCGAGTTCCGGCCTCGAGGTCACTGACGCGCGCCCCTCGGGACAACAGGAAGGACGGGAGCATCATGGTCGAGGAAACCCCCTGGCAGCAGTCCCTCCGCAAAGCCAACCGCGCCAATCCGTACCCGTTCTACGCCGAGCTCCGGAAGACCCCGGTGGCGCGGCAGCCGGACGGCACCTACGTCGTCAGCACCTACCGAGAGGTCGTCGCGTTGCTCCACGACCCCCGGGTCAGCTCCGATGTCACGAAGCGCCCCGGGGCGACCCCGGTCGCGGCCGAGGTGGAGGCCGGATCCTCGCCGATTACGCAGGTCGTTATCGAGCCGAACATCATCACCCAAGACCCGCCCGAACATGATCGAGATCGCAGCCTGATGATGCGCCACTTCGGCCCGCCCGAACGTCCCCACATGATCTCTGACCTGGAGCCCGAGATCTGCCGAATCGTCGCCGACCTGCTGGACAAGATGAAGGGCAAGACCCGCATCGACGTCGTCGACGAATTCGCCTTCCCCCTACCGGTGACCGTGATCTGCAACATCCTGGGCGTCCCGCTAGAGGACATACCGCGCTTCCACGCCTGGATCGAGGCAGCCCTTGACGGTGTGGACCTCGGCCCGGAGGCGACCTCGGAGGAGCAGCAGCGCCTGGCGCAGGGGAGCGTCGAGATGGTGGGCGAGTTCAGGCAGTTCCTGGCCGACCTGCTCGACCACTACGCCAAGCATCCCGGTCCGGGCATGCTCTCGGCGATGGTCCACGACGACGGACCCGAGGACCGCATGTCGCAGGAGTCGCTCATCAGCAACGCCGTGCTCCTGCTCTTCGCCGGGCATGAGACCTCGGTCAATCTGATCGCCCACAGCGTGCTCTCCCTGCTGCGGCACCCCGACCAGCTCGAGAAGCTGCGCCGCCGGCCCGAGCTGATCGTGCCGGGGGTCGAGGAACTGCTGCGCTTGGAGTCGTCGGTCCAGTTGTGGCACACCAGGACCGCTCTCGAGGACATCGAGATCGCGGGCACCACCATCCCGAAGGGCGCGCCGATCTTCCTGGTCTACGGCTCGGCGAACCGCGACCCGGAACGGTTCGCCAACCCTGACCAGCTTGACCTCGAGCGGCCGGACAACCAGCACCTCGGCTTCAGCCAGGGCATCCACTACTGCTTCGGCGCCCCGCTCGCGCGGCTGGAGGTCCAGATCGCCGTCGGCGAGTTCTTCCGCCGCGCGGAGAACCCTCGGCTCGTCGTCGACCCGCCGCCATACCGCCACAACCAGATCTTCCGCGGCCCGCGCCACGTCCTGGTCGATCTCGACGGGATCCGCGACTGACCCACTTCCCCTTGGAGTGCGTCGGCGAGGCCTACCAGCTCCTGCACGACGGCAAGATCCAAGGACGCGCGGTCGTCAACCCCCCCGAGCACCTCATCAAAGCGACCGGGCCAGCTTCCGGAGGTGCCAGGGCACCCGTTCCCGACCGGACCGCCCCTTGGGCTCTCCCTCGCCACCTCCTGGCAATGCCGTGCTCGGAGGTGGCGACGGTCAGGCCGGTGTTGAGCAGGGCTTGCTGAGCTGGGGATGGCGGCGCTGCGGGCGTGCGGTCAGCCGGCAGCTGAAGGCGAACACCTCGGCCGGGTCGTCCATGCCGCCGGTCAGCCCATCCAGCGCCGCGCCGTGCCGGTCCAGTTCCCCGATTCACTGTAGTTCAGTCCGTCAGGAGTGACGAAACACTCACTACTGTATGACGAATCATTGCATAACTGACGGTACTGTCCATTAGTGACGATATCGTCAGATATATGCAAGGGGTAGCTGATCAGCACGACGTGCCGAACACCAACACGCCCGAGCGCCGCGGCAAGGTCGGCAACGCCTTGCCGCCGTCGAAGAGGAGCTCGGCCTCGGCTGAGAGCACAAGTCCAACCGCGGCAAGCGCCTGCTGCCGCAGCTTCCCTTTCCAGGAGGAGACCCATGACCGACCAGCTCGCCACCGGCCTTCCCCCCGTTCGGTCCTCGTGCGGGATCCCGATTCTCGGCCACACGCCGCAGATCCCCGACACCAACCCGGTCGAGTACTTCGCCGAGCTGTCCAAGCAGTTCCCCGAGGGGATCTTCAGCATGGACATCGCCGGCCAGGAGAACGTCTTCGTCTACGACCCGGACCTGGTGACCGAGGTCTGCGACGAGACCCGTTTCGGCAAGCCGATCTTCCCGCCGCTGAGCCATGTCCGGGACTACGCCGGCGCCGGCCTGTTCACGGCCCACGACGATGAGGAGGTCTGGGGCATGGCGCACCGGATCCTCATGCCGGCCTTCAGCCAGCGGGCCATGAAGGGCTACTTCGGGCAGATGCTGGAGATCGCCCAGAATCTGGTGGGCAAGTGGGAGCGCAAGCAGGGGCAGCCGGTCAAGGTGACCGACGACTACACCCGGCTGACGCTGGACACCATCGCCCTGTCGGGGTTCGGCTACCGGTTCGACTCCTTCGGCAAGGAGGGGCTGCATCCCTTCCTTCAGGCGCTGCTGGAGGCGCTGGTGGAGTCGATGCGGCGCTCGCAGGAGCTGCCGATGATGACCAAGCTGCGCAAGGCCGACGACAAGAAGTACCGCGAGAACATCCAGCTGATGCGTGAGCTGGTCGAGAGCGTGATCAAGGAGCGCCGTCGAGGGCAGAGCGGCGGTGAGGATGACCTGCTGGGCCTGATGATGGAGGCTGTCGACCCGGAGACCGGCAGGCGGCTGGACGACGACAACGTTCGCGATCAGGTGCTGACATTCCTGATCGCCGGTCACGAGACCACCAGCGGTCTGCTGTCGTTCGCCACGTACTCGCTGATGCGCAACCCCCACGTGCTGGCCCAGGCCTACGCCGAGGTGGACCGGATGCTGCCCGGCGACACCGTCCCCAACTACGACACGATCATGAAGCTGGACGTCATCCCGCGGGTGTTGGAGGAGACCCTGCGGCTATGGGCTCCCATCCCGCAGATCATGAAGGCGCCGTTCGAGGACACCGTCATCGGTGGCCGCTACCACCTGCGGCAGGGCACGAAGACGAACCTGCTCATGTTCCCGACGCACACCCACCCCAAGGCGTGGGAGCGTCCGCTGGAGTTCGACATCGACCGGTGGCTGCCGCAGAACCGGGCCAAGCACCACTCGCACGCCTACAAGCCGTTCGGCAACGGCCGGCGTGCCTGCATCGGCCGCCAGTTCGCGCTCACCGAGGCCCGCCTGGCCCTCGCGCTGGTACTGCAGAAGTTCAAGTTCTCCGACACCACCGACTACCAGATGGACGTCCGGGAGGCGCTGACGCGCAAGCCCGGCGACTTCGAGCTGGTCGTGCGGACCCGTCAGGAGCACGAGCGGGCCATGTTCGGTGTCTCAGCGGCGCAGACCGACGACAGGCAGCAGGAGGCCGCGGTCAGCGGTGTCGGGGTGAGCCTCACCGTCGCCTACGCCTCCAGCCTCGGTAGCTGCGAGGACCTGGCGCGCACGATCGCCGACCGCGGCGAGCGGTCCGGGTTCGGCACCACCTTGCTGAGCCTGGACGAGCTGGGCGACGACCCGCCCACCGAGGGCCTGCTCGTCGTCGTCGCCGCCAGCTACAACGGCAAG
Source organism: Nonomuraea sp. LPB2021202275-12-8 (assembly GCF_037044575.1). Taxonomy (NCBI): domain Bacteria; kingdom Bacillati; phylum Actinomycetota; class Actinomycetes; order Streptosporangiales; family Streptosporangiaceae; genus Nonomuraea; species Nonomuraea sp. LPB2021202275-12-8. The sequence goes on along the minus strand of NZ_JBAHWD010000035.1, from coordinate 23,349 downwards.
GCGCCCGACAACGCCCAGCGCTTCGACGACCTGATCGCCGCCGGGCTGCCCGAAGGCTCGCTGTCCAACGTGCGCTTCGCGCTGCTGGGCGCCGGCAACACCCAGTGGGTGGCGACCTACCAGGCGTTTCCGAAGCGGGTCGAGGCCGCCCTGCTGGCCGCCGGGGCCACCCCGGTCATCGAGCGCGGTGTGGCCGATGCCGCCTCCGACTTCGACGGCATGGCCACCCGCTGGATGGACGCCCTGTGGACCACCCTGGCCGAGGAGTACGCCGCCGACACCTCCGACGCCGGCGGACCGCGCTACCAGGTGCGGCTGCTCACCGAGGCGGACGTGCGCCCGGCGGTCGTCTCCGAGCAGGCCCACCCACTGACCGTGGTGGCCAACGAGGAGCTCGTGGACGACCCGACCGGGCTGTGGGACTTCAGCATCGAGCCACCACGCCCGTCCGCGAAGTCCATCACCGTCGAGCTGCCCGAGGGCGTCACCTACGCCACCGGCAATCACCTGGCCGTCTTCGCCAAGAACGAGCCGGCGCTGGTCTCCCGCGCGCTGGCGCGGCTCGGCGTCGAGCACGACCAGGTGCTCCGGCTCGACCAGCCGGCCGGTGGCAGGACGCACCTGCCGGTGGGCGTGCCCGTCACAGCCGGACTGCTGTTCACCGAGTTCCTGGAGCTGCAGGAGGTGGCCACCCGCGCCCAGGTGCGCATCCTGGCCGAGCACACCCCGTGCCCCTGGACCAAGCCGCAGCTGGAGGCCTACGCGACCGACACCGAGGAGGCAGACGAGCGGTACCAGAAGGAGATCCTCGGCAAGCGGGTCTCGGTGCTGGATCTCCTGGATCGCTTCCCCGCCGTCGAACTGCCGCTGGCGGTGTTCCTCGACATGATGGGGCCCATCCGCCCCCGCTTCTACTCCATCTCCTCCTCTCCACTTGCCAGCCCGCGCCAGGTACGGCTGACCGTCGGCCTCGTCGAAGGCCCTGCACTGTCGGGCAACGGCGCGTATCGCGGCCTGTGCTCCCAGTACCTGGGACGACTTAAGCCCGGAGACGTCTTCTACGGTTACGTGCGCGTGCCCTCTCCTCCCTTCGCGCCGCCCGCCGAACCCGCCACACCGCTCATCCTCATCGGGCCCGGCACCGGCATCGCACCTCTGCGCGGCTTCCTGGAGGAGCGCGCCTGGCAGCGGGAGAACGGCACGAAGGTGGGCCCGTCCCAGGTCTTCGTCGGCTGCCGCCACCCGGAGCACGACTGGTTCTACCGGGAGGAGATGCACGCTTGGAAGGAAGCTGGGATCGCCCAGGTGTACACCGCCTTTTCCGCGGTGATCGACCACCCGGCCCGGTTCGTCCAGGACGCCCTCATCGCCGAGTCCGACACGGTGTGGCAGGCGCTCGAAGACGGCGCGTACGTCTACGTCTGCGGCGACGGCCGCCGCATGGCGCCCGCCGTACGTGAAGCACTCGCCGCCATCCACCGCAGCCACACCGGCAGCGACGACGAAACCGCCCGGCAGTGGGTCGACCGGCTCGAGGCAGACGGCCGCTACCAGCAGGACGTCTTCGCCTGATCCCCGTCCACCACGCCCGAACCGGGTCAGCCATCGGACGACCCCGACAGCGACGCCCTCGGCTGCACGCCGGGCGCACGGCACCCATCGGGTCGAAATGGTTGACGAAACTCGGCATACCTGGCCGCGAGGCGAGGGGAGCGGCACCGATCACCTGCCCCGCAGCGCCTGCAGGTGACGCACGGAATGTGAATACAACGGAAGGAGTACGTGCTGTGACGGCACACCTGACGCCCCTGCATGACTGCGAGGCTCCGCGCCGATCTGGTGAAGGCCGGACCGCACCGGCGATCCAGAAACCCTGCGACAAGATGCGCGAGTTGAAGCGCGAGCTGCAGAAGAAACAGCGGTTCGCTTCCGACGCCTCACACGAACTGCGCACGGCTGTCGCGGGGCTACGCGCCGGATTGGAGGAGGCCTGCATGTATCCCGATGAGACCGACCTCGGCGACCTGCTCGCCCGGGCGCTGCGAGACGTCGACCGGCTCGGCGCGATCATCACCGACCTGCGGGTCCTCGCCGAGATCGAGGCCGGCCCACCCATGAAGCCACAGCGCGTCGACCTCGCCGAACTGGTTCGTGACGAGATCGCCCGCAGAACCGACCGCATCGCGGTCCAGCTCCGCCTGGAACACGGGGTAACCGTCCAGGCCGTCCCGATTCGGATCGGCCGGGTGCTCACCAACCTGCTGGACAACGCCCAACGGCACGGCCGGCACCTGGTCGAGGTCCAGGTCAGCCACGACGACGACCACGCCGAGCTGACGGTCACTGACGACGGAGAAGGAGTCCCGGAAGCCGAACGGGAACGGATTTTCCAGCGCTTCACCCGGCTGAAGGCCGCACGCCGCCTCGACCACACCGGCACCGGCCTGGGCCTGGCGATCGCCCACGACATCGCCCAAGCCCACCTCGGCAGCCTGCACGCCGGGGAGTCCGAGACCGGTGGCGCCAGCTTTGTCCTGCGTCTTCCCCTCGCAGGTTCGGCTGCTCCGGCCCGCCGAAGTGTCGGCCGGAGCGTGCACGAAGCGATGATCCATGAGCCCGGCTGGGCACGTCTGGGAGGGAGAACCTGATGAGACCCGAACGTCGACTACGCCGCCCCGTTCGCGTCGAACCTCTCGTCACACTGTTCACGCCAACAGCGACGACCTCACACACGAAAGGAAACCCATGCCCGCGATCCTCATCCACGGAGTGCCTGACACCCACCGCGTCTGGGAGGACGTCCGTCGGCACCTGACGCACACCGACGTGCGAGCCTGGGGCCTGCCCGGGTTCGGCGTCCCACTACCGGACGGCTTCGGCAGCACCAAGGAGGAGTACGTCGACTGGCTGGTCGGCCGCTTGGAGGAGCTGGATGAGCCGGCCGACCTGGTCGGCCACGACTGGGGGTGCATCCTCACCGCCCGGGTTGCGTCTCTGCGTCCCGACCTGGTGCGCACCTGGGCCGGAGGCAACGGTCCCATCAGCGCTCGGTACGTGTGGCATCCGTTGGCGGAGATCTGGCAGGACCCGGTGGAAGGTAACCGTTTCATGGCCGAGCTGAAGAAGGACAGCCTCGCCGACGATCTGGCCGCCGGCTTCGAGGTCCCCACCGACCTGGCCATGCAGACGGTGCGCAACATGGATGCGCTGATGAAGGACAGCATCCTCAAGCTCTACCGCTCCGCGCTGCGGATGGGCAGCGAATGGGAACCCGATCTGGCGAAGATGACCGCACCGGGCCTGGTGTTCTGGGGCTCACGCGACGCCGCCTGCCCAGTCGAGTTCGCCGACGAGCTGGCCCGGGCCATCCGCGCGGAACGGGTGATCAAACTCGACTGTAACCACTGGACGGTGCTGCAGCGGCCTGCGCAGGTCGCCACCGCCCTCGAAGAGCACTGGCGGCGTCACGACGGCAGCTGATCCCCAGCACCCCTCTTGCCGACCATTGCACCCGGTCGTCCCGGGCGCACATGCGCCGCGCTTGCCCAGAATTCTGTGCTGGGCGACGGGTTGACGAGGGCATCCACCTCACCTGGCAGCCTCGCCGCTGTGGCGATCCTCGACGCGGCGAGGGGGCGTACCACCACACGAACGGCAGCCGTACTCTCACCCCGTTGACCATCTGCGCGACCACCCGGCCGGGCGTGGTGGCCCCGGCGACAACACCGTCAGCCTGTCAGCCGGCCGCCGAGGCCCGGGGCAGGCTCGCGCCGAGCGCCAGCGGATCACGTCCGGTGCGCAGCACTGTGCCGTCGGGGCGGACAATGACCGCGTGTGCGCGGCCTTTCCTCAGCCATCCGTGGAGTTCGCTGCCCGGCCGGGAAGTGATGAGAACTGCTCCGCGCTGCTCGATTTCGGCTCGTTGCGTGGTGGACGGCTCGGTTGACGTGACGATCGCGAACCGGCCCGCGGCCACGTCGTCGAAACGCCGGCCGTCGTCGAGGATCGCGTTCGGGCACAGCCTGCCCGCGAGGGTACGGCGCAGGCGTGGCCGCACCACCAGGTCTGACCGGTGCAGCGCAGGTGTCTGGCTGTCCGAAGCCAGTTGCTTGAGGCCGGGCACGAGGTGCAGCCGCGGAACCACGACCTGGCGGATGACGTTGCCCAGCTCGCCGCCCGCCGTCATCGCGGTGCCGAGCAGTCTCGCCAGCCTGATCAGGGTGCGGGCATGTGGCTTTCGTTCGATCTGATAGGTGTCGAGCACGGTCTCGGGCAGCGTCCCGCCGAGCACACCGGCGAGTTTCCAGGGGAGGTTCATCGCATCGCGGAGCCCGGCTCCCATCCCCTGGCCGACGAACGGCGGGGTGAGATGGGCCGCGTCGCCCAAAAGGAACACCCGGCCCTCGCGCCACCGGTCGGCGACCTGCGCGCGAGAGACGTAGCCCGCCGCGCGGACGATTTCCAGCTTCTCGATAGGAATCCCTCTGGTCCACGGCGAGATCAACGGATACAAGCGGGCCATCTCGCAGTAGTCGTCAGCGGTTTCGCCGGGCGCCAACCGGAATTCCCAGCGGTGCCGGGTCTCTCCGAGGCGCATGTAGGTCGAGGGGCGGACCGGGTCGCAGACCTGGTGTGCACCGTTCCATTGGCCGAGATCGGCCCCGGTCTCCACATCGACGACGACCCAGTGCTGCGTGAACTTCAGGTCCCGCATGACGGCGCCGATCGAGGCCCTGGTCACGCCGTTGGCGCCGTCGCAGCCCAGCACGTACGCCGCACGAAGAGATTCCCGGCTGCCCGTCGCACGATCGATGAAGTCGACCCGGACCTCGCTGCGGTTCTGGGCCAGCGCGGTGACCTCGACGCCACCGCGCAGGGTGACGGCCTCGTACTGTTTCAAATTCCGGCGGAGGATCGCCTCCAGCTCCGGCTGGTCGAACATCACCCCCTGGGGGTAGCCGTGCCTGCCGAGGCCGTCGCGTCGGAACTCCGCCAGTAGCCGCAAAGCCGCATCGACGAGTCGCAGGCCGCGGTGCGGCCAGGCGACCGCGGCGAACTCGTCCCGGACGCCGAGGCGCACCAGGATCCGGTAGACCTCGTCGTCGAGGGCGACTGCGCGGGGCCCCGGATAAACGGACTCCCATCGCTCGAGCACCAGGCATTCGACGCCGTACTGGCCGAGCAGGGTCGCGGCGGTCAGTCCGGTGGGGCCCGCGCCGATGATGACGACCGCCGGAGCGGTAGGCGACTCACGGAGTTCGCTCATGACGTGCGCTGGAGGTAGCTGGCGCCGTAGACGCGCTCGACGATGATCTCGAGGATCACGCGGTTCATCGCGGCCAGCTCCGCATCGGTCATCGGCTCGACGCTCTGGCCGCCGATGCGGGACACGACACGTGCGGTGTCCGGCCCGATGCCGGCGGTCCGGAGGGTGGCGGTGCCTTCCAGCGTCACTGACGGGTACGGCGCAGCCGCCCCGATGACGCACAGGGAGGCGTGCCCGGTGCGCTGCACGTCCCTGGCCTTGGCGCGGCCGGGTTCGGTGGAGATGAGCAGACGGTCGCCGTCCAGGGCGAAGTAGACGACCGACTGTCGCACCCCGCCGTCCGGCCGGGTGGTAGCCAGCACGCCCGCAGGATGCCGGGCGAGGAAGTCGCGGACAACAGGGTCGATCATGAGGTCACCAGCCGGTAGTGGATGGGGTAACGGTCGAGCGCGGCGGCCAGCTCCGCATCCGGGCCGATCAGGACGACCGGCCGCCCGTCTTCCAGCACGACCTCGGCCGTGCCGCGGGAGTCGAGGTCGGCGATGACGCGGCGCACGGAGTCGGCGATCAGCTCGGGTTTGTAGAGCTTGCCGACCGTCGTGGTGGGCAGCGATGCGACGATGTGCACGGCCTTGGGGGCGGCGGCCGGCTCGATGGCGTGCGCCCCGGCCCAGGCCAGCAGATCGGGCTCGGTGACGGGACCGGCAACGGTCACGTAGGCGACCGGGACCTCGCCGGAGTGCGCGTCGGGACGGCCGACCGCCGCGGCGCCGGTCACGTCGGGGTGGGCCAGCAGGGACTCTTCGATCCAGCGCGGGTCGATGTTGTGACCGCCGCGCATGATGAGGTCTTTGGCACGCCCGGTCAGATAGACGTAGCCGTCGGCGTCCACGTGGCCGAGGTCACCGGTGACCAGCCAGCCGTCGAAGATCATACCGGTGGGATCAGGGCCGTCCGGGCCGAGGTAGCCCGGGAAGACCGCCGGCCCTTTGATGGCCAGCACCCCGGCATGGCCGGGTGGGCAGTCGCTGCTCGGCCGCCCGTCGGCATCCACCGTGACGGCCTTGATCTGCTGGTACGGCAAGCGCAACCCCACCGAACCCGGACACGGCGCGAGGGCGGGAGTGCTGGCGCTGGCGCAGGTCGCCTCGGTGAGGCCATACCCCTCCAGCATCGGCACGTTGGCCGCCTCCTCGAACGCGGCGCGTACCCGCCTGGGCAGCGGCGCGGCACCGACGACTCCGGCCCGGAGGCTGGAGATGTCCACCTCCTCAGGGATCGGGGGCAGGTTCACGTATACGGTCGGCACAGCGGAGAAGGCGGTGACGCGGTAGCGCTCGACGATGCGCCAGAAGTCGGCCATGAGCGTCTTGTCGCGGTAGCCGAGCGGGCCGAGGCTGGCCACGCTCGCGCCGTGCATGAACGGCGCCAGCCCGGTGACGTGCAGGGCGTTGACGTGGAACAGCGGCAGCCCGGCCAGGGTCACGACGTCGTCGCCCGCGTACGCTCCCGAGCAGCCGAGCGCCCAGGCCATGTAGACCTCCATGGAGTGCGTGTGCGGAGCGATCTTCGGCGTGCCGGTTGTGCCGCCGGTGTGGAAGTAGGCGGCCAGATCCTGCGGCCCGGGCCGATGGTGAGCGATCAGCAGGTCGCCTGGCTGCTCGGCCGTGAGCCGTTCGAAGTCGCCGACGCCACGAGGGACGTAACCCGCGTCGATGGCGGCGTTGTCGCCCGCCACCACCAGCGCGCGCAGGTGCGGCAGTCCCCTGGCCACGCGTAGCGCCTTCTCCCACAGTTCCCGGTTCATGCCCGATCCCGCCACGACGAGGATCTCGGCCCGGGTGAGGGTGAAGATGTCGATGATGTGATGGTCGGCCAGCATCGGGTTGACCGGGTTGGCGATGCCGACGGCCTGGGCACCCAGCAGTGCGGCGTAGGTGTGACCGCTGGTCGGCAGCAGCATCCCTACCGTCCCGCCCGGCGCCAGCCCCAGGCTGGTGTAGAGGTTGGCAGCCTGGTGCACGCGGGCCAGCAGGTCGCCGTAGCTCCAGGTCACCTCCGGTCCCTCGCCCAGCAGGTGCAAGGCGGGCGCCCGCGGTGTGGCGGTGGCCGTACGGTGCAGCAGCTCGTAGGTGGAGGCCGGCAGGTCGCGCTCGGCCAGCGGCACCGCCTCCACCAGAGGGAGGTCTTGCGGCACCAGGATCAGGGGGCGCTCGCCCTGAGTGTGGTGCGTCATCGCGCGTACCTCACCACCGTGCGCTGGGTCCCCAGGTCGATCCCGAGGTCATCGGTAGCCACGGCGGCCTCGATGACATCGCCGTCCTGAAGGTACTTGGGGTTGCCGGCCTGACGGTCGAAGAAGAGTTTCCACTTGAGCGTGGGCGGCAGCAGCGAGGCCAGGACCCCGATCGGCCTGGGCGGCGCGCTGAGCGCGGTGCCGGCGGGGGTGCCGGTCAACAGCAGGTCACCGGCGTCGAGGCGCTGGAAGCGGGTCAGCGCCTGCAATGCGTGGACGGGCTGGTAGATCATGTCGGCCACCGTCATGTTCTGCCGGAGTTCGCCGTTGACCGACAGGTGCAGCCTCAGGTCGGCGAACCGCTTGAGCTCGCCGGGTTCCAGAAGCACCAGGGTGGGGCCGACCGGGGTGAAGGTGGGGTAGGACTTGGATTCGTAGAACTGGGTCTTGAGCAGCTGCAGGTCGCGGGCGGAGATGTCGTTCGTGACGACCAGGCCCGCGACGTAGTCGGTGAGGTTGTCGGCAGTGACCGTGGCGCCGACGGGCATCTGCCGGCCGATGACGAGCCCGATCTCCACCTCGTAATCCAGCAGCCGCACGTGGGCGGGCCGGATGACCTCGTCGTAGGGTCCGCTGATCGAGCCGGAGGACTTGCGGAAGAAGGTCAGCGGGACGGTGGCGGGGTTCATGCCCACGTCCTTGACATGCGAGGCGAAGTTCGTCATTTGAGCGACAACCCGGCAGGGCGCCGTGACCGGTGACAGCAGGGTGAGGCTGTCGAGGGCCACCGTGTCGGCGTTGGTGCCGGCCGCGGCGATTGCCTGCCGGTCGGCCAGCAGCTGTCCGGTGGTGGCGGCCTGGGTGTCCACCTTGGCGGCGCCGGCGGGCGTGGCAACCCACCAGGCGTCGGCGGTGCGGAGGATGGAGGTGCTCATGAGCTGGCTACTTTCAGCAGGCCGCGCAGGCGGTGCAAGTCGAATTCGTTGTCCTCGCGCAGCGCGCGGACGATCCCGCGCAGCTCGCGCAGCGGCTCCCGGCCGGGAGCCAGGCCGAGGAAGTCCTTGGTCGCCGGAGGCCCCCATTGGGCCAGCCCGGAGGCGGTCATGGGCGCCCAGCCGGGTTCGAGCGTGCAGTCGAACATGTCGCCGTCACTGAAGTGCTCGACCAGGAAGCCCTCAGGGTCGCGCCAGTAGTCGAAGATCTGGCTGCCCTGGATGTGCCGGCCGATGCCCCAGGAACGCCGGTAGCCCAGTTCGAGCAGGTGCTGGCCGCCCGCGGCCAGCGAGTCGAGATCGGCGACTTGATAGGCGGAGTGCACGTAGCGGTTGACCGGGCCGAGGGTCATCGCGAGCGTGTGATGGTCGGTGGGCGTCATGCCGCGGTCGCAGCGGATGAAGCTCATCACCGGCCCGCGTTCGCGCTGCCCCGGGTAGTAGAGGAAGTCGCTGACGATCAGGCCCAGGTGTTGCAGATACCAGTCCAGCGTCTCGATGTACCGGGTGGTCTGCAGGACAACGTGCCCGAGCCGTTGCACCTTGGCCGGGGCGCGCGGCGGCCGCTGGGTGCCGTTCGTCCGCGCTGCGGCATGCCCGAAGTTGAACGTCAGGGGCACCTGGGCGGGCAACGCGGCCAGATCGTGCGTGCCCGACACCACCCGCACCCTGTTACCGCTCGGGTCGGGCAGGTCGACGGCGAGCCCGCCCAAGCTCTCCGGCAGCGGCGCGGCCTTCCGCCCGGTGGCCTGCGCGAGCCGGAGCACGTCGCTGGGGTCGGCCGCCTGGAAAGCCGGACCGATGAATTTCGACAGGGTCCCCTTGCGGATGAGCACGCACGGGGACCCGGCGTCGGTGCCGCGCAGGTGGAGTTCATCCGCGGTGTGCAGCGCCGTGGTGAATCCGAAGGCGTGCGCGAACGATTCCGCGCGCTGCAGATCCGGCTTGCGGAACTCCAGCCAGGCCAGATCGTGCACCTTGATGATCGGGTTGGGCGCCCTGCCCAGGTGCTCGCCCTTCAAGGAACCCTGCTCACTGTGCAGGCCGGCGTGCGGGTCATGGTGATCCATTGGGCAACCTCCTTCCACAAGCTGACACTATCGTCATTTATGAGTATATCGTCAACATCTCCTGATGAATTCGTCACTACTGCCGTGGAGGGCTAAGAGGTCCTAACAGAATGATCTCTGTTGTGCTTTGATCTCTCGCTGGAGCGATGACGAGAGGGGTATCAGGTGGCGCGGGCGAAGCCGTGGGAGGTCAATGACGATCTCTGGGTGGTGATCGAGCCGTTGCTGCCCCGGCGTCAGCGGTGGTTCCGGCATCCGGGACGTGAGCGGCTCGATGATCGGCTGGCGTTGCAGGGCATCTTGTTCGTGCTGCACAACCGGGATCGCCTGGGAGCACCTGCCACAGGAGCTGGGCTTCGGCTCTGGGATGCGGCCGTCCACGCCAACGGCCGGATGTTGTCCTGGCCGATCGAGGCCATGACCACGACGAGTACCGTCGGCTGATCCGTGAGCTGCAGATCCGCCCCCTGATCGCCCGCCGCGGCACCGAACACGGCTCCGGCCTGGGCAAACAGCGCTACGTCGTCGAGCAGACCTTCGCCCTGCTGCACGCCTTCCGCCGCCTGCGCATCCAGGGAGATCCGCGTCTACATCCGCTTCCGCCCGCTGTCGGCCGGGGTGGCCGTACCGGTGTTCGCGTTCCTGTTGGCAGGGGTTCCACTGGGCGGCCTGACCGCCGCGTTCGGCGACCCGATCGTGGTAGATCTGCGGGAGCGGTAGCGGGCGGGTGAGATCGATGAGTATGTACGACGGCGCCACCAATTTGCGATCTTGCGGAGATGTGGGACGCCCTGTCGACCCAGATCGTCGATGGGACTCGGATCGCCAAGGCGGGTGCGACGTCTGAGGGCGCCATCGTCGGTGGCGCGAAGATCGCGTTCCACTCCATGGCCGAATCCGATGGAGATCCCGTACGCCTTATGACGCGCGGGATCTCCCTCTCCTGCCGAGAGCTAAAGAGGTACGTCGAAGCGGTGCGGGGCGGCCGGCTCCCGCGCCTCGGCGCGCACGACCCGGCCCGAGATACGGACCACGAGTGACGCCTTCGCCGCCATGCAGATTCACGAAAGGCGAAACCACTTGAGAAGACCCAAGAGGCAGTGAGGTTAGCTTTGCATCATCGACATCTTGACTGCGCGGCACGGCTACAGGATGCCAACACATTCAGGTGCGCGAGGGCCGGACGTTGTTCGTCATGTTCGGACTGCCGCAGATTTTACCGGGGAGATCTTGGATCACGAGCCCGTTAATGCGGTGTCATCGGGTATGCGCCTCGGCACCAGGACAGCCGTTCCGGTCGGGTGGTCGAGCGGACCCGTACCACAGCCGTAGATCGTGATCAGATGGCACCGAGCGTGGCGATGAGTTCGATAATTTGGTACGTCGTCGGGAAGTCCGGCGCCGCGTAGCGCAGGGTACAGCCGTCTTCGAGTTCCATTCCCGGCACCAGGAGCGCGCGTTCGGTCATCCGTGGGCGATGTACCTGGACTTCCAGCTGCACAGAGCCATCGAAGCGCAGCGGACGGAGATTCCCTCCATGTCCACCGAGACGAGCACCTTCATCTCGATCGCGCCTTCCCAGGTCGATTCGCAAAGGGCATACTCTGGCACTCCATAGCCCGAATCGAAGGCACCGCCATTGTCGTCGCGGTAAGGGGTGCCAAGGTCATCCTCAGTGGACAGCGTCCAATACCAGAAGAACGGTCCTTTGGTTTCCATCTCGTGTTGCCGCAGTCCGGGAACGAACTCGTAGTGCAGCACGCCGCCGGCGTCCGATATCTCCAGTCCGCGGGCAACCACGTGGTGGCCTTCCAGCAGTTCTCCAAGATCGATGTCGAAGACGATGTCGAGACGCCTCGACCCGCTCATCTTGGCGAAGTAGGCGTCGGTAGCCGTACGCGGCGGAATCCTGATCACGACCCCAGCATCGGACATGATCGAGAAGCCGGCCAATCGATATTCGCTCCTGTGACGACTCGGCGGAACGATCGGCTCTGTACTCCGGCAGAGGTACAGGCACCCGCGCCGAGCGGACGACGACGACGCGGAGCCGATTGCCGAGGATAGGCCGTGACGGCTGTTGACGCCGAGGAGGCGTTGTGGAGATGGTCAGCACTGCCGAGGTCCCGGCGAAGGAGCGATTCGTCGCCTGGCGAGAGGTGAGCGCGAAGCGGTGGGTGCCGCTCGATGCCCGCTGTGAACCGCATCTGGAGAGCGCCTTCAGGGCGCAGGCCAGTTTCAGCGAGCTCGGCCCCGTGCAGGTGGTCTTGCTGACCGCGACGCCACTGTCGATTCACCGCACGCCCAGGCTGATCCGCCAATGCGACCCCGAGACGTTCTTGGTGACCTGCACCGTACGCGGTCGCGTGTGGGGAGAGCAGGACGGCCGGCACGCGGATCTTCACATTGGTGATCTGTCCCTCCGCGACAGCTCGCATCCCTACCTGACCCGGCTGGCGCCGAGCGAGCGAGCGGCTCAGATGGTGTGCCTGCAGTTTCCGCGGTCGTTACTGCCATTCCCACAGCGGGACCTGCGGGATCTGATCGCGCTCCGCATCCCGGGCGATCAGGGCATCGGCGCGCTGTCCTCGCAGTTCCTGCTGCAACTGGCCCGGCACCTGCACGAGTTGAGCCCGGCCGACCTTGCCCGGCTGTCCACATTGACGCTGGACGTGCTGACCGCGGCGCTGGCCGGCGCGCTGGACACCCAGAGCGCGGTGCCGCCCGACATCCGGCGGCGCGCACTGATGGCCGAAATCCACGCCTTCATCCTGCGGAACCTGGGTGATGCGCACCTGACCCCGGACGCCATCGCCGCGGCGCACCACATCTCGCTGCGCTACCTGCACAAGCTGTTCCAGCAGGAAGGGCACACGGTCGCCGGCTGGATTCGCCGGCGCCGCCTGCGGCAGTGTCGGCGTGACCTGGCCGATCTCCGGCTGGCCGCCCACTCGATCACCGCGATCGCGGCCCGGTGGGGCTTCACCAGCCCAGCGCACTTCAGCCAGGCATTCCGCAGCGCCTACGGCCTGTCCCCGCGCCAGTTCCGTCAGCAGTGCGCGACAGTGCGCGCTGACTAAAAGCCTGTGCGCTCTCCCGAAAGACGGGGCCCGGCCACGACTTGCATCCTCTGTGGTGAGAGGGAAGGCCGACCGAAGCGACACGGAACGCTCGTCGGCACGCAAACGCAGAAGGGGAACTGACATGCGCACTTACCGGAAACTGTCGACGATCGCGGCCGCGGCCACGGTGGCCGGGGGTCTCGCCTTAACCGGAACCTCGGCCGCTTCGACGGGTACCGGCGGTTCAACCGCCCGGCCGAGCGGCGCGAGTGCGGGCGGCACCGTCCTCGGCGTCACGACAGGAGTCTCTGATGCGGCCCCGGTCGCCTACAACTACAAGACCCAGTATCTGACGCAGAACCCGGTCGATTCGATGGGCACCTCATGCGTGGACCGCCCGATCCAACTGGCCGCCGGCAACTACAACTGGGCGCAGTTCCTCGGCGGCGCCGTGGACATCGTGCGGCCGAACTTCTACCTGGGGGCGGGCCGGTACACCTGGACCGATTGTCTCGACCCCAAGGACGGCTACTACGTCCAGACCACTTGGTTGAATCCCGACAACCCCAACTGGCCGACGGCGTCCGCCTCCGGCCCGTGGACGCTCTACTCCTCGGGCAACTTCACCTGGGGCTCATACCTCGACCCGCTCTTCTCCTCGTCAAGCGCGGAGGAGAAGGCGCCGGACCACCCATCGGCCTCGTCTCCGCAGGCCGAGCGGCGCGGCGGGTAACAGCATGGCGGCTCGAACCGCGACGGGCAAGCGGGCGAACACTCGCCAGAACCCGGGTCCGCCGAACGCCGGCTCCGCGCTGATGATCAACTCCTGGAACCTGCTCGGTTCCTGACTCCGGACAGGTCATCCGGCTGGCCGGCTAATCGTCACGAAGCGCGGCAACGCGTCCCTCCGCACCTCGCAAAGACGGCGAAGGATCGCGCGGGTGGCCACGAGCCTGGCTCGTCGAGTACGCGGCTGGCGTGCGAACAGGGGCTTGGCCGCCATCATGGACAGCCCGTGGGCAGCGGATCTCGGCCAAGGCTTGCCCGGCTGGCTGGGCGTCGCCGCCCTGAGCCGGGACAGCGCAGACAGGGGGACGGACGAGCAGCTGCGCCGACTCGGGATCTGTGAACCGGAAAGAAGAGGCTCGAGACGCAGGTCTCGAGCCTCTGCGGCCGCTGCCGGCCAGCTGACTGGGCGTGAAGTGGATGTGACCGATCAGGGCACGGTGCGGCCCGGCCAGGCTGCGGTTGCTACCCGAGCGCCTTCTGCCACAGCGTTCACGGCTGAGGGCGCGAACGCTGTGGCGCCGCGCTGGGCATAGGCGGCCCCAGCCCTTCACAAGGACGAACGTCCTCGCTGGGGTAGCGTGCGGGCCGTTGCGGGGGCTGGCCCGGATGCCGCTCCCCCTGCTGACTTCGCCGGTTCGAACACGTCAGACAGCTAGAGACATCGGCAGCGGTACGCTGCGCCCCGTCTCGTGACGCGACCGGGTCTACCCGAGGTCCACCGGTGCCGGCGCTGGAACAACCCTGGTGAATGTCCAACCGCTCACCTCAGCGATGCGGATCCGCCACCAGCACCCTTCCCCGAACGCGAGATCCTCGCCCGCGACCACGCACCCGTCCTTGATGTGGATGTAGCGCGGCGGATCGAACGCCACCTCCGTTTCCGTCTCATCGTTGTCCCTGGTGGCGGCCCACTCTTCCGCCATCTTGTCGAAGAACACATCGATGCCCCGATGATCGGTTCCAGCGGCCTCGCGGATCCGAGCTGCCGTCTCCTGGGCGTACTCCTGTCCTGAGGCGAGCATGCCGGAGATGATCGTGCCGTTCACAGCAAGGCTGATGCTGTGGTCGGAGAAGCCTCTGTTGGCCATGTCCACGAGAAGTTCGAGGAGGCCGTCTGGTTCGCTCATGGCGGGCACGGTACCCCACGGCTGCGCGCGGATACGCCGACCGCGAGAATTTCTGATCTTGAGGAGGGTGGCCACCAGGGGTGTCGCGATGAATGATTGCTGGTGGTACGAGATGTGACACGTCTTGCCGGCTCCCTCGGCCCGCCTGGTCTCGGCCTCGTCGAGCTGAACCCTCCGGCCTTCCTCGAGGTCTGTCTGGCCTCCGTCATCTGGAACCCGGGTCAACGCACACCCGTGCACACACGAGACCCCGCTACCTCAATCCGACGGCATCCACCGCCAACACCCCACTGACACCAGCCGGCGAAACACGATGGGAGCCAGGCCAGCTGCCCATCTGCTGCACCACCGACGACGCCGAGCCGTCGAGCCGCCCCGAGGTATCGGGGCGGGCGCCCTGCTGCGGGAGTTCAGGTCAGGTCAGCTGGCGGGAAGGAAGCACTGTGCCAGGGCGACCAGCTTGGTGTCGGCGAAATTATGGGAGATTCCGGTGACGATCCAGCCCTCGGCGCCCGGGAGCGAGTCGAGAACCCCTCCCTGCTGTTCGGTGCCGTCGGACTTGGACAGGTACACGCCGCCCGAGAGCATGGTGTATCCCGATGTGCACGGAGCGTGGACGCTCCCCTCCCTGATGGGGTTGTTGGGGAGCGGGATGTTGGCCTGGGCGACGTGCGCACCGGGCAGCGGTGCGCACTGTGTGGTGATGACGAGCGTTTCACATGGCAGTGGGGCTGGAATCGCGCGTGGGCGACACCACAGCTCCTGCTGTGGTGACCACGGCTACCTGCCGCTGATGCCTGCCATGGTGGTCATCGGCGTCGGCGCGGCGCTGCTCACGCCCAGCGTGGTGGCGCTGGGCCATGGGCGCCGCCCCGCCCGGCGCACGCTGACTTCGGGTGATCTGGTCGGTGTGTCTCGCGGCATGTCGCACGCTCCCTCTCACCGGCGAGTCTGCGGCCGGTGGACAGGTGCGGACATCGGTGACGGGTACCGAGATCGGCCGCGGCGGCTACTGATGGCCACGACGCCCCTCACCGCCGGGCCCGGACGTCTCGGGGAGTCAGAGAGATTTGGCACGGAATCCGGCGTTGATGGGATTCCCCTCTGGTCAGCAGGGCGGCGGCCTCGCCGCGGCCGCCGACGCATTCCTCTCGACCGCCCGGGAGGCCAATCCCAACACCCACCGCGCCTACGCCTCGGCCGGACCCGGCCGCCGGCTGAGATCGTCGAAGAGGAGAGCATCGCCCACCCGACGGTACGTCGCGCACCCGTGGCCCGCTGTTCCTGTCCGAACGGCGTCCCGTCCCCGCCCTCCCGTGCCGGCCCGCACACTCCGTCACTCCCGGATTCATGCCAGAGCCACTGACTGGACACACCCGAGGCGACCCACGGCCGAACCGGATCGGGGAACGGCTCCGACGGCTGAGCCGGTTCGGCCGTCGGAGCCCCGGGTGCGTCCCCCGGGATCTGTCAGGAGGTGGCTGCCGGGTGCGGGTCGCCGAGGTACGGGAACCGGTCCAGGGTGTCGGTGTGCGGCGTCAGACCGGTGGGCGGCGCCTCGTTCTTGGTGAGGAACGCGACGCGGATGTCGATGACGTCTTCGGTGAATGTCCGGCCATTAGGGTACGCGGCTGGCTTGGACGGGTCGAAGTGCAGCACGTCCGGCAGGAGGTCGTGCTCGTCCAGCGCGGTGATCGCCTCCTCACGGGAGTAGCCGCCAGTGTGGCCCAACAGGTGGACGAACTGGTCCGTCCACTTGGTCCGGTCGTTGACCGGCTCGCTGGCGTTGTACTCCTCCTTCGTGTCGTCGGTGTTGAAGAAGCTGCTCATTGACGGGTGTCCGGCCCGGTCCGCGTGGACGAGTTCGCCGTCGCGCAGGACGCTGCACCGGCCCCAGATGTGCAGCTCGGGCTTGGGCGCCAGCTCCGCGGTCGGCAGTTCGATGGCCATGGAGAAGACGTTGGCCGTGGTGTTGGAGTCGACGCCGGTCCACGGGGACTTCCCGCCCAGATGCGGTGCGGTGAAATTCCGGTTGCCGCTGGTGTCGAACAGACTCTTGATTCCGTCGAAGTCGAAGAAGAAGGCGTCACTGCGGCTACCGGCGGCTATCTTGTAGTCGCCGCTGCTGACCACGTTGGCCTGGGGGCCGAAAGAGACGGCGGCGTCCGACACGATCTTGGTGCCGACCGCCTCGGGGCTGCGGGACTCCATACCGGTTGCCATGAAGACGCTGTAGGTCTGGGAGCCGTCGGATGCCGGCGGGCTGAAGACCCAGCTGAAGGCGACGTCGGTCAGGTAATCGCCGTCGTTGTCGATGTTCAGGCGGTATACGGCGTCGGGGTGCAGGGCATCTGCGTTGGGATTGGCGTTGAGAATGAGAACAGTCCTGCTCGGATCGCCGGGTGCCCCGAAGGCGTATAGGTCGCACAGATCGAGGCGCTGGTCGCCGAGTGGTGGCCCAAGGCTGAGGCCGGTGAAGTGGTTGGACATGTCAGGCCCTTCCATTGCTCGCTCGCCGAAAACCGCTGGAACGCTCGAACGGTCGTCCTGCGGCTCAGTCGTCCAGCGGAATGGTGTATGAGTTGATCTCTACGTGATCCTGTTTCTGCAGGTTAAGCGGTGAGTGTCGGCGGGATGGGGTTCTGTTGTGGTGTGTCGCCGGAGATCACTCGTGGCCGGATCTTGGCCCAGGCCCCTGTAGCTGCTGGCGGCCTGAGAATCGACTGGCACCTCCACGGTCTCACCATCTGGATCTCTGACGCATGATCAAGTTGGGTGACGCCAGACAGCTGTCTGGACGCAGCGAAGATGACAGTGGAACCTGCTCCCGACCTGGGCACTGTCATTTCGGCGAACGTCGAAATACCGGTGCTCGCGTCATCGAAGTTGGCAGTACCCGGTCGAAGATCAAGTGCCATCGGGTGGAGGTATCGGCGCACAGGCTCTGGTGTAGACCCGCGTACACGTTGACGTGAAGAAATCCGATTGTCGGATCTGCCGCTGGACGCCTTTCCGTGGAGGTCATCAAAGCTGGCAAACGTCGTGCGCGCCGCGCTACGGTCGGTTACCGACCGGCGGGCAGCCGACAAGCGGATCGCGGCAGGAGCGCTCACCTGATCGAGCGCGGGCGCCCATGGCGGTGACGTGCTCGGTCGTCACCGCTTCGGGGCAGTGGGCACTCACCAGCGGAGCGGACACTCTGGTTCAGCGGTGCGCTGAGCGGGTCGCGTGCATCGACGCCAGGAGCTGCAGCCGGTCCGCGTCGGCGCTGCCCAGCTCGGCGGTGAAGACCAGCATGACCGGGCCGGGGCTGCCCGGCAGGGGGTAGGTGTCCCAGTCCAGGACGATGTCGCCGACCTCGGGAACCCGGAAGGTCTTGGTGCCGCTGACCGACTCGCGTACGTCGTGCTGGGCCCACAGCCGCCGGAACTCGGCGCTGCGGATGCTCAGCTCGCCCACGATCGCGGTGGCACGGGGGTGAGTGGGATCGGTGGCGACGGCGGCGCGCATCATACCGATGTAGTCCAAGGCCTGCCGCTCCCAGTCCGGGCAGGTCCGCTCGCCAGTCATCGTGTCGTCGAACATCAGCAGGAGCATGTTGAGCCGGTCGGGCGGGTAGGCGTCCGGGGCACCGAGCAGCGCCTCCGCCATCAGATTCCAGTCGAGCAGGTCGAGATGCCGGCCGAGGACGACCGCCGGGGTGTCCATCACCCGCAGCAGACGCCGTGTGCTGTCCGGCACCCGTTCCGGATCGCGCTTCATTCGGGCGGGCATCGGCCGCCGGGCGGCGTGGGCCAGCGTGAACAGGTGCCGGCGTTCCTCTTCGCCGAGGCAGAGCGCGCCGGCTAGCGCGTCCAGGACGTCGTCGGACGGGCGTACCTCCCTGCCCTGCTCCATCCGCTGGTAATAGTCGGTGCTCAGCCCGGCCAGCAGGGCCAGCTCCTCGCGCCGTAGCCCGGTGACCTTGCGCCGGCCGCCCGGCTCCAGGCCGACGTCGCGCGGACGCAGCCGGCTGCGCCGGGCGCGCAGGAAATCACCGAGCTCACGAGCGTACGGATGGGTCATGCCGCAAAGTGTGCCGCCTCGCTGAGCATCCAAGGTAGGTCCCGCAGACCTAGGCAACCGAGAACGACCGAGCCGGCCCGGATCACTCCTAACGTCGACGATCCAGCGCACCGACACCTCCAGGAGCAGCAGATGACCGGATGGACCGCCGACCGCATCCCCGACCAGCGCGGCCGGGTCGCCGTCGTGACCGGCGCGAACTCAGGCCTCGGCCTGGTCACCGCCACCGAGCTGGCCCGCCACGGCGCCCATGTGGTGCTGGCCGTCCGCAACACCGCTGCCGGCGAGGAGGCCGCACGCCGGATCGGCGGCGACGTCGAGGTGCGCGAGCTGGACCTGGCCTCTCTCGATTCGGTACGCGCGTTCGCCGCGAAGCTGGCCGCCGACCACCCGGCGATCGACCTGCTGGTCAACAACGCCGGCGTGGTGCTCCTCGGCCCGCGTCGCACCTCCACCGACGGCTTCGAGCTGCAGCTCGGCACCAACATGCTGGGCCATTTCGCACTGACCGGCCTGCTGCTCGGCAAACTGGCCGAGGCGCGGGAAGCCCGGGTGGTCAGTCTCAGCTCGATCACCCACAAGAACGCGCACCTCGACTTCGACGACCTGATGTTCGAGCGTGACTACCGGGCCGTTCCCGCCTACGGCCGGTCCAAGCTCGCCACCACGATCTTCGGCGTTGAGCTGGACCGCCGCCTGCGCGCCGCCGGATCGCCGATCGTCAGTGCGCTGGCCCACCCCGGTCTCACCCGCACCAACCTGACTCCGCGTGCCTGGGAGCACCGTGGCCGGCTCGGGCAGTTGATCGCGCGGTTCGGCCTGCTGGCCACCCAGTCGGTGGAGCAGGGCGCGCTGCCGCAGTTGCGCGCCGCGACCGAGCCCGGCGTGCGGGGCGGCCAGTTCTTCGGGCCGTCCCGGCTCCGGGAGACGTGGGGCCCGGTCACCGAGGCCCGGCTCAGCCGGGAGGCGGCCGATCCGGCCGTCGGCAAGCGGCTCTGGGCGGTGGCCGAAGAACTGACCGGCATCAACTACCTCTGAACCCGGCGGTCATCGGCCGGTCGGCGGGTCAATAAGGCGTCGTTGCTCCGGTCGTCTCGCTGATCTAGCCTGCCGATGTATCCACAGGTGGCGATTCATGCTCCGTACATGCTGGCGTACTCGGCTCTGCGCTCCGCGAACGACTCGCCAGGCGCAGGAACGGTCACCAGTGCGAACCGCCGATGGCCTGCTGCCAAGTCCACTGACAGCTCGTCTGCCGTACTGACATCTGCAAGCGCCCCGGACAACAGCGATGCGCCGCCGACGCGACTTGACGAACAAAATGAACAGTCATTTAATTAACTCATGGGGCGCATCGCCGGCGTCACCCCCGCCGAGACTCGTGAACGGTTGCTGCGAGCAGCCGCGGAGGTGTTCGCCGAGCGCGGATACGACGGCACGCGGGTGGCCGACATCGCCGCGGCCGCCGGGGTCAGCAACGGGGCGCTGTACGCGCACTTCGGCTCGAAGGCGGAGCTGCTGGTGGCCGCGCTGAGCGCGTACGGCAGGCGGCGCATGGCCGACCTGTTCGCCGCCGATCCCGATCTGTCGGTCCCCGACCTGCTCCTCACGATCGGCCGCTGGCTGCCGCACCGCAACGCCACCCGCAGCCACCTCATCGTGGAGGCCCTCGTCGCGGCCCGCCGTGACGAGGGCGTGGCCAGGCCTATGCGCGGCTACGTCGGCGAGCGCGCCGACTGGTTGGCCGAGCTCGCGCGCGTTGCCCAGGACGGCGGCGAGCTGAACCCGGCGCTGTCGCCTGAAGCGTTGGCCCACTTCTGCCTCCTGCTGTCGATGGGCAGCGCGCTGATCACGCCGGACCTGCACGCTGTTGACGACGAGGAGTGGGGTGCGTTGCTCGCCCGTGTCGTGGGAGCTCTCGCCTCACCTGCGATATCACCGTACGTAGAGCGGAGTACAAGCGATGAAAGTACGGATTGATCCCGAGCGCTGCCAAGGGCATGGCCGCTGCTACGACCTGGCCCCTGAGTTGTTCAGCGAAGACGACGAGGGCTACGGACTCGTCAGGGGTGATGGCATGGTGCCGCCGGACAAGCAGCACACGGCCCGCCTCGCGGTGTCCAACTGCCCCGAACGTGCGATCGAGATTCTCTAGCTGATTCGGGGAGGTCTTCACGCGCTCGTACGGTCGGCGGACTTCTCGCCGGATCAGCCTCGCGTGAAGATCCTTTCTGTCCCTGCGCGTCTTCTGCCCAGGCAGGTGAGTACGTTCAGGGCGGCGACGGCCGTCATGCAGCCAAGCGCCCACCGGTAGCCGTCGACCAGATCCGCGACGGAGCCGGGGGCGACCTGCGACAGCGTCCCGGCGAAGACGGAGTCGTGCAGGACGGCGGGCACCGGGACGGTGATCACCGACAGGACCATGGCGGTGCCCACCACCCCGCCGGTGTTCTGGAGCATCAGGCGCATGGCGTTGACGATGCCCAGCCGGTTGGAGGAGATCCCGTCGAGCAGCACGGTGGTGTTGGAGGGCAGGAACAGGCCCGAGCCGAGACCGATGAGCACCAGGAACGCCGCCAGGGGAGCGTAGGCGACGGTCGCGGAGATCGTGCAGAGCAGCCCGGCCAGTCCGGCGGTGGTCAACGACGCCCCCACCACCGTCACGGTCCGTGGACTCAGGCGCCGCTGCAGAAACCCCGACAGCACCGAAGCGGCCAGCGCCGCGACCGACAGCGGCAGCAGCTTCAGCGCCGCCGAGACCGGCTCCTCGCCGCGCACTGCCTGGTAGAACAGCGACACCAGGAACAGCACCGAGATGCGGGCCACCGAGTTCAGGAACGACGCCGCCGTGCCGAGGGCGAACGAAGCGTCGCGGAACATCCGGATGTCGACCACCGGATGGCGTGCCGTGCCTTCGCAGAAGATGAACAGAGGCAGGGCCAGCACGAAGGCGATCAGGCCGCCGACGACCAGCGGATGGTCCCAGCCGAGCCGGGTCACCTCCGACAGCGCCAGCAGCAGCCCGCCCAGACCGGCCAGGACGAGCACGTTGCCGGGCAGGTCGAGGCCGCGCTCGGCGCCGGCGACCCGTCCCCTGGGCAGGACCAGGACCCCCCACGCCAGGCAGAGTAAGCCGATCGGCACGTTGAACCAGAACACCCACTGCCAGCCGAGATGCTCGGCGAAGAAGCCGCCGACCGTGGGGCCGAAGAGCTGGGCGATGGAGAACGAAGCGGTGTAGATGCCCATGCCCTCGCCGAGCCTGGCTCGGGGGAAGGCGTCGGTGACCAGTGCCGCGCTGTTGGTGAGCAGCATGGCGGTCCCAGCGGCCTGGAAGACCCGCAGCGCCACGATGAGCCACGCGTCCGGTGCGAAACCGGCCAGCAGGCTGGCGACGGTGTAGGTGGCCAGGCCGGCGAGGTACATCGTGCGGCGGCCGAACATGTCGGCGAGCCGGCCGAACACCACCATGAGCACGGTCGTGGTGAGCTGGAAGGCGATGAGGATCCAGCTCGCGGCGGCGGCGCCGGCGTTGGTCTGCCGTACGAGCTGGGGGAGTGCGACATTGAGCGCGTTGCCGCCGAGCGCGGTGAGCACGCTGGCCAGGCTCACCACCGAGAGAATCAGCCAGGCGCGGCGGAGACGTTCTCTCTCGTCACCTTCCGCGTGGCGTGCGTCCGCGGCGGAGGTCATCGTTCGACCGGCATGCTCGCGCTCCCGTCTTCCCGATGTCTCGACTCACCGATACTAGATCGAAATACTAGAATTTCACTCGAAATGCGGCGCGGTCAAGTGAGGCGCCGAGAGGTGAGAAGCGGCGCTCCTGGCGACGGTCGCGATGGCCCCGTGGGGCGACATCGCGGAAAGGGGTCCCGCCAAGCCCCCGAGGGCATGCGCGTGCTGGTCACTGGTCCTGCGGGTCCGCGGGTCGCGCGGCGGGAAAGACGCAGGACAGGGCGCGGCGCAGGATGGTGGCGAAGGAGTCGGTGTTGCCGGGTTCGAGCCAGTGCCGCCCCGCCACGCGGACGGCGCCGGCGACCGCGGCGGCCGTGACGGCGCAGAACAGGTCGCGTCCGGGGCCGGTGCGCGTCGCGATCGCCTCGGCGAGCGGGCCTTCCGCCATGGTGAACGCCTTCAGCGCCTCGCCCTCCAGCTCGGGCGTCGACATGATCATGCGCAGGCCGGCCTTGTCGGGCTCGGGGTTGGTGTAAAGCTCGATCACGGCCGCGACGACAGCCTCGTCCAGCGGCTCGCCGGCGGGCCGGGAGCGCAGCGCCTCTCCCACGCGCTTGGACTGGTCGGCCTGGAAGGAGCAGATCGCCTCCTCCCTGCTGGAGAAGTAGTTGTTGTAGGTGCGCGGGGAGACTCCCGCGGCCGTGGCGATGTCATGGACGCGCACCAGGGCAAGCCCGTGGGGGCCCTGCTCGATGGCCAGGCGCAGCGCGGCGTGGCTGATCGCCTCCCGGGTGGTCTGCTTGTTGCGCGCCCGGAGATCCATGGCGTCGTCGTTCATGAGGAGACTTTATCCGATGTTGCGCGGTACGCACTAGGTGCGCGGCACGCAAGTTGTGGGTAGAGTGCGACGAGACGCCTGGCACTCACCCCTGGAGAGTGCCAACCAGCTGGCGTGCGCCGGGGCGGCGAGGTCCGCCGGCAGGCTGGCCGCCCGCCGGCGGACCGTCCGTCGCGGGCGCCGTCCCGGACAGCCCCCATCGAGAGCAGGAGCAGGAATGGCTTCGAAA
>NZ_JBAHWD010000034.1:0-98491 GCF_037044575.1 Nonomuraea sp. LPB2021202275-12-8 | reverse complement strand
CATTCCGGCAGCCAGGTCAGACATCGTCTGACCTGGCTTTTTTGCTTGTTTTCAAGATCGTTCGGCTGTGCCATCTCCCCGCACTTTCCGGCATGCTGCGGCGAATTCCGCGAGTCATTCGCGAGTCAGGAACCACTGGCTTCCTCTCGGGCGCGATCCATGCGTTCGATCCACACCTCGTCGTATCCGGCCATGCATCGGTGGTAGATCCGCTGCAGAACCTCCACGCTGTGCCCAGCCCACTCGGCCACCTGAGCCGCAGGAACCCCCGTGGACAACCGCCAGGTGACCCCGGCGTGCCGCAAGTCGTACGGCTTGCCCATCAGCGGCGTCACGAACTGCTCGGGGGTGAGCGCGAGCGTGCGGACCTTCTTCCATAACCGTGAGTAGGTGGACTTCGGCACCGGTCGCCCGCTCTCAGAACGAAACAACCGGCCATCCTCGGCCACGCCGAACCGGGCCATGTGCTCGCGTAATAAGGCCACCAGCTCGGGAGGGATCGGCACCACCCGAACCGTCTTCTTCGTGCGGCCCTTGAGACTGCGCTCATCATGCAGGTCGCCGCTGTTGGTGTAGTCCTTGCCAACCTCAGGCGTGGACGCCTCCAGGATGAGCTTCCCCCACCCGGAGTCCGGCAGATGGCAGTCGATCCGCCGCAGTCGGCTCACCTCGGCCGGGCGCATCATCGCGTAGTACATGCAGCCGAAGAAGGCCACGAAGCGCGGCCCCTGCCGGCGGCCCAAGTAGCTGCACGTGACCAGCGCCTGGGCGATCTGCTGTGGGTTGCCTACCGCCCGCGGGTCCACCGCGTCGTCGACGTTGGGTTGCTTCCACTCGCTCCTGAGCGCCTGGTCGTCGAGCGGGTTGCCTCGCAGGCGTTCCTCGAGTACGGCGTAGCGCAGCGAGTTGTAGAAGATGCGGCGCCGTCGCCTGTAGTACTCCGGTGCGGCTTCGCTGCCGTCCAGTTGCGAGGCGCAGGCGTCGAGGGCCTTGGAGATCGTCTTGCGCTCGGTGACGGCGGTCAGCGGCAGGGAGGCTCGGTGGAGCCACCGCAGTGCCGCCTGCACTTCCTCGGGACGGTCCTCCTCCGGCCGGGACTGGATGAACGCCCACCTAAGGGCGTCGCGCAGCGTCTTGTCATCAGGCGCACCACGCATGTTGCGAGCCAGGGCAGGCGTCACGGCGATCATGCTTTCGACGATGGAGCGCCTCTGGTTGGAGGATGCCTTCCTCCACTTCGCGGCGACGTAGTCGAGTGCGTGCTGGAACCAGGTGATGTTCTGATCCTCCCGGTGCATCGACTCAGGTAGCCCGGTCTCGCTGTCGAACGGCTCACCTTTCCGCGCTGCCGTCATGAGTTCGGAGCGGCGAGAGTCGGCCTGGCCGGACTGCATGTACGACTCGGTGAAGGTTCTGCCGCTTACGACCCAGCGGACGACGTACGGCTTACGCTTCTCCGGGCGGACCTGGATGCCCCAGATTTTGACGTCGTAGGTCTTCACGCCTGCTCCTGAGCGTCGATCCACTCTTGGAGCCAGTCGCGGTGGATCCGCCAAGGGCCGTTGCCGGGGAGCCGTATGGATCGCGGGCCCTCTCCCCGCCCCTGCCAGCGGTACCACGTCCGCTCGGAGATCCTCAGCTTCGTGAGTACCTCATCGAGGGTCAGCCACTCGTCGTCACCGGCCGATCGGGTTCGACCGCGCCGCGTGCCTCCTGCCTTGGAGTGGCGCGTGATGCTGGTTGTGGTGCGCGTCATGATAGGAGCGCTCCTTTCCTTGGGAGTGCGGCCCTGGGCGGTGTGCTGGCAGGCGTTCGCCCAGGGCCGGTTTACTGAGTGGCGTGTCCCTCGTGGGACAGTATTAAGGACCATCCTCTCTGTAACGCGCGTCGTTACATATAGGACAGGATTACTGTAACGCTTTGCGTGCTTTTGTCTAGAGCGCGAAGTCGGATCACCTTTGTGTCGCTGAGGATGTAGATATAGCTATATGTCTCATTTGTCCCGAAATGATGATCACCGCTGATCCCAGGTCACGAACACCACCAGCGCGAGAGCCGACCCCATCAGCGCAGACGCCCACCCCACGCCCCACGTCTGCGCCGCCAAGGACCACGATGCGGTGACTGTCGCCGCCACAGGCAGGAGACGAGCGCCGACCTCCATCAGGGGGACCAGGGCCGAGGACAGCAGCACCACCGCAGGTACAACCGCGCCCAGGTCAGCGGTCACCCCCACCACCCGCGCCGCCGCCTGTGACAGGCACAGCCACGCCAGCATGATCAGTAGCCGTGCCATCGCACCCATCACGACACCCTCTCCGTGTCCGCGATCATGTACCGGTCATCTGCCATGCGCGCCAGGCCCTGCTCCACCAGCGATGCGGCCACCCGAAAGGCCACAGGCAACGAAAGTCCCGACCGAACCGTCAACTCCGGCCCCGTCAGGCCCCCATCGGCGGCGGCCAGCAGCGACAGCATCGATTGCTGGGCCGTGGCCACGTCGGCCGGGCTGAGGACCTCGGCCTGCACAGGAGCGTCGAAGCTGACGTGCTCGACGGATGCCACCTGCTCCTGCGCGGCCTGAGCCGGCTCGGACGCGGACAAGGTCGGTGTCGTTCCGTCCGCCCAGGTGAGCCTCATTGGCGTGACGTCCCGCATGGCCTTGCTCATCCTCGGGATGTGGCGGGCCCGCATCATCACCGGCCGGTCGGTGGCGCCCAGCAGGTATCCGCAGCCCTTCGTCTTCTTCCGCGTGCCCGGGAAGTACAGCTTGATCAGATGCGGGTAGGCCACCATCCGCTGCCCGAACGTGGCCGACGCGATACGCCGGTCAGCGTTCCGCAGCACCACGATGTTGCCCGACGTGACCAGGGCGAGGACATCGCCGCCGCCCATGCCGGCCACGTACACGTTCTGGTCGAGCGTCCACACCGTCATGCCGCACTTGCTGCCTTCGGCGAGGATGTCGTGCACGATCGTGGCCAGGTCCTCGTGTCGCGCGACCAGGTGGAACTCGTCGATGGCGATCACCAGCATCGGCAGGCCATGCACCCCCGGGTGGTCGTACGACTGGACACCGCGGCGCTTGACCCCGTCCTCGTCAGTCCATTCGACCTGCGACAGCAGCTTGCGACGGCGGGCCATCTCCGCCTGGTAGTCGTAAAGGCGCTGCCGAATCGCGTCGATGCCGAGCGCGTGCGGCACGTAGTCCAGCAGGTCGGGGCAGCTCTGCCCGTCTTGCGGGTCGAGGTAGTCGAGCACGATCCGCCCCTCCGTGCGGGCGAACTCGGCAACCGCGATCTTCAAAATTGAGCTCTTGCCTGTCCGCATCGCGCCGAAGATGCCGCACGGAAGCGGCCCAGACCCTGGCTCCCACACCTGCAGCGCTGCATCGCCCGCTCCGTCCTCGAACGGGCCCATTGGCAAGATCCCGGTCTCCAGGTCGAGAAGCGGTTCCGTCCAGAGCTGCGCGTCCTCCACCGCCAGCCGCTTCAGGAAGGTCACCACGGCGGCGTTCTGCTCGCCGCCATCCGGCTCCTCCACGTGCACGAAGTTGATTGCCTTACCGAAGTCGGAGCAGATCCGCTTGCGCGCCTCCATGGCCTCCTCGGTCGTCTGCCCATCCAAGGTCACGCGGTAGCGAATCCCTTCGGCGCCGCCATGCGCGAACTCCTCCCTGTTGGTCAGCTCCGAGCCGGGCAGCGCGCCGCGCTTGCCGGCGGTCTTCGTGTTCCACCGCGTCGCGATCGGATCCGGCCCTTCCAACGCCTTGGCTTGCTGTGCTGCCTCCAGGGCGCGGCGCTTGGGGTCCGGACGGGTGATGTAGCTGCGGTTGCGCCACACGTAGGGGACCGTCCACAGTCCAGCCGCCGCGAAGTAGAGGCTCTGCATCGCCCCGAAGGCTCCGAGCTCGGCCGCCGCGGGCAGCCACAGTGACGTGCCGGCCTGCCACCAGCGGGGGGTGAGAGGTCCGCGCGTCTTCGGGAACAGGGCGCGCACTGTCGCCGCCGTGGCGTAGACGGCGGCCTCACCAGCGAGGACCTGCCAGGCGGGCACGTCGGCGAGATGCAGCGCCACGCCCGTGCCCCAGACGCCAGCGACGGTGGCATGCGGGGCGACGGCGCGACGGTAACGATGGGCGGCCCTTCTCGCGACCGCCCTCGCGGCCTGGGCCAGGGCCTGCGTCTGCTCGTCCTGCTCCTGCTCGGACTGCGGGGCGGGTGTGGTGCGGCGAGCCACGTGGCGCTCCTAGTTCTCGTAGAAGGACATGCGGCGGACCACCCTGACCGGCGCAGACTTGACGGAGCGGGCGACGTCTCCGTGGCCGTTGTCGAGTGCGGACATGACGGCCGCCACAGCCGGTTGGGCCCCACCGCACGCCGTCACCACGCTGGCGGTGTAGTGGGTGGCCGTCGCGGCAGCAGTCGCCTCCTCCTCGGCCTGCGCAAGCACCTCCCACATGCGGGTGATCGTCCGGTGGTCCAGGCCGTCCGCTTGCACGGCGTTGAATGCCTGCAACGCCAGGAGGTACTTGTTGCGGGCGCGTGCGGCGATGCGCATCGCGTCCTCGTGCACGTCGCGTGCGTCAGTCTCGAGAACGCCCGACGCCCGGAAGAAGGCCCTCAGCCAGGTCATGAACCTGTCGAAGCCCCCGGTGGCCAACGCCTCCTGAAGCTGGGGGACGGTGGGCAGCGGGGTGGTGGTGCCATTTCCGGCAGGCGCGAGGGGGGCCTGCGACATGTCGATCCCTTCGAGTTCCACAGCGGGTGCGGGGTCGTGGGCATGGTCGTCGAGCCGTTTCGCCTCCACCGCCGTCGACCTGGCTGGGCGAGGCGGCTCGACAGTGACCTCGGTCTTCGGCGGGGAGGGTGGTGCCACAGCGGGGCGGGCAGGTTCCGTAGGCGGCGGGGATGACGGGGCGTGCGGCCGGACCTGCTCGACGACGATGGTCGCGCCCGTCTGCGGCTCGTCGTTGCCCTGCTCGTCGCGATTCCCTGCGTCGTCGCGCGGGGCGGCTCGCTCGGCCTCGGCCGGCCCGAGCGCGCGCCTGACCCAGGTGATCGCGATGCGTGTGGTCTTCGCGGTCCAGGTCTGCTCTGCCTTGTACTCGGTAGCCCCGGCGGGCGGCCCCGACTCCGGTTTCCGGAAGAAGAACCAGCCGCCGACGATGAACAACGCGAACGACAGCACCACGGCGAACACCGCGAGCAAGGCGTCGCTCATGACCAGTTCTCCACCGCTTGGCGCATCAGTTCGGCGGTGAACACGTCGTACTGCACCGGTCCCCAGACTGAGCCGAACGCGATGCCACCGAAGATCCACAGAAGGGAGCAGGCCACGAAGGTCGGCATGTCGGGCTTGGCGTCCTTCGAGATGTCCTTGACAACCGCACCTGCCATGAAGGCGAACGCAGCGGCGAGCAGGAACAGCACCACCGAGCCGACAAGGGTGGCGATCGCGCCCCGCGTGGCCATTTCGACGAGCAGCGCGCCAACGTTGACGAAGAGACGGCCGGTGGGCAGCAGGAACATGCTGGCCGAGAACAGGAGCAGGAGGAAGACGGCGATCACGCCGAGGGGCTTGCCAGGCAGCTTGTCCTTCTTGCGGATGCCCGCGAAGACCCAGCCAAGGCCGAACGAAAAGCCGCCGCCGAGAACTAGAACGATCATGAGGGGTTGCCTTTCAGAGCAGAGTCAGCAGGAGGGGTAGGGAGATCATCAGCAGGTAGAACCCGGTCGTGACCGGGCCCCAGAACTTGAGACCGGGCCAGCAGACGGCGGACCAGAGCGCGACCCACACGCGAGGGAAAGCGGACAACGTCTTGAGCGCTGGGAGTTGGGCGTGGCACAGGCCGGGAAGCCCCTCCTCGCGGAAGCGGCCCCAGCGTCGGCGGCAGTCGCCCGCACCGAGGAAGGCCACCGTCGTGCACACGAAGCACCAGCAGACGGCGAAGACGCCGTGCACTCGCGCGCACCAGTCGAGCAGCCCGGCTTCGAACGGCACGTACTCGCGCTCGCGGTGGTAGGCGCGCACCGTCGCGACCGAGGGCAGCCGCGCCGTTCGAACCCCGCGCATCTGGGCGCGCTCCTCCAGGACTTCAACCCAGGAGGGCCGCACCTGAGCCGGCCCTGTTGCGGGCGCTAGGTCCGCCGCAGGGGCAGGCTGCTCGGTGATCTTCTCGGGCTGCTCGGTGGGCAGGCCCTCGGGCGGGACAAAGGCGAACGTCATCGCGGCCGCCTCTCGGCGTCCTCGGCGTTCAACTTCGCTGCCATCGCGTGGGTCTGCGTGCGCAGGTCCGTGGCGATGCTCGCGGCCCGCTGCGGGTCGTGCTGAGCGAGCTGCTTGAGCTCCGACGTCAGCCACTCGGCTGCCCGGAGGAATTCCGTCCACGGGTGCCGGGCGGAAGCGATCCGCTGCTCGGCGTACCGTCGGCGGTTGGACGCGGCCACGGCTCCTCCTTGATCACCCGCTGTGAGCGTGTTACGGTGCCCCTCGCGCGCGCCGCGCGCGGCGCGCGGCGCGCCTACGCGTTGGGCACCCTGCTCGAACGGCGAATCACCGCCCTGCAACGGCACCCCCACCGCCACGTGGTCACGAACAGTCACGACGCTTCCTCAGCACACGCCCGCGCGAACGCATCCCAATCCGGCTGACGCGCGATCTCCGGAAGCGACTCCAAATGCCATGCCAGGAGCGACCGCGACACCCGGAGTGCGACCGGCTGAGCCGTACGCACGTCCCAGCGTGCGAACTCCCGGTCCAGCGGCCAGGCGGCCAGCGCCGCGCACTCCGCGCGCCCGTTCAGGCCCGCGGTGAGCACGTCCAGTGGGACGTCCACGCCAGGCCAGCGCTCGACGATGAGCTGAACGTGGAAGGGGCTGTCAGCTCGGAACGCCGCCTCGACCATGACGATGGTGGGGATGTCGGCAAGGTGGTCCCACGCGGGGATCGGCATATGCCGGACCACGATCTCGTCGAGAGCGGTCATGCTGCATCTCCTGTCGCGGTGGCATGCCTGTCGGCGCGGTCCGATGTCGTGGTCCGGTCAGCGGACGGGTCCGCCGGTCCGGTCCGTGGTCCGGCCGCGCCGCTGCGAGGGCTGGTCCGCTGGCCCGCTTGATCCGGTCCGGTGAGAAGCCTCATCAGGTCGGCAGCGACCTTCGTTGAGGCGGTCTGGCCCGCTTCGCGAAGCGCAGCTTGGAGCTTGCGGCGGGTCAGCTTCTGGCCGTCCCGCTTGAGCCGGCCCGCGATCGTCTGGCCCAGCGGCAGTAGCTCGTTCACCCGGTCCGCCGATCCTGCCGTTCTGCTGCGTACGGGCGGCTTGCTGGTCCGCTTGGTCCGGTTACGCGGCCCCGGGCCGGGAGGGGTGTCGGCAGGCTTCTGGTCCGGTCGGTCCGGCGCCGAGACCGGACCAGCCGACCGCTGCCTGGTCCGCCTTTTGGTCCGGTGCTTGATCCGGACCATCTCCCGGTAGCGGGCTCGGAGTCTGGTCCGGGGACGGACCCGCTGCTCGCTCTCGGGAGCCGGCTCCTGGTCCGCTTGGTCCGCTGGCACGGTCTGCGGCACCTTCGCCGTGACGGCAGGCCCAAGCTGCGGCCGGTAACGTGGCACCAGACCAGCGCCCACCGAGTTGATGAACACGGCAGCGTCGTGCATGGCCTTCTCCACGTCCGGCTGCAGGCCGCGGCTCTCCTCCGTCAGCGCTGCCATTCGGGTCAGGGTGAGCTGAAGCTGAGACCGCTGAGAGGCGATCACCGCGCCCTGAGCCTGGGCGACCGATCGCCACGCCATCTCCACACGGCGGGCCTGACGCACCACCTGGACGGCGACGGCCGGAGACTGCTCTCCCTCGCCGACCGCCCAACGGAACGCGGCGAACGTCTCTCCGAAGTGCAGCAGCCAGCGCAGCGGCGAGAACTTAGGCGCTCTCGGATCGATCAGGCCGTTGTCCCGCAGGTCCTTGCGGTGCAGGTGCCGAGAGTGCATGCTCCACAGCCACGGGCTGGCCAGCGAGCACGCCGCGAACAGCTCCGGCACAAGCGGCACGTGCGTGTAGTTGAGGTAGCCCGCGCCGGCGCCGATCAGATATGACGTCATCCGCGTACGCCAGGCGGAGTCACCCTCCCGCAACGCGACGTGCGCGTGCCACGACACGTAGACAGCAACGGACTCGACGATCGCAGCGCCGAGCACAGCAAGGAGCACGGGCCAGGCCAGTTCGTGGAACACGAGGAATTGCCCGGCCACCGCGACGACGTTGACGCCGACGTTCGTCACGCTCATGACCGCTGTGCGACCTACGAGCTGTGCTCGGGCCTGCCACCGCTTGCGTGTCTCCGCCCGCTGGCGTTCGCGGTCGACGCGGGCGGTCTCGTCACGGTCACGCTGGTCGGCTTCGGCCGTCCGCACATCGGCGCGCCGGGCGTCCCTGGCCAAGCGGCGGCGCTCGATCCGGAGACGTTCGGCTTCGAGGGCGCGCCGCTCCTTGTCCGGGTCGGCTTTGGTCAGCAACATCAGAGAAACTCCTGGAGTGGTGGCGGTACCGCTGTCGCTTTTAGCGATTTCACAACAGGATCATGCCCGAGACTTGCGCCCGGCAGTGTCAGCCTTCAGTGCTTCCACCAGTTCCTTCACGGGTTCGGTCCGGGCAGACCCGAGCACGCCGCCGCGAGCGCCGTGCAGGCTGTGGATCGAACCGCCGTGGACGTGGATCGACAGGGCCTCCTCGATGACGGTCATGCGCAGGCAGCCGTCGCGCACAGCGCAGGGCTCGCATAGCAGGCGAGCTCTGCGCCGGGTCAGACCTTGTTGAACCCAGCGGTCGTCATAGCTGCCGACGCAGATGCCGCCGGCGTTGACCTTCTCGGCCAACGTCCTGACCTCGGCACAGAGTCGGTGCTCCAGTGGTGGAGGTGACGGGGGCTTGGCGGTCTCGCGGTCGGCGGCCTTGGGCGCGGGTTTCATGATGGTGCTCATCGGTCACCTGCTTTCTGGAAGGGGTGCTGATGCGGCCTGGGGGCGCTCTCGTGGCCGCTTGCTGTGTCGGGAAATTTCTAGGCGAAGCGTCCCAGGTTCGGTGGCCATCTACCGATAGCCTGTCGGTACGGTCATGGTACGCATACCAAGACCGTACCGCAACATGCGCCCGGCTGCCAAGATCACGCAAGTACTGCTCTTGGACGGATCATGACTGCCCTTAAAGTTGGCTTCACGGGCTGGAAGACCCGCCCGAGGAGCACATGGAGACCGGATGCCGTTCCCGCCCGCGAAAGCCCAAGGCATAGCGGACCAGATCGCCGACAAGATCAGGCAAGGCGATCACCCGCCAGGGAGCTGGCTCCCCTCAGAGCGTGAGCTTTCCCAGGAGTACCAGGCGAACCGCTCCACCATCCGCAACGCACTCAAGCTGCTTTCCGACGAGGGTCTCGTCACCCGAATCCCCGGTCAGGGCGTCCAAGTCTCCGACCCCAACGCTCCCCGGGTCGAGGGCCAACCGGCCCGCTCGACGCTCGAGATCGCTTGCGAACAGCGGCGGTGCTGCTTCACGCTTGCCGGTATGACGGCATGGCTGGCATCTCAGGACAGGCTGACACTCGTGCGGATCGACGACATCACGTCGGTGCAGATCGTCGTACCGGGCGAGCCTGACCCGCGCCTGCATCCGACGAAGCGCCTCGACCGCGCCGAAGAAGTACAGATCATGGTCGGCAGCAGCGCCGGCGTCGCAATGTGCGCGACAACATGTCCTGGCCGCGATGCGCTGTGGGTCCGAGACGAGCTGCTACGAGTGGTGAACACGATCCGGCGGACTGAGGCCAATGGAGCGGGACTGTACGTGCACGCGCCCGCTTCGTGGCCGCGCAAGAGACCTGGGCAGTTGTGGCAGACGTCTCCCCATCTGCCCGCCCCCGAGCTCATTCCGCACTGAGCACGAACGCTCGATCAAACCGCTCGTTCTCCGGATAACATGACTCCATGGTCCGCCATCAAGAGGTATCCGACGACCTCAGAGCCAAGATCCTCAACGGAACCTATCCACCAGGCAGGCCGCTGCCGCACTCCCAACTCCTCACCATCGAGTACGACGCCTCCAACAGCACCATCTCCCAGGCGCTCGCAACTCTGAAGGGCGAGCAACTCGTCATCCGTCACGCCGCCGAAGGGATGATCGTCCAGCCACCTCCCACGGTGGTGGATCTCGTTCTGCACGGGCCGCACGGACACGGTCCGCTGCCCTGGGCCAAGTGCTGCGACCGCTCCGGCACCGAAGGCGCGATGATCACTGGCAAGGTAGCCACTAGCGAGGCGACGCCAGAAATCGCCGAACTCCTCGGCCTCAACACCGGCGACGCGGTCATCACGCGCAGTCGCCGCGCAACCATCGGCGACACCGTAGTCCGCCTCGACGAAGCGATCTACCCTCAGCAACTCGTCACCGGCACCCCGCTCGCCAAGCGCGGCCAGGTCCCGGGGGGTGTCTACCGGGCCTTGGCCGACGCCGGCCTGGAGCCACACTCCGTAGTGCGACGCGTCATTGCCAACCGCCAAGCAACCGACACGGAGGCAAAGGCCCTGAAGCTCGTCCGGCGAGCACCCGTCCTCACCTACGACCAGTTGATCGCCGACCGACAAGGCAGACTGATCGAGCTGCTGCGGTTCGTAGCGAACCCGACCCGAATCAGGTTCGTCGACGAGCAGATCTCGCTGTAGGGAGATGGGCCGTAGAACTTGGTAGGCGGTGCTGGTGCCTTCTGCGGTGGCGACGGCTCGGTGGGGTGGCAGGAGTGACGAGGCACGGTCACGGGCGTCGAATGGGCGACCACGACCAGGGAGTGGTTTCGAGGGGCTGTGTATCGCTAGACAGGCCAGCTCAGGGTGCCGAACATGTTGCATCGAACGGTGCTGGTCTGCTCCTCAATCCAATAGGAGCAGCACACGACCAGGCCCTTGTGGAAGGTACCGGGGATGTGGCCGAACCACAGGTTGCTGAAGCCCGGCTCCCGCTGAACTCCCTCGTACGGGTTGGACGCGCGACTGAAGATCCAGTCCGCAACGATGAGGCCCATATCGTCGAGAACGGCGGAGACGGGTTCGTTGAGTTCCCACTGCTCCAGGCATTTTTCGAAGCCAACGAGCTGCCAGCCTGAGTTGGGGCTAACCACGGGCAACCAACCTCGCTCGCAGCGCTTGCAGATCGTCGGGCTGCAACTGGTCCTTGCGGTGCTCGTTCGTGTGGGAGAGCCACTTCGCTACCTCGGCCGAGTCGAGCACCACCTCGTCGTCGGAGGTGTCGTCGGCTGCCTGTCTGAAAAACTCCTCGATCCACTCGACTTCGATCCGAGCGCTGCCGCGCGGGGGACGATGTGCGTTGGCTCGCTTCCATGGTGTCTCGCTGTGGCTGAGACTCTCCAGGTCCTTGCCGCTCAAGTTGCCATACCGGCTTAGCACATAGCCGATCGTGTTGAGCTCGGCCTCGCCAAGAGCGGGGGCGACCGTGTCCTTGAGCCAGGGCTCGCTGCCGTACTTCTCCTCCTGCCACACACTGGGCACGACGGGCCCCATGTCCCAGGCCATGATCGTGTCATTAAACAGCGGCTGGCCGAAGGTCGCGAGGTGATGTCCCTGGGCGTAGTAGAGGAGCTTCTGTAGCTTCACCTGGCCCAGTCCTGGGTGCCGCTCGCGGAGGGCGGCTGCTACGTCGCGAGCTGAGACTGGCATGGCCCCAGGATACGGCTGGCCTCTTGTGGGGTGAAGGTGGTCTTCGAATTTGCGTGTCTCGCTCATACGTTCGATTGTGTCAAATTGTGGGCATACACAAAAGAACCAGTACCACGCCAATCGTGGCGGGTCGAGCGTTTCCGCAGATCAACTACGGTGTGGCCTGCCCTGTACGCAGCGTCAACAACAGCCAGGCAACAACCTCGGGGCCCCCTCCGGCTGTGCCCCAACTGTCACAGAAGAAGGAATAAGCTCGGGCGAGGATCTGGGCCGCGCTGGGAGTTGGGGGACGGGTGAGCAAGTCATTCGTGCATCTGCACGTGCACACCGAGTACAGCATGTTGGACGGCGCTGCCAAGATGAAGCCGCTGTTCAAGGAGGCCGAGCGGCTCGGCATGCCGGCGATCGCGATGTCCGATCACGGCAACATGTTCGGGGCGTACGAGTTTCAGAAGGTGGCGCAGGGCTCCCCGGTCAAGCCGATCATCGGTATTGAAGCGTACGTGGCGCCGCACAGCCGGTTCGTGAAGAAGCAGGTCTTTTGGGGGCAGCGCGCCGAGACCGGCGTGGCGGACGGTGAGGGCGGCAAGGACGTCTCTGGCGGCGGCCGGTTCACGCACATGACCATGTGGGCGAAGGACGCGGACGGGCTGCGGAACCTGTTCCGGCTGTCGTCGCTGGCCTCGATCGAGGGCTACTACGGCAAGCCCCGCATGGACCAGGACCTGATCTCCGAGCACGCGGCGGGGATCATCGCCACCACGGGCTGCCCGTCCGGCGCGGTGCAGACACGGTTGCGGCTCGGCCAGTACGACGAGGCGGTCAAGGTCGCCGGCGAGTACCAGGAGATCTTCGGCCGGGAGAACTACTTCCTGGAGCTGATGGACCACGGCATCGACATCGAGCGGGAGGTGCGGGCGGACCTGCTGCGGCTGGCCAAGCAGCTCGACATTCCGCTCCTGGTCACCAACGACAGCCACTATGTGACCGAGGACCAGGCGGACGCGCATGACAGCCTGCTGTGCGTCGGCGTGGGAAAGAACAAGGACGACCCGAAGCGGTTCCGGTTCAACGGCTCCGGCTACTACCTGAAGTCCGCGGACGAGATGTACGCGCTGTTCCCCGAGCTGCCGGAGGCGTGCGACAACACGCTGCTCGTCGCCGAGATGATCGGCGACTACAGCGACGTGTTCAAGCAAGTCGACCGGATGCCGGACTACCCGGATGTTCCGGAGGGCGAGACGCAGGAGTCGTGGCTGCGCAAGGAGGTCGAGCGCGGCCTGGAGATGCGCTACGGCAGCCCGGTCCCGGCCGAGGTGATGGAGCGGTACGAGACCGAGATGAAGGTCATCGGCCCGATGGGGTTCTCCTCTTACTTCCTCGTGGTGGCCGACATCTGCCGGTATGCGCGGGAGAACGGCATCCCGGTCGGGCCCGGCCGTGGGAGCGCCACCGGCTCGATTGTGGCCTACGCCACCCGGATCACCGAGCTTGACCCTTTGGAGCACGGTCTGCTGTTCGAGCGGTTCCTGAACCCGGAGCGGATCAACCCGCCGGACGTCGATCTGGACTTTGACGACCGTCACCGTGACCGGATGGTCAATTACGTCACCGAAAAGTACGGCAGCGCGATGACCGCGCAGGTCAACACGTTCGGCACGATCAAGGCCAAGGCTGCTGTCAAGGACGCGTCGCGCATTCTCGGCTATCCGTTCGCTGTCGGCGACAAGATCACTAAGGCGATGCCGCCGGACGTCATGGGCAAGGGCGTGCCCTTGGCGGATCTGTTCAACGAGGACCACCCGCGCTACAACGAGGGCACCGAGATCCGCGCTCTGTACGACACCGACCCGGACGTCAAGAAGGTGATCGACACCGGCCTCGGCATCGAAGGTCTGATCCGCGGTACCGGCGTGCACGCGGCCGCGGTCATTCTGTCCTCGACGCCGCTGCAGGACTTGATCCCGTTGCACATGCGGGACAAGGACAAGGTGATCATCACCGGGTTCGACTACCCGTCCTGTGAAGACATGGGCCTGGTCAAGATGGACTTCCTGGGATTGCGGAACCTGGGCATCATCGACCACGCCATCAAGATCATCGAGCAGAATCGGGGCATCAAGCTCGACACCCTGACGTTGCCGCTTGACGACGCCAAGACCTACCAGCTTCTGGCCCGCGGCGACACTCTCGGCGTGTTCCAGCTCGACGGCGGCCCCATGCGGCAACTGCTGAAGCTGATGGAGCCGACCCGGTTCGAGGACATCGCCGCCGTGCTCGCCCTGTACCGGCCGGGCCCGATGGCCGCTAACGCGCACACCAACTACGCGCACCGCAAAAACGCCCGCCAAGAGATCGAGCCCATCCACCCGGAGCTGAAGGAAGCGCTCGAACCCATCCTCGGCCCGACGTTCCACCTGCTCGTCTACCAAGAGCAGATCATGGCAGTCGCCCGCGAGCTCGCCGGCTACACCCTCGGCGGAGCCGACCTCCTTCGCCGCGCCATGGGCAAGAAGAAGAAGGAGATCCTGGACGCCGAGTTCGCCAACTTCCAGAAGGGCATGCGCGGCAACAAATACAGCGACGAGGCGATCCAAGCGCTGTGGGACGTCATGTTGCCGTTCTCCGGGTACGCGTTCAACAAGTCCCACACCGCCGGATACGGCCTGGTCGCCTACTGGACCGCCTACCTGAAGGCCAACTATCCCGCCGAGTACATGGCAGCGCTGCTCACCTCCGTGGGAGACGACAAGGACAAGGCGGGCGTCTACCTCGCCGAGTGCCGCAAGATGGGCATCCAGGTGCTGCCGCCGGACGTCAACGACAGCGAGCTCGACTTCGTCGCGGTCGGCGACACCCAAGTGCGGTTCGGTATGGGCGCGGTCCGCAACGTGGGGGAGAACGTCGTCGAAGCGATCGTGAAGGTCCGCAAGAAGAAGGGCCTGTTCACGGACTTCAACGACTTCCTCGCCAAGATCCCGCTGACCGCCTGCAACAAGCGGGTCATCGAATCGCTGATCAAGGCGGGCGCGTTCGACTCACTCGCACATCCGCGCAAGGGCCTGCTCATGGTGCACGAACAGGCCATCGAGCAGGTCTCCAGCATCAAGAAGCAGGAGGCGCACGGCCAGGATTCGCTGTTCGGCGGGCTGGCCGACGCCGACGCCGATGAGGTGTTCACCGTCACCGTTGCCGACATGGAGTGGGACCGCAAGACGAAGCTCGACTTCGAGCGGGAGATGCTCGGCCTGTACGTGTCGGATCATCCGCTTGCCGGCGCGGAGCGTCTGCTGGCCAGGAACCGGGACATCACGATCGCTGACCTGCTCGATTCCGGCCGCGAGGACCGCGCCGACGTCACCGTGTCCGGGTTGATCACCAGGGTGGACAAGAGGGTCAACAAGGCGGGAAACGTGTGGGCGATCGTCACGGTCGAAGACATGGACGCCGCCATCGAATGCCTGTTCTTCCCCAAGAGCTACACGCTGTACGCCGACACGTTGCGTGAGGACGTCGTGGTAGCGGTGCGCGGGCAGATCAACAACCGAGACGGCGCCATCAGCATCTTTGCCACCGATCTCGCCCTGATCGACGTGTCCGGCGTCAACAGCGAGACCGGTGCCCCGATCACCCTCATCCTGCGGGAAGAGCGCATCACCCCGCACTTGCTGGAGGAACTACGCCACGTGCTGAAGCTGCACGAGGGCAAGGTGCCGTTGCACATCAACCTGAAACAGCCGACCGGCAAGACGATGGTGATGGAGGTGCCGGACTTCCCCGTCAACGCCGAATCCAGCTTCGCCGCCGATGTGAAGGCGCTGCTCGGGCCAGAAGCGATCGCCCAGTGAAGCGGCGCATCGACGCGATGACCACGGCAAATCCGCCCTCGTGCGCTCGCTGCGGTGGTGAGGCGCTGCTGTGGGTGCGGGTGCCGCACGGGTGGCCGAACGCGGGCGGCGCCACTGTTCAGGGCCGTACCGGGGTCGTGCTGTGCGCGACGTGCGATGTTGACGCGCCGGGCGCGGCCGCGCTGATCACCTGGTTTCACGTGCACGGCCAGGTGGAGGAGGAAGACAGCGAGGAGTTCGTCCGGCTCCTGGTGGCGTGGGCAGAACAGGTGTCGGTGCCGCCGCTGGACGAGCAACGGCTGGAGACGGAGATCGACATGTGGCGGCGCGGCAACCTGTAGCCGACCATGCATGACGAAAGAGCAGGCTGGCCCCCGCCGATGTACGCGGCGGGGGCCAGCCGTTTCTGCGGTGTGCGCCCGGCCTGCTACAGCTGGGCCGTCGTCTCCGAGGTGAGCGCGAAGTTGTTCTGCACCGCGCCGCACTTGTTGGAGTCGGACACGATCGCGCCCTGGCGGGCGAGGTCGAGGTACTGCTGCGTCTGGTCGGGGTCAACCGTGACGCCGAGGCCCGGCGCGTTCAGGCCGAGACCCACGTTGCTGTTGGCTTCCATTGCCTGTTCTCCTTCGAAGATCGGTACTCGAACTACGTGATCGACTTGGCGACCACGACGGCGATGGCCTCTCCCTTCTCAACGGGGACGATGGAACAGGTGAGCCAGCCGGGCACGACAGTGAGTGAGCCGGCGACCGGGGCGATGGTGAGCTGGCGGCCCCAGGGCAGGCCGGGCATGGCGGTCATGGCGCTGCCCGCGCGGGGGTCGAACACCGCGATCGTGCCGGCGTCGGCCTCCTGCGGCGAGACGACCTCGAGGAAGCACCAGCCCAGGTAGTCGCTACCGGTGGCGAACATCGGCTTCTCGTAGCCGCCGAGCCAGATCTGCGCCTCCAGCTCGACGTCGTCGACGCGGCGGCCCGAGGTGCCTGCCTGGGAGCCTCGCTCACTCAGGGCGTTCATGTCGGCCACGAACGCGCGCCCGAGCGCGTCGACGTCGACAAGGGCCGCGCTGAGCGGCACAGCTGTGAACGGGTCGTCGTCGGTGTGCTGGTCGAGGATGTTGCCGTGGGCGATGCCGGTCAGGTCGATTGACCGGACGGTGGAGGCGGTACCCCAGTGGCGGGTCACCGCGCCCACGGGGGCGCGCTCGTCGGTGGCGGTCACGGTGGCGGTCACGGCCGTCCTCCCGTCCGGTCGTAGGAGGCGTTGAACGCTATGCAGATCCGCAGCCCGCTGTCGGTGTGCTGGGTGGCCTGCACGGAGTGCGGCAGCCAGGACGGGAAGGCCACCAGCAGCCCGGGGCGCGGCTGAAGCGACAGCACGCCGGGGGTGACATCGCGGGCGATCGCGGCCGGGCGGGGGTCGAACAGTTGCAGGTTGCCCGATGTGGCGCTGACTCCGCCGCACTCGATGTAGATCGTTCCGGAGTAGATGGAGTCGTGGTGGGTGTGCAGCCGGTGGGAGCCTCCCGACCGGTAGACGACCGCCCACGCTTCGGCGATCACCGGGTACTTGTTCTCGACTTCCGGCGCGCGTTCTGCCAGCACGTCGTGGGTCATCGCGGATACGGCGTCGCGGATCTGCGCGCGCAGCCACGACACTGCCGGGCGGTCCCATTTCAGGATGTCCATGCTGGACTTTTGGGCGCCGATGACTCCGAAGGTGTGCGCGCCGCTGTCGCGGCCTTCGGCGTCGAGGATGAGCTCGCGCAGCTTGCCGATCATCTCCTGGGCGAGTACTCCGCCGTCCGGGGTGTCCGGGTCGGCCAGCCCCGCCTGATAGATGGGCGTCTCCCAGGTGGTCAGCACGACGGTCGGGGGACGGGTCGCCGTCTGTGTCATAAGGCCTCCTTGAGCCGTTGGGCGATCGCTCGCCCGGCGTCGGTCAAGTCGCTGCCGATGCCGTCGAGCAGGGACAGGCATCCGCGGCCGTAGTCGAGCAGGTAGCGGATGTGGTCAGCGGTGACCTGAGGGCGAGCGCCGGCCGGGTCAGCCTGGTGCAGACGGACCAGCGCCGCCGCGACGTGTGCGGCGCCCAACACCTCGCTGGGGGTGCGGTCCGCGGTCCCCGACGGGAGGATCAGTTCGTCGGCGCCTTCCCTGGCCAGCCGCCACACTTCCTGGATCATGTAAAGCCACTGGTGGCACAGCTCGTGCGTCACCTGCTCACGCAGTTCACGGCGGTGGGCGAACGCGGCCGGGGCGAGCAGGATGTGCTGGGGCCAGTCCCGGCACGACGCCGAGATCGCCCCGTCCTTGGTGTCCAGCAGCAGGAACCGCGCCGGGAGACGCACGAGGGGTTGCCAGGCCGGCACCGTTTCCGCGAGGCCATACAGGACATGGTCGATGGCCGTTCGGCGGTCCGGGGACAGTGCCACGCCCGGAATGGGCGTCGGGTCCTTTTGAAGGAGTAGGGCGTGGCCGGGGGCGAGCCACGTCCCGGGGTCGGCATGGCTCGCCCCGTCGATGCCAAGGTTTTCCGCCCGGATGTGACGGACCGCCGCGACGGCCGCCAGCAACTGGCCCGCGTCGAAGCCGTCGTCCAGGAACGGCATCCCGGCCAGCGTGGTGATGGGGTCTTCCAGGGTTGTCTTCACGGGTTCGTCACCATCTCGGCGGATAGGTGGTGGGTGAGGAGCTGCGGGTGGTCGACCAGCGGGCCGGGGCCCAGACCGATCGCGAGGATGCCGACGCCGGCGCGTCGCCCGGTCTGCAGGCACGGCAGCAGCCACCCAGCTCCCGGGTCCGGGGTGAAGTACACCTTCGGCGGGTCCTGCATGCGCGCCAGCACGGGCGGGCCGCACACCAGGCCGTTGTAGGTGTCGTAGCTGAACCGCTCGTGGCCCACGTCGAAGTCGTGGATCAGGACCAGGCCGTGTTCGACCGCGGCCAGCTCGCGTTCCAGCGGCCAGCTCTCCGCCCAGTGCGCGTCCAGGAAGTAGAACGGCCGCCGGTAGGTGCGGTTGGCGTCGGCGACCAGGAGCGGCGAGTCTTCGCACGTTACGGCCGCGTTGGCGTGCTGGGCGAGGCGTTGCCGGGTGAACTGGGCGTGCTCGGGGACGACGTCGCAGGAGCGGACGGGCAGGTCGGGGTAGCGGCGGGCGAGGTATTCGGTGGTGTCGCCGAGGAAGCATCCCGTCTCGACGATCGCGTCGCACTCGAAGTCGCGCAGCAGTTCGTCGACCAGCAACGCCACGGTGATGTCGAACCCGAACGGGCCACCGCCATCCGACAGGCCGATCTGCCCGGCCCGGACGGTGGTGTAGAAGATGCGGAGCGTGTTCTCTACCTGGGCTTTCTGCCAGCCGGTGAGCTGGTGGTGCGGCGTAGGCTCCATGGGTGCCTCCAGGCTGTGCTCTGTCCGGAACGGGTCCGGGGCGGGTCTGTCGGTTGAGCTCCTGGTGCTGTTCGGCCTCCCGAGCGGAGGCCGGGGTGCGGTCGGCGCCGCCCCGGTACACGGCTGCGGCGTTGACCTCATCCGGTGAGCGCCGGTGGCCGTGGCTGTGCTCAGTGACCAGGCGCTCCCACACCGCTTCGGCCTGGCGGTGAAGGCCCCGCCCGGCCTCCTCGTATCCTCCTCCCGGACGGCGGCGCAGCACCAGGTATTGGCCGCCTTGGGACGCGAACTCGTAGATGCCGCAGCACGAGGTGTCGACGATGCGGATGGGTTCTTCCTCGGGCCGCTGGTAGGGCTCCCACTCGATGTCAGGCATCGTCCGCCTCCTCCGCGCAGCGTGGAGGCTCGGCGGGCGGGCGCGGGGCCGGTGCCGGGTCGCACCCGGCTCGGCCGCGAGGATTCAGGCTGTCGTGGTTGAGGAGGGCGAGGAAGGCGTAGTCCATCACGCCCGCCCTCCTCGGCCGGGCCTGCCGGGTCGGCGGCGGGCAGTCCTGGTGGAACTCACCGTCCACGGCAGGGCTCGCTCCCTACCGTGGACGGTGAGGCCGGACGGCGCGGGCGACCCTGTTGGGGTCAGGATGATTCGCCCGCGCCGGAGGGTGCGACCGGTCGTGTCCCGCCACGCCGGCCGCACGGGGACGTGGATAGGCCATGAGCCTGCCCGGCCTGGCCGCCTGTCCATGTCCCACCTCATCACCCGTCCACGCTCCTCAGCGCGGCGGGAAGCTGGCTGCTCAGAACGGGAGGCAGCGGGCGGACCCCGTTCCGGATTGCCCACCGGCGGCTCTCATCCTGCGTGTTGCGAATGCTCGCCCACAGCGGCTCGGGGTCGTAGCAGTCGCCGACGTGGTAGACGCCGCGCTCGGTCGAGTACCCCCGGAAGAACACCGTGACGTGCTCCTTCACCCGGAGGACCTGCCACCAGTAGCCGATCTCAAGTTCGAGCCGGTCCGCCCATCTGCGGTCGTTGTTGTCGGCGTGGGGTCCGCCGTTGTCACGCTGCTCCGCAAGCATGTCCTTCTCCGTAGTCGTGTCGGCTGGGAGAGGGCGCAGGCCGGTGCTGGGAGTCGGTGGCGCTACCGGCCTGCGCCCTGGGGGTGCGGTGCGGCGGGGAGATGGCACCGGGCCGCCCGCACCGGCGTGGCAGCGCAGCGCCCCGGCGGGGTGCGCTGCTCCAGACCGCTGCCACGCCATGACCATCACACCGAGCGCCTGGCGAGCGCCATCAGGAAGTGCGGTGCCTCACGGATGGGAAGTGGGCCCTTGTCGTCGGGCAGGAAGTCGATCGTGGGAACAAGGCCGGGCTCCTCGATGTCGAAGCCGCGCATCAGGCCCGCGATCTCGTCGCGGGTGCGGATGTAGATGGTGACGCCGTGCTCCCGCTCGTAGGCCGCCTTCCCCTTGGCGACCATGGCGGCATCGTGACCAGTGCTGGTCACGTGCGTCACGACCACAGGACTCCCGGGCACGAGGTGCTGCCGGAGAGCAGCCATGAGCTGGCCGGCCTCGCGGTCGTCCAGGAAGTGCAGCACCGCGCCGAGGATGACCACGATCGGCTTGGTCAGATCGAGGTGCGTGGCCAGGGCGTCGAGCACCTCGGCCGTATACCGCAGGTCTCCGTGGACGAAGTTCACGCCTGGCCCGCGCAGAAGCGCCCGGCAGGCCGTGGCCACCAGTTCGTCACAGTCCATCGCGAGCCACAGGCGGCCAGCCTGGATGCCGCCCGCGACATCAGCAAGGTCAGGCAGGCCGCGCACGTCGCCTCCCACCAAGGGCTTGCCGCAGCCCATATCGGCGAACTGCTCGAAGCCTTCGAGCGCCAGGTGGACGACGGCGCGGACCAGCGCGGCGGCGTTTTCCTGCACGACCTCGTCCACCTCTTTGATCGCGGTCCGCAACTCGCTGGCGGCTGCACGGTCGGCCTCGAATGTCTCTTTGCCTGCTCCTCGCAGTTCGGCGTACGTGCGGGCGGGAGCGGCCTCGTTCGCATTGAAGACGCCGCCAGGCGCCGGGGTGGGGATAGTCGTCATATTGGGCCTCAAGGGGGGCTGACCGGGAGACTCAGGAGCGGTGCAGAGACCGCCCCTGCAGAGCGCTGTCAGGGCTGAGGTCAGTAAACGCCCCGCCGGAAGCTGGCGAGAGAGCCAATATGGTTAGCGCCTCATCCAGGCGTTGACCTGGGCGTTGACCCGGCAACAGCCCGCGAAAGTTAGCTCCCCGCAATTCAGCTCCCCCGAGCGGGGAACGAGGCGTAGCCTCTGAGGCGTCGAGGCTTCCAACCCCGAGGTTCAGCCAATGACCGCACCGCCGAAAAGGCAACA
This sequence comes from Nonomuraea sp. LPB2021202275-12-8, assembly GCF_037044575.1. Taxonomy (NCBI): domain Bacteria; kingdom Bacillati; phylum Actinomycetota; class Actinomycetes; order Streptosporangiales; family Streptosporangiaceae; genus Nonomuraea; species Nonomuraea sp. LPB2021202275-12-8. The sequence continues at coordinate 77,151 of NZ_JBAHWD010000034.1, read as the reverse complement.
GCGCGCCATCCGCTCCCACCATTTGCGAGCGCGGGGGCTTTCATGGGAGCACATCGCCGCCGTATGGGAAACGGACTATCCGGGAGTATCCCCGCGGATCGCCTACCGGTGGGCGCACAACCTTAGCCACCAGGAGGTGGCCGACCGCTGGAACGCTCTCGACGCCGGCGACGCCACCATGGTCAAGGCCCGCATCTACCAGTTCGAGAACTGGCCTGTGCAGGGCCGCCGCCCGAGCGTGGCCGCCCTGTATGCCCTGGCGCGGGTGTACCAGGCCACTGCGCGTGCCCTCCTGACTCCGGCCGAGTACGCGCTCTACCCGCAGCAGGAACGGGCGGAAATCGATCGCATCGACTACCGCCATCTGGACGAGAACCACACCCTGCACAAGCCGATCGGCGCCGAGACGCCCGCCTACCCTGGGACAGCGGAGGTGTCGCACCCATCGCTGTCGCTCACGCGCGATCAACGGCCGCTTGACCCTCAGGAGCAACTGTCCCTCTACGCTCGTGAGTCCTCCCACATCCTCAACCGAGCGGAGCACAGCAACGTGGGTTCCGACACCCTGGAGCGGCTCCACTCCCAGCTGCGCAGCGCCGCCTACGGCTACCTCAAAGCGCCTACGGGGCCGCTGCTAGCCAAGGTGCGACGGGTGCGGGACGAGGCGCTTCGGCTGCTGGAGGGGCATCAGCCCCTGAACAACCGGCGGGATCTCTACCTGATCGCCGGCTGGGCGATGACGTTCCTCGCCTGGGCCAGCACCGACATGGGCCGCGTGGACGCGACTGCCGAGCATGCCAAGACGGCCTGGTACTTCGCGCAGCAGGCAGGTCACGATGGTCTGCGGGCGTGGGTGTGCAAGACCCGGCAGGTGGTCGCGTACTGGGCAAACCGGCGTGAGGAAGCCATGCGGCACGCTGAGCACGGCCTGCTCTACGCGATGAGAGTCGGCGGCGAAATCGAGGTGATGCTGACGAGCACCCTCGCCCTCGACTACGCCCGGCTCGGCCGAATGGACGAAGCTCGCGCGCTGCTCCAAACCGCCCACAACCTCACTCCTGACGGGGAGGAACACGACTACCCGGGCGGCCCTCTGAGCTGCGCGCCCGAACGCGCCTTGAGCTACTGGGCAGACGCCTACCTTGTGCTCGGGGAACCGGCCGCGGCCCGGGAAATGGCGAGACGTTCCGTGTCCGTCTCACAGGCAAGTTCTACCGGGGACCGTAATCTCGGCACTGAGCGCATGACTCGCCTGCACGTGGTTCGAGCCAGCATCGACCTGGGAGAACTTGAAGTGGCCGAGGAGGCGCTGCTCCCGGTGCTCGATACTCCCACGGAGGCGCGGCCGGCGCCGCTTCTCATTCAGCTCTCTGACGTCGCCGCCAGGATGCAGCCGGCCTTGCGCAACAGCGGGCACGGCAGAAGGATCAGCGACGCCATCGGCGCGTTTCAGGCGGCGACGGTTCCGCAAGCAGGGAGGCAGGCACTTGGAAGGTAGCGACACCGAGACCCGTGATCATTGGTGGTGGCGGCCAGGGTGGCGCACGGGCCGCTCGTTCTACACGTGGCACATCCTCGTTGACGATCAGGAAGCGATCCACAAGTTCGCTGCCCGAGTCCAGCCGGAGCTTGAAGCGACGGGCGCGCTCGGCGCGATCCCGTTCCAGTGGCTGCACATGACGATGCAGGGCGTCGGCTTCTCCGACGAAGTGGCTGAGGCGGAGGTGGCGGCCGTTGCTGCGGCCGTGGAGCGCCGCCTGGCCGTTGTCCAGCCCGTCGCCGCGACCGTGGGGCCGCTGGTGGCGGATGCTGAGGGCGTCAATTTGCCGGTCCGCCCTGTGGGGCCGGTCGATGGAGTACGTCGGGCGATCCGCGAGGGCATCGCCGATGTGTGGGGACCGGACCGCGTGCCGGAGGACGCCGAGGGGTACAGACCGCATGTAAGCCTCGCCTACTCGAACGTCAGCGGGCGGGCGCTGGCGCCCATTCGAGAGGTGATCGCTCGCTACGACGAGGTCATCCCGGTCACCCTCACGAGGGCCACCCTCATCGACGTCAACCGAGATGACCAGGTGTACCGGTGGCGAATCATTCACACCGCCGCCTTCGCCGACGGATCGCCCGGTTAGCCCTGCTATGGCAGCGGAGCGATCTCCAGTGGAACGTTGGGGCAGGTTGCCGCGATCGAGGTCAGGGTGTCCTTCTCGGCGGCGTCGACGGTGAGCTCCCACCGGGTCTTGATTGCGGTCCACTCGGCAATGTATCGGCAGCGAACAGGCTCGATCGGTAGCCACTGGGATGGATCTTGGTCGGCCTTCTGCCTGTTAGAGCGGGCGGTGACGGCGACGAGGTGGTCGGGGTGGATCAGGTCGTTGGCGTATGCCTGGCGTTGGGTGGCGGTCCAGGTTGAGGCTCCGGAGTCCCAGGCTTCGGCCAGTGGGACGACATGATCAACATCCAATTCGGATGCTTGTTCGACTGTGACGTCATCATAGTACGAGTGCCATCGACCGCCGGTGAGGGCACATTTGGTGCTGATCTGGGGCGGACTGGTGGCCTCGTCGATGAGGACCTCGCCGCGGGTATTGCAGGAGTCTCGGTCCGCGTCGACCCAGTGCCGGAAGCTGGAGCGCCGGTAGCCGGCGCGGCTTTCGGTGTCGGTGGACAGGCTGGCGACGGCGTCGTGCAGGAGTACCGTTTCGGCGTGGGCGGGCGTGCGGGCCAGAGGCAGGCTCATGGCTGCCGCGATCAGGAGCGTGGCGGAGAGTGCGCCGTGCGGGGGGAATGCCATGGATCCTCCAGGTGGCGTACGTCGCTCTAAGTAGCGATCATTGACGCTAAGTAATCATGCTGGGAGGCCGATCAGGCACTACCGGTCCAGTGACAGCCCACTTGCCGAAGCCTGACGAGAGCCCGCGTTCCACTCCTGAGGCGGTGCAGAAGTGGGTGTCGTCCCTGGATCAAGAAAGACAAAAGGCCCCATCCAACTCCCGAAGGAGTCGGATGGGGCCGTGGTCTGTTCCAGGTGCACGCTACCGCTGATCGGGCGGCAGGTCGGGCCGTGCGGTGTGCTTGGCCTTGTAGCCGGACACCCACGTGATGAGGCCGGGGAGAAGCGGAATTGTCAGCGACTCCAGCCAGTCCGGCAGGAAGTTGATGAGGTCGAGGTCGGCGTTGATCGTCTGCAGTACAGCCAGGACCGCTACCAGGCCCAGGTACGAGCCGGCAGTCGCGGCCGTCACCTTCCGCTCGACCGGCTTGCTGTAGGTTACGGGGTCTCCATGCATGATTTCCTCCAAAAGTTGTTAGACATGCGAAAGGCCCCGTCACCTCGGCAGGGCCAGCACTTACAGACGTGTGGGATCAGCTCAACCGACGTGCTGGCTCACAACTCGTAGCCAGATCATCAACGCTTCGGTTACCGTCCCGAACGTGACCGCCCCTGAGGAATCCACTGTTCGGCTGCCGCCTCCTGGGCCGAAGTCGACCAGCAGCCCACAGACTTCGGCACGTCCCCAGCGTGTGATGAGAACCTTCAGGAACCTTGCCCGACCAATCCCGCAGCCAGCAGCGTCACCGCCATCACGTGTAGCCGGACGACGATGGCTACGAGACCACCAGCCACGGGTCACTCCACCGACGCAAGCAGAGCTGGACGCCTTGCCCGTGGAGAAACGGCAAGAGTTGCACGACGCGCGACGGCAGCGGCCTTGGCAGCACCTCACCTCGCTCGGCGTACTCTTCGGCCTGATCTTCACCGCGGGCGGTCTCGTCTACACAGCCAAAACGTGGGAGACGGGGCAGGAAACGCTCCGGACTACCCAGCAGCAGCAGATCACCGACCGGTACACCAAGGCCGTCGAGCAGATTGGCTCAGACAAGTCAGTTGAGGTGCGTATCGGCGGTCTGTACGCACTGGAGCGGATCGCCAAAGACTCTCCGTCCGACGCCGAAACGATCCGGCAGATCGCTGTGGCGTTCATCCTGGAACATGATCGCCCCATCACGAGCAAGGAAGACGATCGTTGGAAGCCAGGAGCTGATGTGGGAACTGCGCTTAGGGTTCTCGGTGCCCTCCCTTGGATCGGCGTGACCGAGTCACCGCCTTTAATTGCCGCTCACTTCGAATTTTCAGACTGGCAAGACGTGTACCTGAATGGCGCGGACCTGACTGGCGCGAACCTGACCGGCGCGAACCTGTTCAGCGCGAACCTGACCGACGCGAACCTGACCCGCGCGAACCTGACCGACGCGGACCTGTTCGGCGCGAACCTGACCGGCGCGAAGCTCGCGGGCGCGGACCTGACCAACGCGGACCTAAAAGCCGCGAACCTGACCGGCGTGGAACTGGACGGCGGAAACAAGCTCCCGGATCTGAGAGGCGCGGACCTGAGAAACGTCAGGGGTATAACACCGGAAGAGATCCGCAAAGGCGCAATGATAGACAACACAACCAGGTTCTAAGTCGCGATCATGCCACCCGCAGCAGCTTCGGCCACGTTTTGGGGCCGCACTGGCCGTCCACCTTGAGTCCGGCCGCCTTCTGGAAAGCACGCAGCGCGTCCTCCAGCGGCTCGCCCAACACGGTGTCGTCGATGCCGCCGCCGAGGCCGTAGCCACGGGCATGGAGCAGGTAGAACAGCGTCTTGACGTCGTAGCCGCGGGCGCCGCGCTTGAGTAGGGGCAGGGTCTTCACGATTTCCTCCGTCCAGGTCACCTCAGGCTTGGGCGCGGGCTTACCGGAGTACGCCGGGTAGCCGAAGCCAGCGATCACACTCATCGAGCGTTCGCGGCGCTTGACCTGATTGGTCGTGTTGCCCTCGATCGTGACCACGGTGCCGTTCGCGCGGACGGCCTCGACGATGCCGACGTGGTCGATCGCCGGGATCGACTTCGAGCCGGCCCAGTCGAAGAAGACCAGGGCCCCCTTGCGCGGGGTTCGCCCCCAGCGGTCGCGGGCCTTGAACCAGTTGGCGTGCCCGACCGTCCAGGCGTGATCGCCGACGACGGAGATCAGGCCCGCCTTGTTCGAGGCCCAGGCCAGGAACATGTCGCACCACGGCTCGTAGGCCCATGAGTCCGGCTTGTTGTGCCGTTCGGCCCACCACGCGCCGAACTTCGTCCAGCCGCTCCCGGCCTCGGTGTAGCCGAGCTGGCCACGGATCACATCGAGCAGCCGATCCTCAGGCGACTTCGCCACCTTCCACCTCCTCCTCTGGGTTCTCGTCCTCCACAACCGACCCTGGCGCCTGCGGCAGCCAGGACTGGTCGGGGTCGAACCCGGTCACATCGGCGTCCATGAACGGACGCGGCGGCAGTTCGCCGTCGGGCATCACGTCCTCCTTTTCGAAGGTGTTGAGAGCCAGCCAGTCGGCCACGGTCATCTTCATATCCGCGCTGGTCAGGCGCATGGGGAGCAGGTCGGGAACAACAAGCACGCAGTCCGCGACTGGCATCGCCAGCAAGGAAACACGCACCTTTCTGGCGGCAGTAGGTGGGGAGATACTCATCTCATGACGAAGAAAAGCGGAGGCGGCGGCAGCCGGGAGAAGCAAAGTGCTGCCCCCTCAGCCCAAGCCAAGGCGCGGGTGATGCGGTACGCCTCGCTCCACCCCGACAGCGACATGGCCACGTCGGGCGGGGCCAAGCGGATTCAGGCGGCCCACGACCGAAGCCAGGCCAAGCAGTAGAGCGTCAGCCTCGGGTCAGCGCGATCAAGGCGATCACGGCGCTGGCCACCGTGACCAGCACGCTGACGACGGCAATGATCTGCTTGGTCCGGTCGGCGAGCTGCGTGCGTGTCACGGCCTCTCGCTCGACGGCGTCCAGTCGAGTCTCCAGCGCAGCGTGGCGAACGTCAGCTACGGCCCGGTCCTGCTCGACGCGATGCACCAGCTCGGCGTGGCGATCGTCCACCTGGTCCAGGCGCTGCAAGATGAGCGCGGTTGTGCCACCCACCTTCTCCAGGCCGACCTCCAGCGAGCGTCGCAGTTCCGACAACGCGAGCGCCAGGTTGGGGATGTCCTCGCTCACCCGGCACCGCCTGTCGGCTGCATGCCCATGAATGCCGTGGCCGGCTTGGCGAAGAAGTCGGGCTTCTGGCCGGTCTGGCGTTGCCACTCCACCGCCATGCGCCGAGACTCGACCCGGATCGGGTCCAGCTTGGCCGCGCGGATCGGATCCAGCGGATGCGGCGGCGCAACCCGGTCGGAGCCGACGTAGACGAGCGCCGCCTGCCGATCAGCGGAAGGCGCATTCTCGAACCGGACGCGGTATTGCTTGACAGCCTGGATCCGGGTCAGCTCCGCCTGCAGCCGGTCGGCGTCCGGCACTCCGGGCGTCCAGCAGGATGGTAGCCCCCGTATCGTGGCGAGCAGCTTGTACGTGGCCGGGTCAATATGCGCCAGCGGGTCATCCTCATTCGGCAGGTACGGTTCATGCAGGATGATGTCCAGGAGGGTGTCGAAGTCCTCCGGGTCGATGCCGTACTCGGCCGCGCGCCACTCCAGCGTGGAGTGGGGGAACGTGTGCAGGATGCGGCCGCCGTCTGGCCGGACGTTGGCCACGCCCCACAGAGGTTCGGCGCCCTGAGGATTGGTGCGTGCCGGGTCCTGCTTGACGAAATGCAGTGGGCTGTAGCCCAGCTCGGCGTCCCAGACGGTCCAGATCTGCCCCATTACGCGTTCCCATCATGTCGGAATGACCACCAATAGATCGCCTTGCCGGAGCGCACGCTGCCGCCCGCAGACCAGGAGATGGTGAACGAGGTCTGGGTGGACGCCTCGATGCACCAGTAGAAGTTCGGGTCGAGGCTGGGGTTGCTGATCATCGCGCCGTCCCTGATCACGGCGACGGGCCCCATGTTTCCCTGCATGCTGGGGCCGTAGCTGATGACGATCCCGGTCCAGCCGTCGCTGGCGATCCGGCTTCCGCTGTGGACACCCCAGGTGTTCGCCGCGAACGCGCTGTCCCACCACTTGCCGTAGTGGGTGGTCCTTCCGCTGCCGTCGAACCACATGTACTGGTTGTCGCTGGTGTCGTTGTCATAGCCGATGCGCGAGTAGCTTTCGGCCGACTCCAGGAACCCGCCGTTGGGGTCAGAGCTGGTCGGGCTCAGAACCTGCAGCTTCGTCCAGCCCGCCGCCAGCGTGAAGTATGTCTGCGCTGTCAGGGCCGGGTTCGTGCCGCTCGTGAGGCGGAACGTGGCCTCGCCGGCGAAGTCCTGGTCGCTGGTCCACAGGCGGGAGAAGTTGCTGCCGCTGTTGGGATAGAACCGCATGTCCAAGGTGGTCGGGTCGAGCACGATGCGCCGCCCGGCCGCCGCTGTGCGGAACAGGCTGCCGGTTATGGTCTTGCCGGTGATCGCGTCAGCGGTCAGCGCGGCTGCGTTCACGGACCCAGCCGCGATCTTGTCGGCTGTGATCGCGTTGGCCTGGACGTGCCCTGCCTGGATCGCGAGGGCCTGAATCAGCGCGCCGGTGATGGTGTTGGCCACGATCTTGTCGCTGGCGGTAATGGTGCCGTCCACGATGTTCGCACCGGAGATCACTTCTCCGATCACGTCCATGTCCACTAGCGGCTTCGTCGCGATGCTCGCCAAGCTCGACGGGGCGGACTCGTTCCCGCGCCGGTCCACGCTGGTAAGGCGGAACCACCGCGGCGTGTTGTACGGCTGGTCGACCACCAGCGCCGCACCGGCCGCGCGCAGGTGATCCACCACCTCGAACGGGCCATCCTCGGCTGCCGCCATGTGGACGCGCACCAACTCGAAGTCCGACGACATGCCGCCGCCATTTTGGCCTAGGCCGTCCCAGCCGACCTCGATCACGCCCAGCCGCGTGGTGAGCGCTGGCGTGCTCGGCACCGGAGGTGGGGTCGTGTCGTCCTCGATCAGCGCCACCACGGGATCGCTGAACACGCCCTTGGTGCCCTGTGCGACCGCACGCACCTTGAAGGCGTACGTCGTGGCCACCACCAGCGGCGAGTACGTCGCTGCGGTGTCGTCGCTGCTGGCGATCAGCCGCCATGGCTCTGTCGCCTGGTTGACGCGGGCGTACAGCTCGTAGGCGTCCGGGTCGATGGCGACGCCGTTCACGTCCTGGGTGACGGGTGACCATGTCGCAGTGATCTGCCCTCGCGCGTACCCGTACTCATCCACGTACGCGGCGTCGTCAATGAGCAGGCCGAGAGGCTTCGTCGCCACTCGGCCGCCCGGCTGCTCGGGTGCAGGCTCGCCCCCGTCGCCACCGGAGCCGACGCCTCCCGCGAGGATGCCAGCCGCCTGGCGCGCGAGCTTGAGCTCGCGCTCCAGAAAGCGATCATTCAAGGTCACGTTGCCGGATGGCATGCCGTCCTTATCCACCGCGAGCGTGATCTGCCGCAGCCGTAGCGACGTCATCTGGCCGCCAGGACCGGGCGCGAGCACGTGATCGCCCGGCCGGAAGTGCTCGAACGGCAGCCACCGCGCGACCTCGAATCGGATCCCGCGGGTGAGCTGCGCACGCTCTCGCGAGGCGCGCTGCAGCGCGTTGTTCCCGAGGAGGATCGCCGTTCCCTGGTCGGACACGCCGCCTTGGCTCTGACTGGTCTCCCATCGGCCCCACGGGGTGTACGCGTCAGGGTTGGTCACCTCGACCATCAACCCCTGCTCACCCCGGACGAGGATCGCCGACGCGATGTCCTCCAGGGTTGCGCTGTCGGGCGCCTCATCGATGTCACGGCCGAACCTCAGGTCCACCGGTGCGCCATCGCTGGCCAGGTCGTGCCCGAGCACCGTGCCCTCGTTGTAGACGCACAACTCCCGGCCGCTCATCGTCCAGTCAATGACGCCCTGCTCGCTCAGGTTGATCAACAACGTGAGCAGATCGACGCCCGGCTCCAACTCCAGGGTGAGCAGCTTGTCGTCATTCCACGGTTCGCCCGCGCTGTCGTGCGTCGTGGAGAACTCCGTAACCAGGTGCGTGAGCGTGCCTCGGTCTCGGCCCTCATCGATGAGCGTCCGCAGAATCGCACCCGCGGTCACCGCCGAGAAGGGCCTCTTGCCGTCCGCCATGATCGGACCTGCGTACATGATCAGCTTGCGGAGCTGCCACGACCAGGCTGGGCACTCGTACGTGCGTGTACCGCTGAGGTCGGACGTGTCGGCGCCGCGCTTGATTCGCAGGAACCGGCCCCCGTCAGGTTCCTGCCACTGGCCGCCGTCGATCGCGTACTCGACCGCGATTTCCGCTGGCGTCTCCAGCCACTCAGCGCCCACGCCTGCGGCTGGATAGGTCAGCTTCAAGCTCGGCACGTCGTTGAGAGGCATGCCGACCTCGAAGCCCAAGTGGTGCGGAAGCGTGCCGAGCCGGCTTCCGTTGGGCTCGTACGCTGCCAGACGCAGCGCGTACCGCTGCGCTTGTCCAGGGATGATGACCTGCACTGCTCCCCCGTCATCAGGGCCGGGCGGACAGAGCGGCGATCTGCCGCGCCATCCGCAACTGGTAGTCCTCCCGCCGATCCGCCAAGATCAGGTTCCCGGCGACGACTCCACCGGCCGACCTAGTGAGAGTGACCTGGCGCACGCGCATCGGCTTCGGTTCCCCGCCGTCTCCTGGAGCAAGAACCATGTCGCCCGCCCGATAGTCACGCAGAGGCAGGTGCCGCGCCTGGTACATGGTGATCTCGCGGGTTCGTTGCACGCTCTGCTGCGCCCCGCGCAGCACCGTCACCGTGCCGATGTTGTTCGCCGACGTCGTCGAGGTGATACCGACCTCACGGACGCCTGTCTCCCATCGCCCCCAAGGCAGCGACGCGCCGACGTTCACCGCCTCCTGCCGGATGTTGTTGTCCCCCACGACGTACGCGGCCGACGCCATGTCCTCCAAAGTGACGAGGTCCGGTGCGGCGGTCACGTCACGGCCGGCGCGCAGGGTGACCGGGGTGTTGCCGATGGAGAGGTCGCGCAGTGCGCCCGTGCTGGGATTCCATGCGGAGAGCTGGCGCGCGCCTGTCATCCGGAAGTCGAGCAGCCCGTAGGAGACGAGCCGCAGCAGGACCGCAAGCAGGTCCGTGCCGAGCGGTACGCCCATCGCCATGGGGTTGCCCCACTGGGCTCCCGAGGAATCGGAGGACGCGTTGAACGTCCACGTCAGCCCCGAGAGTGCGCCGCGGGTCTGCGCTTCGCCCAGCAGGGTTTGCATGATGAATCCGGACGTAGCCGCCGCGCTGAACACGCGGTTGCCGTTCGTGGGCTCAATCGAACTGCTGGCGTACGTGACGGCCTTCTGCAACGTCCACAGGTAGCCGGGGCAGTCGAACTGCCATAGCCCGGACTGGTCGATCTGGTCGCCTTGCCGCTGTATTAACAGAAACCGGCCTTCGGGGAACTCGAACCACGTGTTGCCGTCTGAGGACCACTGCAAGGCGATCTCGCACGACGTCGCAATGAGGTCGGCGCCGGGCGCGTGCATGCTGTAGCTGAACTTCAGCGATGGGATGTCGTTGAAGGGGAACGCGGCTTGGACGTGCAGTGGGTGAGTGAGCAGGCCGCGCCGGTTGCCGTTCGGGTCGAAGGCGACGAGCCGCAGGTCGAAAGGCACAGTGCCTCCTCGGCTATCGCTTTACGCAGGGCCATCGCTGCTAGTCGTGCTCGTGGCGGCTTGACCAGCGTGCGTAGCGTGATGCCTCTCATGGGATACATATCTCCGCGAGTTAAGGTGCTTCTCACGACTCCCCGGATCTGCTCGTCAGACTCGTCTCCTTCGAGCTGGCAAACGCCCAAGAGAGATCTTGTGAGAAGATCAAGACCTCCCTTCATTCCCGAAAGTTGTGTCGCTGGCAGCCTCTCGCTCCTTCGTGAGAACATCGTGAGGTGAGAGATTGGGTGGTCCCCCTAATCTTGGTTCCGGTCGTGGTGGTGCTCGGAGCGCTCCTGAATGTGCTGGCCGGTCCGTTGGCTAATTACGTTAACCTACAGAAAAAGCCGCTATTCATTGTTACAGCCGTAGTCGTGTGTATCCTCTGTGCAGCGTCTGGGGTAATGTACTGGATTCAAGAACACCAGCCACAACCGTCAACGCCTCATGGTATGTTCGTTTATCCCCGAGAGGGCTCCATTGACGTCCCGCGGGATAGCATCCTGGCGCGAGGTACTGTGAGCGGCATAGAGGAGGGCCATAGTCTATGGCTTTTCCTATATGTGCCCGACGTAAAATGCTTCTACGCTGGTGACCTGGACATATCCCCCAAAGGGGGGAGCTGGGCGGGCGAAAACGTTGAATGGTCTGGGCATATATTTATTGGCGGTTCACAGCGCAAGGGTGAGCGACTTCAGCTGGTCCTAGCGTCCCTTGACCCTGTGGCGCTAGATATTCTGCGCAGAGAAGAAGACAACACTGGCAAGGTCAACTGTCGCCGCTCACTGGGAATTACCGATAAGGTAAAGATTCTCCACCAAATTGTCATTTACGGAGCTTAGGCGCAGGCCGCTCACGCACGGTGTCATCGGCAACCAGTACTGGACACTGAGCCGGATCAAAGACGCTGATCGGACTGCTTCGCTACTGTACGTATCGGCTACACGGTGGAGGGGTCCGGCGGCTGTTGCACCAAACGACCAGGCGGTTCAGGTGCCCGCCCGGCAGGCGGCCGAGCGGACGAAGAAGCGATCGCGGTGTGGAAGGCCGAGGTATTGCCACACGCAAAGGCAACGCCAGCATTGCCTACAGGTAGGCACGCCGTGCCCTGACTTCGACTATGGATTCCGCAGCGGTTCCGGTCGCGGTGCACGAGAGCAGCACAGCGCGCGAGAACGGGTCACCTACGGCCATCGCCGGAGTCAGGTGGAGCCACCGCGATGCCGAACCGGGCCCGAACACGCTGATCACGCCTGTCTTGTCCGTACCCGTCGAGAAGTCCCAGGTGTCCGTGGTGACCAGCGCTGCCCGCATCGCGGCCGCGTCGATAAGGAGTCGCTGGCCGGCCGTCAGCGAGTTCGAGCCCGATGTGAGCAGGCCGATGCTGCCCCCGCTGGCCACGTCCCTGACAGTGATGTTCGTCGCGGGCCCGGTGATTCGGATCAGCGCGTCGGTGATTGGCGCGGTGCTTCTGGCGAGCGTGGTCACCACCTGGTCGGAGGCGTTCGCCGATCCCGCCCAGGTGGAGATCGTCTCGTCTCGCCAGTACACGCTCGGAACCTCGACCACCACCGTCAGCCGGGCGCGGGCCGCACCGACGATGATCTCCGGATCCGACGCCGCCGTGACGGTCACGTCCGCGACCCGCACGATGGGCCCTGCCTGGTAGCGAAGGCTCATGAGCCGGTTGCGGACCCCGAGAAGCGCGGTCAACGCTTCGAGATTGGTCTCCATCTGCGGATACCCGCCGTCCGTCCCGGCCGGGGTCGCCCCCGTCACCGCGAACGTCAACGAGAACGACGTCGCCTCGTGATCGAGACCGACGATCGGCAGCTCGCCGGCGCGGCCGGTGACCGAGACGCGTACCGCTCGGGCGCCGGGAATCGGGCGGCGCTGCGTGCCCCGCTTGAGACGCCAGCAGCCTGCGGGGTGATCAAGCGCGACGCCGTCCAGCGTGTACGACGGCATGTCAGATCACCCCCAGGGCGCCCGCAAGCTGGAGCCCGCGGTTGACGGATGTCGATGTCGGTTCGGCCTGCGGGTAGTAGTTGGTTTGGTGGATGACCGTCCGCGCGCTGGCCGACCCTCCGGAGAGGCCGTTCGGGACATCGATCCCCGGCGACAGGTTCGGCATCGCTGTGCTGGCCGCCATGGCGGAGACCTTCCGCAGCGACGAGGTGACCATGCCCGCGCCCGCCGTGATGCCCTTGGCCATGCCAGCGGGGAGCATCCTGCCGATCCACGCGAAGACCTTGCTTGGGCTGTTGATTCCGAGGGTGGACTTCACGTTTTTGACGATGTTGGAGAAGAAGGAGCGGACGTTGTTGTAGAAGGACGACGCCATGGATTGGATGCCTTGCCAGGCGCCGTTCACGATGTCCTTGCCGATGCCGAGCATTATAGAACCCAGGTTCGATACCGAGGACTTGATCCGGCCTGGCAGCGCGGTGAACCAGCCGATCAACTTCGTGCCGATCCACGTGCCGATGCCGTTGACCATATCCGGGATGATGCTGTGGCCGATCAAGACGTTGTACATCCATTGGAAGACTGCGACGCCCTTTTCGATCATCGGCTTGATCTTGGCGACGACCTCGGCGACCTTGGCTCCGAATAGGGCAAACCCGACCCCGACCTTGGTCAGCATCGGGATCAGCGGGATCACGGCGGGGAGGACCTGCTGAATAGCCATGACCGCCAAATCGGTCAAAATCGGGAGAACAGGAAGCATGGCCTCAGCTAGGGATGCAAAGGCAGGAACTAGTCCATCGAGCAAGCTCGGGATCAGATTCAAGAGCGGCGGAAGAAGCTGCTGCAGGACTGCGCCCGCGATCTGACCGAAGGAGGCGTAGATCGGCTGCATGAGCGGCCCAAGCTGGGCGAGAGCGGACGAAACGGACGCGAGCGCAGGTTGCAGCGCGTCAGCTAGGGCCGTGATCACCGGGCCGAGCACGGCCGAAAGGTTCTGAAGGGCGATCCCGAGGACCTGGCCCACGATTCCGGCGAGCTGCGCTACGACTGGTAGCAGTGGAGCAAGTCCGGTCAGGGCGGCCGACAGTCCTTGACCGAGCGCGAGCAGCCCGGCCTGGAGCTCCGGGCTCGCGAACGCCTTCGCGAGCATCTCCGCGACCACGGTCAGTCCCGGCCCCAGCGCGGCCAGAGCCGGACCGAGCGCGGACACTGCGGCGGCAAGGCCAGGACCCAGCGCAACCGCGATCTTGGCGATGTGTGGCGCGATCAGCGCCAACGCGCTACCCAGCGCCTTGAAGATCGGCATCAAAGCGCCGCCGACCTGGCTCAGGCTCTGGAAGATCGTCACCAAGATCTGCTGACCCTCGGCGCTCGCAAGGAACGCGTTGAGCTGATCCAGGATCTGACCGACCACGCCGAGAACGTTCGACCCGCCTGTGGACATCGCGGCGAAGATCGACTTGACGATCCCGATCACGTCGCCGCCGACCTGCCCGAGCTGTCGGAAGACGTCCAGAGCACCTTGCATCCAAGCCAGCGCCTTGCCGGACTCCGCGGCGTTCGACAGGAACTCGCCGAAGCGCTGTGCCGCGCTGCCGATGCCAGCGGCAAGCCCCGATGCGAAGGACGCGCCCACGACCGCGATGTCACGCAGCCCCGCCAGCAGAGGCTGAATCGCGGGCTGGACGGCCGCGACCGCTGATCGCAGCGAACCGAAGATCGACGTCACGGCCGACGTGCTAGCCGCTGACGCGGCGAACCGCGCCACCTCCGCCGCGCCGAGACCGAACTCACGCGCCACCCCCGACATGCCCGACCGCAGGGGTCCGGCCAGGGCCGCCGCCACGGCGGTGATGTGGCCGGCCAGCGGCTGGAAGAACGCATCTTGGACCGACGACTTGAGTGCGTCGACCGCCGGCTTGGCCGCCCGCAGTTCCATCGCTGCGGACCGAGCCGCAGGTGACAGTCCTGCGATCGACTCGGCGAACTTCTCCGGGTCATCGCTGAGCGCGGCCGAGAAAGCCTCGCTCACGCCCGAAAGCGCGATCTTCAGAGTGGACAAGGCCCCCACGCCGAGCGCGAGCGCGCCGGGCAGAGCCGCGACGATGCCCGCTGCGGGAGCGAGCGCGGCCACGAACGCGATGCCGCCCTGAGCTGCAGCCGCAAGCCCGCCAGCGGCGACCGAGCCGGCCAGCGCCATCGCGGTCAGACGGGCGCTCATCGCGGCCGCGTTCGACGCGACCGATCCCAGGCTGGAGTGGGACTTCTTGGCTGCCTCGTCGAGATCCTTGTTGAACTGCTTGATCGCTGGCCGCGACCGGTTCCGGACAGAGATCGTGGCGAAGAGTTCGCCCACGTTGAGACCCATGAGCCACCTCCCGGGAGTCGCGATCAAGTGCAGGGCGAGGAAGCGGCTGCCACCAGCGGTACCGCTGGCGGATTACCGCCGTTTGCGGCGGACAGCAGAGTCATCGCCTGGGTCCAGCGCCCGCGCGATCCGCGTGTCAGCGGTCAGCAGGCCCACGACGCGGGCCTGCAACCACCGCCACGACCGGCGCTGGAGGAGGTGGGGCTCGTCGAGGTCAATCGCGTATTCGCTGTGGAGATCTGCCTCGACGAGCCCCCACCTGGTCAGGAGGTCTTGCCACGTGACCCGGCGGCCGTGCGTCGAGAGGCCGTCGTCTTCGTACCAGTCGCGGAGCCCCGAGGTCGGGTCGATTTCGCCGCCGTAGCTTCCGTCGTCGGGGCTTCCGCTTCCCCCTCTGGGCCTGACTCCCAGTGCTTGGCCGCAGCCTCCAGGCCGGCCGCGACCCAGATCAGCGCTGTCTGCCCAACGTGCTGGATCGCTGGCCACGACACCTTGTCGGCGAGCAGCTCGTCCCAGACCGTGCCCAGGATGGTCTGGTAGAGGTCCTTCTCCTGCTCGTCGTCCAGGACGAGCTGGGCCAGCTCGTTCAGGCCGTCCTCGTCCACCGCCTGCCCCGCCTGTGCGGCGATGCTGGCCTGCATGAGTCGCTGGCACAGCAGGCCCACCTCGGCTGACGGCGGCGGGACGACGTACGTCTTCCCGCTGACCGGCAGCTTCAGGGTGGGGTCGAAGAACTCGTCGAGGTCCTTGAATGCCGCCGCCATCAGGGCGTCACCAGCGGGTTGTCGATCTCCTCCGGGGCGCCCTGGCCGAGCAGAGTGAAGCTGAAGGGCTCCAGGTCCGTGGTCTCGCCGCCCTCGGTGTACTCGGTCACCGTGCAAACGCCCTGGTAGGCGTCGGGCGCTCCATCTCGACGGAACCACCTGACGCGGATATTGGCGTTGAAGCCGACGATCTGCGAGGCCCTGCGGATCTTCTCCTGCCCGGGGTCCGGCGTGAATACGGGGTCGTCGGTGCGCTTGCGGCGGCCCTCAGCCTCGATCTGCCACGTCCGCCCGGTAACGACGGAGCTGCCGTAGCCCTCCTCGTCGTCGAAGTCGCCGTCTTCCTCGGTGTTGTCATCCGAGTTGCGCTCGAACTTCGTGAGGCCCTTCACCGGGGTCCAGATCGGGTCGGCTGCGCTCGGCGCGGACGTGTCCACGTCCAGCCGCCAGTCACGTGCGAGAAGGCTTCGCATGATCGTCTCTCCTTCAGTGCATGCGAAAGCGCCGCCCCGCTGCTGCGGGACGGCGCGAAAGGAAAAGGGAAGAGAGCTAAGGGGTCGCCGGCTTAGGGGTTACTCATGTACTTCCAACCTCCTGCATCTGGGTATGGCTAGAAGGCCATTCGAGGTTGTTTGGGTGTAGCGGTTCCCGCACGTAGCGGCGGGACAATCCATCGCGCTATCTTGGCTGAGCTTGAACTTGCAGAGAGGTTAAGGTCTTGACCATTAGCGTGATTTTTGTAGCGCTCCTTTATACGGGCGCATTGACGCTGATTGTCTGGATTGTCGCCCGACTCTTACGGCCGCGACGGAGCAGCCCGAGCGTGCCAAGTGGCAGCAGGAGGATCGGGGATAGGCCCAGGGCATTAACGGTTCTCGCCGAAATCGCTGCCATAGTCAGCGCGTTTCTCGCGATCGTGGCAATACTGGTTTCACTGCGCTGAACTAGTCGCGGTGCGGCGTCGGCCAGACCACCATCAGCTCGTAGCTGTCCGGCCGCTCCCACCGGCCGGAGGAGTCACGGCCCAGCGCGGCCACGATCGTCCGCTGGATCAGCAGCACGACCACGCCCGTGGACAGCGTTAGATTCGACCGGCCGTGCAGCGTCGCGAATACGTGATCGGCATAGTCGCCGACGATGCGCGGGTCCGACGCCGTCCGCATCCGGGCCTGCACCAGCACCGTCGAATCCGACTGCTCGGGGTCATCGCCGCCGGTCCCGGTGCCGTAGATGGCCAACGAGATGGCCTCGTCCGGCTTGCTTGGCAGACCTCCGAGCGTGATGGCCCGCTGGGACGCGGTGTAGGCGCCCACCGGGTCCCAATCGCCGACGCCAGCCTCGGCCAGCAGCACCGACAGGCCGGTGAGCAGGTCGCGGGAGAAGGTCTCGGCACTCATCCGCGCAACGCCCTCTCGATCTGCGTACCGATGATCTTGTGGACGGTGTCGGCCTCGGCTCGGAGCGTCTTCTCCAGCCACTTCGGCTCACCCTGGATGGGGTGCTCCCACGTGGTCTCTTCGTGCTGCCGGGCGGCGTAGGCGATGTCATAGCCAAGAGCCGCCTTGAGCTTGCCCGCGTCAACGGCGATCGAGCCCGGCCGCTCACGCGGGTCGCCGGACCTCTGCAGGTCTCCGGTACGCCACGGCGTACGGGGGGCCGCCTCGGTCAGGACGTGCTCCGACGCCAGATACACACCGCGAGCTGCGGCCTCGTTCAGCTCGTGCTCGATGATTTCCGGCCCCATCTTGAGGTCGAGTCGCACATCCACCTTGATTCGAGCGTTGGCCTTGGCCATCAGCGGCACACCACCTCAACGTGATCAGGGGTCGGCAGACCGCCGCCGTCGCGGGAGTAGCTGGCGATGACAGTGGTGACTCGGCCGTTGACGGTCACCCGCGACCCTTCGGGGCACTGGACCCCAGGGCGGAAGAAGATCGTCGTGTCGGAAACCGTCTCGGCGCCCTGGGCGTCCCTGACGAGCCGCCGCTCATCATCGACGAGGCACTGCTCCGTCACTGGCGGGCCGTAGAGCGGCCCGTACGCGCCATCACCAAGAAACGGCTCGATCTGGGCCTGATGCCTGAGCAGCCAGTCAGGAAGCATGCGTCACCAGGCCGTCGTGTCGAACGCGTACCCGGGCAGCAACCCGGCGACGTGCAAGATCCGGGCGGCGTCCGGCGCGTGACGCGGTGGGCCGCCTTCGGTGTTCCGCCCGCCCAACCGGACCGAGCCGATCTGCACGTCCTTGAACGCCGACGCCACGCCGTACGGATCACCGAGCGCCAGTGACCATGCGGCCTGCGCGCACGTGGCGCGCGTGATCGCGTCCTTCTCCTTCGGGTCGGTCGGCATCTCGTTGTCGTCGGTGCTGTAGACCGCGCCGATGAGCAGTTCGTCGATGCGCTCTGAAGCCCGCCTCAGCACGGCATCGATACCGGCCGGGGCGGACTTGTCGGTGTAGGCCGCGTAGTCGTCGGCCGTTGCGTACACCACCACCACGGGCCTCCTCTCGCTATTCGCCAGCGGTATCGCTGGCCATCAGGCGGGCAGCTCGTACACCGAGACCTGGACGTCTGCGGAATTGTCGTAGTTGATCCACACCGTGTCGTCCTCCGCACGGCGGTAGATCGGCGGGAACGGCGGCACGAGCAGGTCGTCGCCAGCCGCCAGCGGGTACGGCTGGTCCGGCAGTTCCTTGCCGTCCACCTGGCCCGGCATCACGACGGTCACCGTCCGGGCGGAAGCACCAGCGTTCACGAGCCGGATCTGTCGCCGGGACGAGTAGCCGAACGCGTGCCCATCTGCCACGGCCGCCGTGAGGGCACCGTTGAGGTTCACGCCGGCGCGGCCCATGTCGGTGATCGGGAGGTTTTCCCTAGCCATCGTTCTCCTCCTCCTGGCCGAACTCCTCGACGAGGGCGGCCTTGCTCAACGCCTTGGCGTCCTTCTCCGCCATGCCGCGCGACACCGCGTAGATGACCCAAATGGCCTTGCTCGCGCTCTCGGGCGGCGGACCGGGCGGGAGGTCCTGAGCAGGGCCGGCCGGAGCCTGCGCGGCAGGCTCCGACGAGGACGGTGCGGTGGGGGGTGCCGGCGCTGCTGGCCGGGACGTGATCGTCCAGTTCGGCCAGCAGTCCAGGATCGCGTCTCGCTCCGGCAGTTCCACCGTCTGCCCGGTGTTCGCGTTGTGGTAGACCCACATTTTGGCCATCCTTAAGGCTTCGCCTTCGTGATGCCGGAGGTGATGACCACAGCGCGGTTGGGGTCGAGAGTTTTGACCCCGTACAACGTGTCAATGGACACGACATCTTGCTTCTTGGAAATGTCGTAATCCATAACCACACGCAATCCAAATCCCTTATAGGATTCGACGTGCGCGGTCGCCGCTCCCTGCGGGAGAACGAGGGGTCTGGTGACGAGAGCAAATGCCGTCCTGTGAAATGCGACGCCGATCTCGTGGTCCGGGAGCGTCGCTCCCTGCGGGTCAGTAGGCAGGAATTCCGGCTCCTTGATATTTTGCGTCTGATAGCTATCGAAGCCGAAGACTCGCCTTCCCAGATTCGCTTCGCGAAGGCCCTCGGTATCGCCACGAGCATCCGCCCTGTGAAACAGCTCATCCGAGAGCCAGAGCGCTTCCTGCTCGGGGCCAACCACGATGTACCGGTCGGTCGCGGGAACATTTGCCTGGTTGAGGACTCTTCGGCCAGCGATGGCCACGCGGGGATTGGCGTAGCGGAACTTCTCGTTCGGGTCGGTGTTGAGGCCGACCTTCTGCACGACATCGCTGCGAAGCGACAGAATATCCCTGTCGATTTTCTGCGCGATAGCCTCGGTCGCCGGGGCGAGGAGCTGCTGGTTGAAATCGATGATATCGAGCGTGAGTTCCTCGCTAGTCACAGCGAAACTGACGTCGGCGAAACGGTCGAGAGTGATCGGGATCGAACCCTCGGTTGCGTTCTGAATCTCGATTCCGGTCGCCCTGTCGAAGTTCTTGGCCTCGAACTTGGCGGGCTTCCTGATCGTAATCGTGTCGCCGATCCGCGACACGAATTCCTCTTCGTAATCCCGGTAAACGAGCTGCGACATGACGGTCGTCTCGTAAAGATTGGCAAGAGCCTGCCGTGCGATGATGCTCGGCGTCAGAAACGTGTTAGCCATTTCGGGCCTTCTCTAATCAGAGCTCGCCAGCGGTAGTGCTGGCCAGCGTTAAGACGACTTCTTCACCTGTCGCTGCTTGCGGAAGTCGTCGATGGACGGCTCGGACGAAGGACTGCGCCCGCCAGGCCCGCCGGCGAACTCCCCTCCCGAGCGAGAGGGCGGCCCCGCCTGGGGACCGCTCTTGAACTTGGGGTTTTCCGTGATCGCGAGCTCGATCATCTCGCCGAGCTTCGTCGTGAAGTCCTGCGCGTCGATGTCGAGGTCACGGGCCTTCTTGAGGAAGGAACGGGAATCGAGCAAGGCATCGGGATCGGCGCCGAGCTTCTGGCCCTGGCGGTGCACGGCCAGCTCCATCAGTGCGCGGCGGTGCCGGTCCTTCTCCTCGTCTCTCTCCTTCGCGGTCGTGTCCCGCTCACCCGTGAGCTGCTCGATGATCTGCTCTGGCGTGAGCTGCTTCTGCTCCTCACCGAGGAGCCCCAGAGCCTTGCCGATCTGCTGGGCCAGGTCGGATTGGACCTGCTGTGTGATCTCCTCAGCGGATGGCCCCTTCGCGCGGGCGGCTTCGTCGGCGGCCTTCTGCGCGTCGCGGAGCTGGTTGCGGAAGCCAGCCGCCTCATCTCTGGTCTCCTTGATGAGCTTCTGAGCCCACGGAGGGAGTTGCTCCACCTTGATGGCGTCCGGGTTGACCTGGTCGTCTCGCTGCCGAGCGGCGGCGAGCGGGTCCGGCGTCGTTCCCTGTTGCGAGGCGGGTGGCGTGACCCCGGCCTCAGGACCACCGCTCTGCGGTTCGCCCTGCGGCTGGCCTTCGCCTCCTCCTTCGCCCTCGGGCGCGCCGCCCGCGATCAGGCGGATCGGCTGGCCGTCTTTGCGGTGGCCGATGATCGCGCCAGGCGTCGTCGGCAGTGACTGATCGGACATTGGCCCTCCCGGAGCCGGACATGACTAAGGCCCGCGCCAGGCGGGCCTACAGGAACGGACAGGAACTTGGTCAGCGCCCGGCTGGCCGGTTCCTGCGATATATACGCACCCACAGGAGTGCGAGCGCCCGGTTACGGGCGTCGCCCTCGGGGTTGTATGGGCATTCGGTGACTGGGCGTCGGTTGAGCGCCGCCCACCGAGCCGTCGTCACCGCTGCTCGGTGATCAAGTTCGGAGAGCGTCACCTGCGGTTCTCCCTGGTCCGTCGCGCCGCCTTCTTGTCGCTGTCACGGCCGAGAAGCTGTGCGCGGAACTGGGTGAAGGTCATTCGCGGGTGGTTAGCCCACCAACGTTTCAGCTCGTCAGAGGCATATTTGTGGGCGATGTCCTGACGACCGGACAGAAGTGATCGGCCGTCAATGCCCCGCCTGCGGCCCTCCGCGTTCACCATGACGCCGCGGGTATACCGCTCCGCCCCGATGAAGGTCATTTCCAGCCACTCATCGAACAGCCTGCGGGCCACCTGATCAAGGGTCTCGCCCGGCAAGCGCTGCAGGTCGGCCTGCGCCCGCGCGTCCGCCCGCTGCACCAAGTTCGGGTCCAGCCCGTACACGATCGCGTACGCCTCCAGCGGATCCACCCCATCGTCGAGCAGCTCAGCGAACGCACGATCCTCGGCTGTCTCCTCCAGATCCCAGCGCCAGTTCGGGTCCTGCTCGCGCCGGCCCAACTCGGTCAGCAACCGCTCCAGCGCGACATCATCACCAGCGCCAGAGAACCGCTCCACGAGCTCAAGCACCTGCTCGTCGGTGACCTGGGCGAAGTCCTCGGGCAGTTCGCGCACGGCCGCGCTCACCTGCTCGGCTCGCTTCTGCTCCCGGTCGTCGTCGCGCTGCTCCAGGACCTGCGTGATCCGGTTGACGGTCGCTTCGTCGTCGGCATGCCGCCCGAGCAGCGTCGCCAGCTCCTCGTCCGGCCGCTTCTCCAGGTTGCGCGGCAGCACCTTGGCGCGCTGCCGGTCGCGACGGATCGGGAGACCGGACTCCTTGGCGTGCTCGCGGATCTGGTCGTTCAGCGTCTGGACGCGCTGCTCGGCCCGGTCACGATCTTTCTTCTCCAGCGCGACCGATGCCTCTCGCTTCGCGGCCCGAAGGTCCCGCTCCATCCGCCGCATCTTCTGCGAGTCGCCGTAGTCGGCTGGGTGCTTACGCACCACGGGTCTCTTCGTGGCGCCGGGCAGGTATGTGAGCAGGTTGTGCCCACACCCGGGGTGCAGCAGGCCCGCTGTGCGGGCCTGCTCTACGGTTCCTTCGACGAGCACGTCAACCTGCTCGTCGGAGACGTAGGAGAGTTCCTGCCGCCACCCGATCCGCCCCGACTGGGTGAGGATCTTGCCTTCCCAGAAGTCGCATCTCGGGCAGGTGAACGGGAGCCGGCTCACGATGACGAGATCGACCCCGTTCTCCTTCAGCGTGGCCAGGTGACCGTCCACGGCAGCACGCGACATCGCGGTACGCACGGCCATCTCCGTGTACGACCCCATCGACCACGGACGGCCCTTCGAGTCCGTGAACCCCGTGATTCCCCTGCGCGCGAACATGTCGAGCGCACGTTGCGTGGCCTGTTCCCTGGTCTCCGCGCCCGTCAGCGCCCGCCCGGCAACTTGGGCGACCACCTGGGAAAACACGTCCTCCGTAGTACGCAGGGCTCCCGTGTGGACGCTCTGCACGCGTGCCACGGTCTGGCGGGCCAGCTCGATCACGCCTTGGCCCTGGCCGATCCGCTTCGCGTTCCCCAGATGCGTCAGGTCCGTCATGGCGCGCTGCACGCCTCGGCGCCACGCCGCGTCGACGCCGGTCGTGACGAGCTTGTCCGACAGTCGCTCCAAGCGGCGCACCACTCGGTCCGCCTGACGGCGTAGCTCCCGCAGTTCGGCGAAGCGAACGCCCTCCCACTCTGGCTCGCCCAGCCGCGCGACCAGTGCCTCCGAGACGACACGCAGCAGCTCCCGTTCCGCGTCGTAGTAGACGGCTGCTACGGCGCGGGCGTGGTCGAGAGCTGCCTCGATCTGCTCCAGGTCCTGATGCCCCAGGGCCTCGGCCGCCGCGGTGGTCATCTCAGTCCTCGCCGCCGGCATCCGGGATCAGGACGTCGTCCAGCCTGTCCGGGTCGGGAACGGTCAGCCCGAGTTCGTCACGCAGCCTCTTGACCTCGGCCGTGACCTGGTGGTCGTCCCACTCGGGGTGGACGAGGCGCACCTTGGACTCCAGGCTGATCGCCTGGGCCCGATTGAACAGCTCAACCGTGCGGCCCAACGCTTCCGGGTCCGGCAGGACGCCGTCTGGCCAGTGCACTTCGGCACGCTCGGGCGTGACCTTTGTGCCCCACACCCCGAGGTCCACCGACAGCAGGGCCTCCGCGAGCCACTGCAAAGGCGGCGTCCAGTAGCCCGTCTTTCTGCCTCTGGTCGAGAAGGACTTGCGGTCGCGGCTGTGGATCTCCGTCGCGGTCAACTGCCGGCCGGAGCCGTCCGCCTCGCCGAACGATGACGCGCTGTAGCCCGCGCCCCTCAAGATCTGGGCGATCAGTGCTTTGGCGGACTCAACATGCTCGGTCACTCTGATCGCGAACTGGCTGATCGTCAGCATCGCGTTCGGCGCAGCACCGGGCGGCGGCAGCATCGCCAGGCCGGAGTAGATCTCCTTGTCCGGGTCCCAGCTCGCGCCCTTGCCACGGCCGTGGTTCTCCAGGAACAGATCCGGGACCACAATCCTGCCCTTGCCGAGCCGGATGTCGCGCATCAGCGAGGTCCACACCTCGTCGAGGCTGTCCATCAGGTGCTCAACGCCCTGGTAATCGGAGCGTCCGAGCGCCGTTCCCCTGATCAGTCGGTGGGGCCTCATGTTGGGCACGTAGCTGGTGAGCAGCCCGCGGGGGAAGTAGGTGTCGAACCCCCCGGTCTCGTCCACCTTGTCGGCGTAGATCTCGGTTTCGGGATGCTCTGTCAGCGGGATCGGCTTGCCGAGTTTGTCGCTGGTGCCCTCGTAGAGGCCGTGGTAGACGCGGCCCTTCTCGTGCCGTTCCAGATGCCGGATCACGCACTTGTCGTCCTCGGCGAGGACCTTCCAAAACGTGACTGCCGCCAGAGCTCCGTATCGGAACTCGGGGACGGCGGAGTCGGGCGGGAACACCGACAGAACCGGGTGGTCGTACATCTCAGTGTCCCAGCCGACCCGGAGGAACACGCCACCGTACGCTGAGCTGACCTCCGCGGCCTCTAGCAGCGCCCCGTAGATGCCCGCCTCGTGCATGAGCGCGTCGAGGCGCTTCTGCCCGTTCTTCCCCTTCACCCTCAGGGTCGGAGGTTCGCTGAACAACAGGTCGGCCGAGGTGCTGCTGATGTCGCCCGCGACCGGCACGTGCAGCTTCGTGTTCCGGACCTGCCCGGCCGGCGTCGGGGAACCCCAGAACCAGCGCGACATGCGGTTGATGAACCCGGTCACCCCTGGTTGTGGGCGGTCCCAGCCCTTCGGATCCAGGCCGATTCCGTGGACCTGATTCGTGCCGTACACGCGCGCCAGATGGTCAGGATCTCCGGCGTACCACGCCTCCCATTGCTGGTAGAGCCGCAGTTCACGCTTGATGTGCGGCGGCGGCCACTCCTGGTCCTGCACCGGCAGCGGCATCTCACGCCCTCACTCTTCTGTTGTTGATCACCGGGACGGTCAGGAGGGCCAGTGCCAGGTGCCTGGGAGGTCGCCGGGCGGGACGTTGTACTCGTGGAACCCGCCTCGCGCGCCGGGGGTGAAGACCCACAGGTGCGCATGCAGCGGTGATTCCAGCGGCGGGACCGCGCCGACCAGGACTCCTTCCGGGTCGAGGGTGTCCACGTCAGCGGTCACGATCGCTGCCCTGATCGCCTGCAGACCCTGTCGGCCGCGGTAGCGGACGATGCGCCCGGTTGTCGGACGATCCATCAGAACTCCTTAGATGACGTTGATCAGTCCTGCGGGCAGCACCGGCAGTTGGGGCGGGGCGGTCACGCGAACCCACGCCTGGTAGGTGCCGTCCGGCCGTGTGACCGTGCCGCCTGGGCCGAAGAGAATGCGCGCGTCTGCGCCCCGCTGAGTGATGGAAGCGGGGTCCCATTCGGCGTCGTTCCAGTCGCCTTCAACTGGTTCCACTCCGGGGACGGTGAGAGCGATCTGTACGACCTCCGTACCGCTCGCCCCGCGCACAAAGAACGGCAGCCACTCGCGCGACAGCGACGAGATGGGTTCCTGCACCAGAGACCTCCTTACGTGTGCGTGGAAGCGGACCAGGTACGGCGCGGCGGATCGGCGCTCCACTGGCGTCGGGCGCTACTCACGCCCCATTGCCGGCGCGGACCGTCCACGCCCGTGATCGCGCGGCCGACTTCGACGACAAGCGAGGTCTCAATCAGCGCGGCGGAGTCCGACGCGCTGGTCGGCTGGGAGGACGTTCCCGTGTCTGTTACGGCAGCGGTGTCGGTGCGGTCGAGCAGGACGGTCACGCTGGCCGCCTCGCCAACCGCTGCGGTCTCGTCCGCGCTGGGGCCGGCCGTGGCCTCCTCATTCAGTGCGCCTGCGTCCGCCGCAGTGCGCAGCACATCGACGTGGGCCGACTCCGCGAACGCCAGCGTCTCGTCCGAGTCGCTCTGCGCCGAAACGGATGCCGCCTCCACTGCCGCTGTTAGGTCGAAGGTGACCGGCCCGAAGATCTCTTCTCGTGACGACGTCTCGCCCAGTTCCGCCACGTCGGCGGTGGCCAGGCCGATGTGGGCCTGCTCCGCCAGGGCCGCGGCATCGTCTCGGGCCAGAACGACCTGGAGGGCGGCCACGTCGGCCAGGCCCGCCACCTCGGTCCGGTCAGCGTCGGCCGTGACGGTGGACGACTCTGTCTGCGATGCGATGTCGGCGACCGCGGCTGCGGCGCTGACTGTGCCCGACTCCGTGAAGCCGGCGCCGTCAGCGGCGCTCGGGCCAGCCTGCGCGAGGTCGATCACTGCGGCCGAGTCGGTCCGATCGAGCAGAACGGCCCGCGACACCATCTCGGACAGGGCCGCCGAGTCCGCACCGGTCTTCTGCGTCGGACCGGTCACGCTGGACGCGACTCGGATCGTCACGCCGCCGATGATCCAGGCGAAGCTTGTGCTCAGCGTCATGTCGGGGGACGTCTCGCCCGCGCCGAGCTCTCGCGTGCCGAGCCAGCCCGACGCATAGACGTCGGAGTTCAGGCTGGCTTGGACCTCCCAGGTGGGATCCGCCTCCCAGGTGAGCGCTTCACCATCGGGCAGCGCGGCCGCCCACCGGATGTCCAAGGCCGGTCCGGACCCGACTCCCTTGGTGACGATCGAGCCGAGCGAATCGACGTGCTCGACGAGGAACTGCGGGGTGGTCGTTTCCGCGTCCGCCACCGACAGGACGACGGCAACACCGTCTGCGCCGTTTCCCTTGGCGAAGCCGTACGAGGCCGGCTCGGCCGAGCCCGCGACCTTCCACCAGATCTTGTGCAGGAACCTGCGGCCTTGGAAGGTGCCGCTGCCGTAGAGCAGTTGCCAGGTCGCGCCGCCGGTCGGAGTGATGAGATCGGTTTGGGCGCCGAGGTCAGCGACCTGGAACGCGAACATCATGTCCTGGGCGACGGTGCCAGGGGGCTTGTTCACGGTGAACGAGGTGGCTACTCCGGTGTGCCATGCCCGCTCTCTGACGTGAGCCATCGCACCTCCGTTCAGAGGATGGGAAGGCTCAGGTCAGGGTCAGTGTCACCGACAGCACCCAGGACGCTGCCGAGGTCTTCGTGCCGAGGCTTTCGACTCTCCGGTTGAGCATCCGGCCGCCGGCCGCCCCGTTGAAGATCGCCCACTCGTTCCAGGCATAGTTGCCCTCGCCTGTCGCGAACGTCGCCCTGAACGTGATCGTCGAGTTGGCGGTGCCGCCCGTGCCGTCCGTGTGCTGCGGGAAGCCCGAGTCCATGGCCTTACGCAGCTTGTTGGTCGCGGCCTGGAGGTCGGTCTGCGTCTTGGCCTCGGCGGAGGTGGAGTCACCGACGCCGAGGTACGCGTTGGCCGCGTTGTAGTAAGTGAGCGGCTGGCCGGCCGCCGCGGTGCCGTTGCCGAGCAGCATCTGCCAGATCGCAGAAGCGCCGCCGTGCATGAGTGCGTTGCCCTCGCGCTCGATCACGTCGTACGGCACGGCGTCGGGACCGGCGTCGTCGCCCCAGTACTTCTCCAGCCGCCACGTGACCTTCCACTTGAGCGGGCCTCGGGTGAGCAAGCTCTCGGCAGACATACAAGCTCCCTGGTCGGGGGTCGGGTCATCACAGGTCCAGCAGTGCGGCTCCGGCCCCGCGCTGCCCCTCAACAGCGGGGGCCGGGGCCGCACCGGGTGCTCGACGCGCGTACGGGGAAGCCGCGCGGAGCAACGCACACAAGGCAAGCCGCCACAACCGGCCCGGTGTGCGTGGTTCAAAGTCCAAACTCTGGTCGGAATAGTCGGCGACAAACGCGGTCCGCCAAGTGACGCTGGAAGCATGGTGCAGTCGTGGATCCAGCTCGTAACACCGCTGATCGCGGTTGTCGGCACACTCCTGGGTGTCGTGCTCGGTGGACGAATGGGCCGTCGATCCGAGCGTCAACAGTGGTCACGCGACGTACAGCTACGGGTTTGCGATCAAGTCTTTCGTGAATCATCCAGGATCATGATCGGGTTCACCAGCATGATCGGGATTGGGCGCGCAACTCGATCAGCTCCGAGCCGAGAGAGTGGAAGGCCCAGCGGCATACGGCGCGCGCTGCGTCGTTTGCGACGCCGCAGCACGAGGACGGATCCAATGGCTCCTCAGTCGGGCAAGATGGACTGGAAACCCTGGAACGATGCTCTTTCCTCGCTCCACACGAGCGTTCACCAGGAGATTGTGGACGCCGCTCACAACATGGATGCCGAGATCTGGCGTACTCATCGTCGGATCGTGGCCGGAACAGTCTCCCTAGACGACTGGTTCACGCTACGTGACCGGATTGACGTTCAGCGGCTGAGCTTCGTAAACGCCGTCCGACATCACATAACGGGACTAGAGCCGTTACATCGCCTTGGCGGACGACCCGCTCCATACGATCCGATATGGCACATCGGCGGGACGAGCGGCGAGATGGAGAGATCAGCAGAAGCCTAGAAGACAGCAACCGGTTCGAGGAGCCGAAGCCAGGCCGCTTGTGTGGTGTGCAGGGCGTACCGCAAGGCGTCCACGCTGTGGTCGTCCACCTTGACCGGCACGTCATCGCCGCGCTCGGCCTTGCGCTCGTCCCACGCGTAGCCGGCCATCTCGTCGAGCAGGCCGCGGCAGCTCGCGTGCACGCGCAGGTAGTCAGCTGAGATGAGGTTCGACACGGTCCGGATTCCGTCCAAGACCGCGTTGTCGGCCTGCATGGGCCGGTAGTGGTCCCGGTAAAGCTGCTGGATGAACGAGGCCGCCGAGGGGTCCACCACGAGCCACTCAGGCCTGACGCCGCGCGTGCCGGGCCCGTAGGTGTCCGGGATGCGGTCCAGCCAGTCGGTCAGCCGCGTGCTGTACTCCGAGTCCGTCAACTGCCGCCGCTCGGCACGGGAGTCGTAGCGCATCTCCGATGCGACGTAGACGCGGCGCTGCCCCTCGCGATCAGGCACGCTGACACCCAGCAGCACCGCGGCGAACGGGTTCGTTGTGCCATAGTCCACGCCGACCGACAGCCACTTCTCCATCAGCGGCAGCGAGGTCACGACATGCTTGTCCTCGTCGAACATGTCGTAGATCGCGCCCTCAGCCATGACCCACAGGCCCTGTATGAAGCGCTTGAACCAGAGCCCGGAGTACTCGCTCTTGAGGGCCTTGACGTAGGCCGGGTCAAGGCTGTGATTGTCGTCCAGATTGAAGTGCCACGACCTCAGATCGAGCTCGTGGGCCCGGTCGAGGAAGTCCTTCTTCAGCCAGTGCGACGGCGCGTCCGGGTTCGTGCTCCCGAACAACTTGGCGCCCGTTACCGACAGGCGGCTGAGCAGCATGTCCCAGAACGCCCGGTCGATAAGCGTGATCTCGTCCACGTACGCGCCAACCGCCGTCATGCCACGCAGGCGGTTCTCTGCTCGGGCGTCGTTGGAGGTGACGATCTCGACGGTGCGGCCGAGGATTTTCGCGGTAGGCGCACCTCTGGTGTAGGTGATCCTTTTGGCGATCGGGCCGGTGATCGCGGGGTCCATGAGCGGCTCGAAGACGTTTCTGCCGACGGTGTCGCTCGTCTTGCCGACGACTACCAGGCTCCCGCCGCGCGGCGCATTCGCCACGAAGATCACCCAGCGGATCAGGGACGCGATGGTCTTTCCGCTTCGGATCGCGCCCTGCCAGATGTTCAGACGCGCCGTTGACTCAGCGATGCTCTTCTCTTGCTTCGGCGACAGCTTGACCGCCAGACGCAGGCTCACGCTTCGCCCCCGGCCTCGTCGTACTCGATCGCGCCCTGGATGACCTCGGCTTCGAGGATCACGTCGGTGTCCGGGTCCGGCACGTTGTGACGCTGCTGGAGCTGGAGCAGCATGTTGCCGAGCAGGCTGGCCATATCGTTGTCGGCCGCACCGTTCCTGTTGATGAGGTCCAGGCCCAAGAGACTGGCTCGCTTGTTCACGATCTTCAGGGCGGCCTCAACGGCATTGACCTCGCCCTTGAGCACTCGCGGCCAGACGGACGCCATCATGCGGTCCAGCCGGTTGATCTCCAGGTTCAGCAGTTCCTCGGCCGCCATCGCCTCCTGCTTGGCCGCCCTCTTCAGCGCAGTGGTGACGTCCTTGGAGACGAGCTGCGGCGAGGAGTAGCCGAGCCGCTGCGCGATCACAGCATTGCTGACCCCAGCGATACGCATCTGCAACGCCTGGTAGCGCCGCTCGTGCCGCGCAAGCTTGACCTGAGCGTCTTCGGCCATGAGGGGTCAGCCTCCTTTCGCAAGCGCTACCGCTGGCGAACTGCATGAGTTCGAAGGGCCGCCATCACCACATCCGCGAGCGGCGCATCACCGTCTCGGCTACGGATGTCCGCGATCAGGCCGGTCACCTCGTCGTGCTGAGCGGCGGTCAGCGGCACGATCAGCTCGACCATCGCGCCCGCCTTCGGGCGCGGAGGCGGCGCCGCTGAGCTGGCCGGCCCGTCGTGCGCGTCTCGGTCGTGCTCGTCGTCGGGGTCGTCTCCGAGATCCTCGGGTGCGGCAGGCGCCGGTGTCGGCGCTGGCCTGCTGGTGGCGAGTTCGTCGTGCACGATCTCGATGTCGCCGAGGTCGTCGAGCAGGTCGGAGAGGTCTTCGCCCCGCCAACCGGTGCCGTCCAGGTCCGGAAGCGACTGCAGCAGCTCGGCGAGCTTGGCGTCGTCGTACTGGCCGTACTCGGCGAGCCGGTTGTCCGCGAGCATAATCCGCTGGGCGGTCTCGTCGTCCACGTCGATGATGACCGTGGGCACATGCTTGAGCCCGGCTTTGGCCGCTCCGCGCCAGCGGTGCTCACCTGCGACGATCCGCATCCGGGACTTCTGCGCGACGACGGACCCGTAGAAGCCGTGCTTCTTGATCGACGCAACGATCACGTCCACGTCGCCGTGGTGTGGGTTGTCTGGGTGCGGCTCCAGGTCGCTGACCGCGACCATCCGGTACTCCTGCGGCGCGATCTTCGCCATCAGCCCTCCCCTGACGCCCCTCGGGAGGGCCAAGTGGTCGACTATCCTGACCTGCGGCTTTGCGCGTTTCCGCAGGTCAAATTTCGAAGTGGTCGTCATCAGCCGCCAGCGTCTCCAACACGGCCGGTACGGGCGTCTCGACGATCTCGACGGTCTCCTCGGTCATCCACAGCGCGCGGGCGCCCGCCTGCTCGGCGAACTCCATGAGCGTCTGCTGGGACTCCGGCGCGCCGTCGAACTGGTCAGCGATCAGCGCGAACGGCTCCTCATGGATGCCGCCCAGGTCGACCAGGGGAAGCCGCAGGACCTGGATACGCACTACTCACCCGCCGAGACGAGCGGTGCGTACCTGCGCGCGAAGATCGACTTCGGGACGGGCCAGAACTCGCCCGCCCCGTCGTGCAGGACGTAGTCGCCGAGGCCGGCGCGCTGCATGCCCTCGGGCGTCTGGATGTCCACGTACTCACCGGCGCGGCCACGGATCGCAGTCTGCCCGACGATGCCCCGCAGGTTCGAGTACTTGTTGATCCACCTCACGACGTCCTCGACCTGGCCGCCGACGACCTCCATGGCCTCGACCAACTCGGGCGCGTGCTGGTACTCCTTGATGTCCATGATCAGCTTCCCTTTCGACACGCACGGCTTATTTTGAGTAGGTAAGATAAGGGCATGGCAGGTCTACAACGCATCACCCAGCCAACCTTGGACGTGCTGGAAGTGCTGCTCAGCGCCCATCAGGAGGACGAGAAGGTCCACGGCTGGGCGATCATGAAGCGGACCAAACGCTCGGGTCCAACTGTCTACAACGTCCTCGACCGGCTCGAAGATGCTGGCATGATCGATGGCAAGTGGGAGGAGATCGAACCCGACGCCAACCGGCCGCGCCGCCGCTTCTACACCTTGACCGGTGCCGCCGTCCCCGTGGCCCGCGCGCTGCTCGCGGAGCGGCGTCCCACAGCCTTGAAGCCCAAGCCTGCGCTTGGCTTTCTTCGCCTTGACTGGATGCGCGAGCTGCTCGCCGGGGGTTCCCGATGAGCACGTTTGAGATCATCGTCGGCATCGGCGGCGGCCTACTCGTCAACGAATTCTGTGACATCTCCCCATGGGTAGCCAGAAAAACTGTGGTCTGGTCTGTACGCCTGAAGTATGGAAGATCGGCACGGGCAGAGATTCGCGCAGAGGAGCAGGCTGCCGTGATCGATAGTCGTCCTGGAAAGCTCTTCAAGCTAGTCACAGCACTGATATTCGCCGCAGGAGCGACCGGCTCGTACGTCCGCCGTGAGGCTCTGCTACTTCAACTGCTGTTCACTTCAATCAAGATCGTCGCGCGCGTTTCTGGTCCCCACACCGCTACGCAGGCAAGAAGGATTGTCGAGAGAAGCGACCTACTGATCGGTGAATTCCACGTTGTGAAGGGTTACAACATCCAGGATGAACCTAGCCACCTCAGGAAGTCGCAGATGCACAACATCGGGTCCGAGCCTTCATCGGTTGATCCAGACTGATTCGACGGCGTGCCGTCGCTCATCCGAGCTGGAAGCACGCACGCGGTAATCGATTCGCCGCCAGTCGGAGAGCAGCTCGTCGTACAGCTCCGACCGGTAGCCGGACAACACGATCGCGGACTTGCAGGCGGCGAGCACCTCCAGGAGGCGGCGGTGCTCGGGCTCGCGGTCCATCTCCTTGACGTAGTGGCCGCTGCCGAACACGTTCCTCGTGCTGCGTAGGTACGGCGGGTCCACGTACATGGCGGTCTGCGGCGAATCCATGCGCTCGATCAGCTCGAACGCGTCCACCTGCTCGATGAACGCCTCACGCAGCCGGACCGCGTGCCAGCGCAGCGCCGCGGCGGCCCGCTTGGAGCCGGCCGGGTTGTTGACCCTCGTTCTCGAGGTCGGTCGCCGCCAGGAGGCGCCGGCCTCGCCGCTGCGGGACTGGGTGCATTGAATCCACCAGCGGCGGGCCCGTTCGAGGTCGGGCTCCGCGGTGTCGCCCAGCTTGGCGGCCTGGTGCTCCGCGCGGGCGTACGGCGTGAGCTCGATCGCTCTGATCAGGGTGCGAGGCCGGTCGCGTAGCGTCTTCATGAAGCACACGAGGTCGCCGTTGATGTCGTTGATCGTCTCGATAGGGACGGGGTCCTTGGCGAAGAAGACGGCGGCCGAGCCCGCGAAGGGTTCGACGTACACCGCGTGCTTGGGTAGCAGGCTGGCGAGGAAGGGGCCGAGTCGGCCCTTGGCGCCGTAGTACTGGAACGGGGGCCGCAGCGCCACGCCATCCCCCTTATCTCCTGTTGTGTCGTTGTCGCATTAGGTGCAGTTACTTGTTCAGTACGTCGCGCGGCTCCGAGCGCTGTACGCCGCAGCCGCGCTCGGCCTGCCCACCCTCGCCGACAGTGGTTACTACAGTCTGGAATCAGCATTCATACATGAAGCGCATTGTCGCTGTAGCCGCCCTGGCTATCGCCGCTCCACTGGCTGCCGCCCTCCTGGCAGCGGTCAACAACGGCCTTATGGAGATCGATCACGAATGGGGCAGCCCTGACGGCTGTGCTCCGATTGCGTTCTGCGAATCGCATGGCGGTGCCGTCGTTCCGCGGATCAACGAGAAGGGCGCGATGTGCATCGGCGGGCGCGCCGATGACTGGATGACGGTCCTGCCTAATGGCACTGCCGGTTAGTTAACTCTTGAGAATGAGACGTTAAGGCCGATGAAAGCGGGAAGAAAACGGAGATCTAGAACAAGCGATCTTTCACAGTCATCCGCAATGGACTGGATCTCCGTCAAGCCGACACTGCTATGGAAC
The DNA here is from genome assembly GCF_037044575.1 of Nonomuraea sp. LPB2021202275-12-8. Classification (NCBI taxonomy): domain Bacteria; kingdom Bacillati; phylum Actinomycetota; class Actinomycetes; order Streptosporangiales; family Streptosporangiaceae; genus Nonomuraea; species Nonomuraea sp. LPB2021202275-12-8. The sequence continues at coordinate 43,843 of NZ_JBAHWD010000034.1, read as the reverse complement.
CAGGATGCGGGACGGCTGGGCGACCATGACGAATTGGTCAATACGTGATGAATCTCCCATGTAGTGATGATGCCGACTTAATATGCTAAAGCGCAACAGCTGGCCGATGTGTGCGACTTCTTGGAGATTGCCGGGTGTAAATCTCCGTCGCCTGTACGATCCAAGACATGCTTCCCGAACCATCTCAGTCTACGTCTCAGGAGCCATCGAGAGACGCAACGTCGCGTTCGCCACGGCGCAGGCCAGAGGGGGTGACAGTTGCCGTGATCGGCTTAGTGGGAACATTAGTGACAGGAATCGCTGGCGTCATGACTGCCTTCGTGACGGGCTTCTTCCAGATCGCCGATCCGAAGGAGGCGGCACAGGCGTCGCCGCCTTCGACCATCACCCAGTCCGTCACGGTGACTACGACGGCGGCCTCGGGTTCGACACATTTATCTACCTCTTCCCCGGGCGAAGACCCTGACCCCAGGACATCAATGCAAGTCTCTGGTGGAGAAGAGTCCCTTCTTCACAAGCAACCAAAGGGAGGCAGGGATTACGAGATTGGTTCCACTAAAATCAATGGCGAGCGTTATCCGAAGAGCATGAGCCAGGTGCATACCTGTCTTAGTAGTTCTTACTATCAAAATGTCTATGAAATAGATAAAAAGTATACTAAATTTAGAGCTCAAGTCGCCTTGGGGGGAGAGAGCGAACACGATGCGGCTGGGGAGTTCGCAGTTAGCTTCGGTGACGGAGAGGCAAAAGTTGTGTTTGTAGATTACGGCAATGATCCAACATATTTGGAGCTTGATCTCGCCAGAGAGCCTGGCGAACCATCAATCCTGCGCATCTCGGCCCGATGCAAGGAGGGGACGTATAGCGACGCCCAATTGGTCTGGGCCAATCCCATAATTGCGCCTTAGGGACCGGATAACGGCAGTTGCATCCTCAGTTACAGCGGCTTCGATTTGCCCGTGCCACCATAATGTAGCGCTTACCTATTCGAGCGCCGACGCCACCAACTGGGAAGGATCTCTTTCCAGTTGCCGTCCCGAGTGCACATAACCCATGGTGGTGTCCATCGATTCGTGATCAAGTGCTTCCTTGATCTCGAAGGGGTCCGCGCCCAGCTCGGCAGCTAGCGACGCCCACGTGTGCCGCAGCACGTGGGCAGTGACCTTTGCGAGGATTCCAGCCTGGCGGCCGATGCGCGTCACCAGAGCTGACGCCGACGATCGGTAGAAGCGGCCTCCCATGTCGGTCACGAAGATCCGCCCGGTGAGCTGCGACACCTCGACGCCGGCGCGGCGCGCCCGCTCTTCCAGATACCGGTCGAGCGCGTACCCGGTCTCCACCGGCAGACGGCGCTTCTTCGGCTTGGTGCCCTTACCCACGATCTTCAGTGTCCGCAGGCCCCGTTCATGCCCGAGCGCACTCAGGTCAGCGGAGATCGCTTCTTCAATCCGGATACCGGTGTGCAGCAGAACGCGAATGAACGCCGAGGTGCGCAGCCGAGCCGGCCCGTGGTCAGCGTCGGCCGCGACCACCAGGGCGCGGGCATCGTCCCGCGTGAGCGCGGTCGTCTCGGAGTGCCCGCGCGACACTTTCGGCCTGCGAGTCCGCTTGAACCGGTTGGCTTCGATGATCTCCTCGTCCGCGAGGTACTCGTACCAGGACGACACGGCCGAGATACGGCGCTGCATGGTCTTCGGGGGGACCGGCTTCCCGGCTTGGAGTTCGAGCCACCGCTTGTAGACGTCCCCGTGGGACTTGCGCGCCTGGAGCGGGTCAAGGCCGGCCTCACCGCAGAAAGCGAACCACCGCTCGATCTCCAGCCGGTAGGCGTCGCGCGTGTTCTTCGAGTCGAACGACAGCAGCCACGCCACTGTCGCGTTCTGCGCGAAGCCCAGCAGAGTCGGAGGGAAGGCGATCCTCCCGGCTCCGCTCGGCTCGCGAATCAACTCAGCAGTCATGAGCTGACGGTGGGGTCGGTGAGAGTCAGCTCCAACTTCGCCCCATAGGGCGCCTGCAGCTGATAGCGAACCTCGCCGCGGTGCACCAGTTGCGCCAGCACGATGTGGAAGTCAGCCTCGGGGCCGGTGAACAGATCGGCCAGCTTGGCGGCTAGGGCTGCGAGATCAGGCGGAGGCGTTGAGGCGGGGTGACTGTCACCGAGAGGGATGCGGTCGCTCATGGCCGTCCGTTTCGGGAGGGGAGGTGCTCTCGACCCTACCGGAAACGATCTATGGACATAACTACGATTATGACCACGTTTTTATGATCATGAAATGATGCGGATCAGGACACTGACTGGCGTTGCTTTCTGCACATGCGGCCTCTGTCGCCGCAGACGTCAAGGGACAATGAGCCATGGCGAAGGATCGTGCTCGTCCATCAAGGCGCATTCCGCTGTGGGGGTGGCTAGTCTTATGGACCTTCATCGCAGCCTCAGCGGTCGTTATCGGGCTCCTCATACATGCGTTGATCACCACGGCAGCCCCAAACAACCTGTCCTCTAGGGCAGGGGTGGTCGGGGGGTATGCAGCCATGCTCTTCGTACTCGTCTTTGCGACTGTGACCATCTTCGTTCGGGCGGCGGAACAGCGAACCTCTGCCCGGATAGCACGTGCGAAGGCTGACCCCCAGATGCTCCTGCGCGAGCGGGTACATGAAGTCATAACAGCTTTTGCCGCAGCCACCACGCTGATGGATGATCTACGTCGCGATCTCGAAGCGCAGCAAGCAGCTCGCGAGGCGCTTATCACTCAAGCCGAAGAGCAGCAGCGACTACTAGAGGTGAACCAGGAGCAGGCCGAGAAGATTCGGCAGATCCTCGTCGGTGAGACCAAGGCATCCATCCGTGAGGAGCGACGTCAGCAGTGGATGTTCTTCGGTCTTGGTGCGCTCGTGTCGATCCCCATCGGAGTCATGATCAACATTTTCGTGCCCTGATCATGAGACCGTATGGGGTAAGCCGTCCTTCCGGATTTGGGGGTGTACCCCCTCGGCGCGTTCGCGCGATGCGGCGGGTGTCCTCCTGGTGACATGTCCGTCGATAACGAGGGGCCGTTCGTGGCCGTCGTGCAGACTGGGGAGTGAGGTAGTGGCGGCGTAGGCTCCGGCCCTCCCTCATTCAGGAGTTCCAGATATCCGAACACGGCGCAACCGGATCGACCCGACGAGTCTCGTCCGCCAGGACAGAGCGACCCGCAATACGGAGCCAGGACATGCGGGACTCAGGGTGGAGTCCGGTCTGGACTCGCCATGTTGGAGCTCTTGAAGCGGCTGGTGGCCGCGCTTGAAGCGCTGAAGGACCTCGTTGAAGCCGCGAGCACCTTTGTCGACTCCCTGTTCCTGTTCCTTCTGAAGGTTGCAGGTGTGGTTGGCATCGTGCTCTACGTCTGGACCCGCATCCAATGAAAGGTCTAGCCCCGCTGCTCGGGGAACGCTTCGTCCCAGTTCACGGCCGCGCCGGTCGCGAGGGTCAGGTGCAGCCGCATGTATGCGTCGGCGACGGTGCCGCACGACTGGACGTACGCGTTGTCGAGGAGGTTCTTGGAGGCGTCGTCGAGGAGGTCGGCCGCCATGGCCGCGGCCTGGTCGGGAGTCACGCGTCCGCTCCGACCGTCTCGGTCGCCTGCGGAGCGCGGGTGTCGCCGCCACGGTGGCGCAGCTCCGTACCGACCTCTTCGAGGAGGCGGTGCACGAACCCATAGCTACGGCCGATGTTGAGCGCGATGAGGCGGATCGACTCGCCGCCGGCGTACTGCTTGGCGAGCGCGTCGGCGAGTTGGGCGCGCTCGGCGCCGACGATGCGCTTGTTCTTCGAGAGTTTCACGAGGGGCCTTCCTGTTCAGGCAGCGCGGGCGAGCTGGGCGCGGAGCTCGTCACGGCCTCCGGGGGTCAGGGGGACGGGGTCGCCACGCCAGATGCAGCCCTCGATCGTGGCGATGTCGTCGTAGTCGTAGACGACCTCGCGGCCAGCCCTGCCGAGGACGCGAGCCTTATAGCGGCGGGCCCACTGACGGATCGTGATCGGGGAGCGGTCGAGCCGGTCGGCGGCCTGGCGGGCGGTCGCTGGGTGCACGTCTCACCTCCGCAAGGGGCGTATTCGTGGACGTACAGGGCGATTCCGGACATGCGTTCACGCGAGATAGGCGCGTTGTAGTCAACGCTGAGAGATGATCTCGCGCGTCCAACAGGTAAGGGATGGGCGGAAAGATGATCTTGTCAGAGTCGCGCTCAGCGCCTCACTAGAGTTTCCGCAGGTCACGACCCCCAGGCCGTGCGCTAGGCATAGATCACCTGTCGACACGAAGTGTTACACAGCCCGCCGACTCGGCGCAACGCACACGAGGGGCCACATGCGCGGAACCGGCTCTGGCTAAATATGGCGAAACTATAACTAATCGGACTAACCCGTTTATTACCAAATCGGCCTTGTCGTCTTAACGTCGCGGATCTTAGTCTCAAAAAGGACGCTGCGAGCAATTCGTATAGCGCGGTATGTGGAGATCGGATCACTCACATGAGCGACATCTTGTTGAACGATGGCCGAGAAGAGGACTGGGTCACTGTTGAGGGCCGCGTCCTGCGAGCCAAGACATCCGATTTCATGCTGGACTCGGCTGCACGGCGGACTAGCGATGGAGGATCTCGGAGGGCGCTGGTGCACGACTCCAGCGATGGACTAACCGTCAATTTCAATGGAGATTACCCGGGCGGTGTCACGATAAATGAGGCACGCCTCAATCTTCGCGTGAGTGAGCATGACGCGCTACCCAAAAACGGCAAAATAGGGGATCTGGTCCTAACTCATAGACTTATCAAGATGGATGGAATTCCAATCGGAGAAGAAACTGCGCTATGGCTTTGCGTAGGAGTAATCAGCACTATCTCGAATCTCGGCAAGCAAAGCGTTGCTTCGTGGCGGCCAGTCTCGCTGGGGGAGCCGATACAAGGAACCGCATGAAGACCTTCCGGCGCTGTTCTGTGGCATGCGTATCGAGACTTCGATAGATCGAAAGCAGAGGAAGTAGTGACTGCGATATCCGTCATGAACCCCCCCAACAGGAAGTTCAAGGGCGCTCCTTTCAGCTTGGAGGCTGTGGGAAGGATGGAAGGCAGGGCGTCACCGATAAGCGTTCTGGATCTCATCTCTATTCAGAGGAGGGATGTGATCGACAATCTCACATCGGGTGACGTGTCTGCCAGGGTCGCGATCACCTTTGCCAGTAATGGACAGTGGGCTTTCTCGGCGCGACTCGGCACTGAAGCCAGCGTTCTTGGCGACGAGTACGTTCTGATGTTTTGGATCGAGACGCCTGAAGTATTTCATCGCGGCGGCCGACTCATAAGTGGAGAGCTCGACGTCGGGGATTCCGTAGATAAAATGGAAAGCGGTATCGATCCTTGGGTTAGAGATAATTGGGATCTGGTCAGAGATGCACCAATAAAGATGCGACTCGTAACCTGGTGGGACGTAGATATCTTCGAGCTGCTTCCAGAACTTTTTACCGCGATGGTACTTGGCCTCGGCATAATCAACACTGCTGGCGGTGGAAAGCTAAGGCCATGTGAGAATAATCCTCACATGAGTCCGCACGATCTCTGCGTAGAGGTGCGGAGCCCTTGAAGTATCAACCACCGAGCCCATTATGCCCGCGCCCATATCGTGCGCTGAGCCTGGCAGCCAACGAAACTCAACACGAACACATTCCAGCAACCCGGTGCTCCCAGCCCGCATACACCACCCACAGGAACCACCCTCTAGCCAACTTCCTCGGCGATTAGGCCCCGCTCTTCGACCTCGCTCACATGGTTCCCACACGCACCGCACACGAAGTACCCCACTCGCGCGTCCCAGCGGAGATTCCGGTCACCGCACGAGCACCGCGCCGGCGTCCAGCTCGGCGGCTCATCCTCCACTGCCCTACGCAGGCGCCGCTCCCACCCGAGCGAGCCCTTCACCAACTCCGCCGGCCCAGTCGCCGCCGACGCCAGCACCGCGTCCAGATGATCCACCAACCAGGCCGCCGCCCGCGACCTCGCCACTGCACCCCGAGCAGTCGACGGCCGCGGCGGAAACCCCAGCACCGCCCGCGCCTGATCCTCGAACCACAGCAGCTCACCCACCAACTCATCCAGCAGCTCGGCGTCCGGCGACATCGCAGGCTTCGGCCGCGACCCCGACACGCGCGACCAACGCGACGCCGGACGAAGACCATCCCCCCGCGCGGACACCACCGACGCCAGCGAATCCACCTCCAACAGCGCCCGCCGACACGTCGCCCGACACCGACCGCACACCAGCGGCTCACCCGGCCGCCACGACACCACAGGCTGAACCGGCTCCGGCGGCAGCTCACCCACCGCACCATCCGCCACCCACCGATCAACCGCATCCGCATGCGCATCACGCACCCGCAAGAACGCCACCCACGCCTCACGCGACCCCTCATTGCAAGGCCCCACACACGCCTGACCAGCCACCACGCACCACCCCTCGGAGACGACCCACAACAGTACAAGATCAACTCCTTTCCCCAACAACCAAGCCAAATAGGGACGCCGTGGGCCTCCCGGAGGGGGTCCGAGACGCGCGGAAACCCCGCGCGGCTGGATGCCGCGCGGGGCTCGCTGGTGGCGCTGCGCGCTACGCGCTCGGTCGGCGCGTGGGGCGCTTTTCGACGCGTTCGCGCGCCAGTTCGGCGCTGCGCGCGTGGCTGCTGATCTCGCGTAGCGCTCCGGTCCGGGCGAACTGGCTCATCATGCGGAGCGATATGAGCGCTTCGACCACGTAGGAGGCTTCCTCCTGAGCCCTGCCGGTCGCGTGCTGGCGCGCGTATCGGGCCTCATGGTCGTACCGGCCGAACATGGGCGCGTCGTACTCGATACGCACCTTGCCCTCGTCTGCGGTCACGCGGACGTGCAGGAGGTAGCCACACGCGGCCAGTAGGCGCGTGATCTCGGCCGCCGCACGCTGGACGGCTGCCAGGACGCCGGTCGGTTCCGGCTCGATCGGCTGCCTGATCTGGTCCAACGGCACGTCATCGATGATCGCGCCGCTCCTAAGCGCGTGCAGGAGATACGACGTGTGCAGGGACGTGCGGCACGTGTCCGTGATGTACCACACGCCGTGCAGGTGGACGGCGGGCCCGTGGTACTCCACGCTGCTGCCCTGCGGCGCGTACGTGAGCAGGGCCGTGCGGCTGGTCTGGCTGGACATGTAGACCTCGCTCTGAAGCTTCGCGAGCGTGTCACATGGGTTGCGCTTGATACAGGCGGCGCACTCGGCTCGGTGGTCGGCAAGCTCCTGCCGTGCGGTCTGGACGGCTAGTACGGCGACGTAAGCCGCTCCGCGCTTGATCGGGTTCACGCTGGTCTCTCCCTGTGGTGGTTGGGGATGTGGTGGGGTGCCCCCGCCCCATGCCGGGGCGGGGGCGGTGGGGCTACTTCTTGGGGGCCGCCTTGGCGGGCTTGTCGCTGGTCTGCGCCTTCTGGGCGTCGCCCTGGTCCTTGGCTGCCTTGCGGCGCGCGTCCTTCTCGGCCTTGGCCTTGGCGCGGCGCTCGACTTCCGCGCGTCCCTCGTCGGTGAGTGCCGTCATGAGGGCGGCGCGGGCGGGGTTGGTCTCCGAAAGATTCATGATCGCGTTGACCAACTCGCGCTGCTGCTCAGGCAGCTTGCTGCCCTTCTCCGACTCGGGGGCGGGGGCGAGAACCGCCGCGATCACGTCCCACGGGGCGGACACGTCGGGCTGCGTGGCGCGATACAGCGCGGTGATCACCGCGCCGTCTGCCTGCTCCCGGACCGCGTCCCAGTCAGCGGCCACGTGCTCGGAGTCCAGACCGTAGAGCGCGCAACCCTCTTCCACGAGCGTGGCGGGGGCCACGTCGGCGAGCATCGGCCACGACTTCGGCGCGGCGTCCCAATCGCGCTTGAGGGCCGCGAGCATGGCCACGACGGGCAGACGCGTACCGGGGCAACGCCACCCGAGACGGGTCGGGCTGTTCTTGCTGTCGTCGTGGTTGACGCGCTTGGTTGCCTCCATGATCACGACGGGCCGGTACTGACCATCGGCCATGGTGCAGAACCAGGCCAGAAGAGTGGAGAGTGCCGCCTTGACGGCGTCGGTACTGGGCTTGGTTGCCACTTTGGATCTTGCCTTTCGTTGTGGTGGGTGCCCCCGCTCGCGCGGGCGGGGGCGGGGGCGGGGGTTTGCTACAGCCCGACAGATTCGCCAGTGGTACCGCTGTCGCTTTCGGATTTGCGATTACGGCGCTTGAGCCACAGCAGGCAGGCGGCGGCTAGAAGCGCCACTAAGACGAACACGGCCGGTGCCTGCCACGTCTCCAGCCACGGGGTTTCCGTGGACACGGGCTTAGGTGTCGGGGTCGCCTTGGGGGTCGCGCGGTGCGTGCTGGACGCGCGGGGCGTGGTCGTGGCGGTGGCAGTAGGTCCGGGCGTTCCGTTCCTGCCGTCACGTCCGGGCGTGCCGGGGTTGCCCTGCTCGCCCGTGGGGCCGACCGTTCCGGGCGTGCCTGCGGGACCGGTCGGACCGGGCTCACCCTGGCTACCCTTCGGACCCTGCGGACCCGCCGGACCTTGGTCACCCTTCGGACCCTGCGGACCTGCGGGACCTTCCGGACCCTGGGCACCGGTCGGACCGGTGACGCCCTGCGGACCGGGGGAACCTTGCGAGCCCTGCGGACCGGTGGCACCCTGCGGACCGGGCGAACCAGTGGGGCCGGTGAGGGTGACCACGTCCATGCACAGGGGGAACGGCATGACGGTCTTGATCACCTGGGGAGGTTCACCGGGAACGGTGATCTCCGCCGTAGGCGTCACGGTGACGCACGTTGGTACTGCGACGTGCGCCGTTGTGGTCGCGCTGGTGGGCGCGGCCTGTGCGGCGATGGCCAGGGCGGCGGCGATGGTCGCAACGCTGAGAAGCGCTGCGCTCGCTGCCGTGGCCGTTGATGTGTTTCTCACGGTGATCACTCTTGTTTTCCGGATAACGGGAGATCAAGAGCTGTCAAGGTTCCATTATCAATACGTTGTAGTGCGGGAGCTCCAGCTATACCCCCACTCCCTATCCGACCAGGGCAAGGGCTTTAGTTTAGAGCCCATACTAAATTCTGGGCCTGCCCGAACCGTGATCCGCTGCCACGCGCCAAGCCGTCGGCATAGTCAGCTTTCGGCGCGTGTTGGCTGTAGGTCTCTGGTGGTTGTTTGTGTGCTGTTGTCTCTTGTGAGCTGCTCTGGTGGTGTTGTTGTCTCCTTGTACCGGTCCGCACGTGTCCGCGCGTCTGTGTGGACGCTGTCAGGTCTTTTGACGGTGTGCTGCCTGTGTTTGTGGTTGTGGTCTGCGTGATGTCGCTGTTCATGCGAAAACCCGTCATCGACGACCAGGGCTTGCTGGGCCTGGTGGGTCGGTGACGGGTTTCGGGTGGCGCGGGTTACAGCTGATCGGCTCGGATTGTGCCGCCTGCGGCGTGATCTCGGAGCATCCGCTCGATTCGTTGGGCGCACCTGATGTGCCCGGCTAGCAGGTTCGCTTCGTGAAGCAGGTGTTTCGGAACGAAGGGCTCGGTGCCTTCGTGGAAGTTGGGGATCTTTCCGATGGGGTATTCCTCCCGACTGCTGATCCGCATCAGGTCGTAGCGCAGGGCATCTCGCTCGTAGCCGAGCACGAGGGTGCGCCAAGCGTCGCGGATGGTGACTGCCATCTCGTATGCGGCGAAGTGCTGGGACCATCTGGCGACGTAGGACCACTCCCAGTCGAAGCGTTCTCGGGCTGGGGCGGAGAGCGCTTCTCGTAGAGGTTGGAACTGCGGTACGTCGGCGGCATCGGTCGGCCAACCGTCGTGGTCGACGAAGCCGTCCCCTCGGCAGGCTGCGTACACCGGGTACTTCTCGTCAAGCCAGACTTCGTACTTGTCGCTCTCGTGCTTGCGGCACGGCCCACCGTGCACCTTGTCGGGGGCATGGCATTCACAGGCGCTCTCACTGGTCATCGGCTCATCGTTTCGACAGGTGCCGGGGGACGGCATGGATTTGATCAGGGCTTGGCGATGCGGTCTGCGGCACAGGACCGGCAGGGTTCAGCCATGTAGGGGTGGGTGGGGCACATGCGGCCGGCGCCGCGGTGTTCGCGGGGTGGTTGGGGCAGGTACTGGCTGGGGTCGGCGCGGAGTGCTCGGAGTACGTACCGGTAGGGGTTTTTCACGGTGCTGCGGGCGCGGCCGAGGATGTCGTGCCGGATCTGCGCGGCTTGCTGGTCCGTGATGGGTTGCGCGGCGAGCGGAGCGAGTTCGCGCTTGACCATCTCGTCTACCTGCGAAAAGTCCTGTCCGTCTGTCTGGTTGTCGTCGTGGTCGCGCGCGGGGTACGGCGGGATAGATGACTGACTAGAGAAGTTGTGTTGGGAGTGGGATTGGGATGGGATTGGGGGGCCGTCTTCAGCCACGTCGTCGGACACGTCTTGAGACGTGTCTCCCTGTGATCTTGACTGGTCGCGTTTCCGTCCTAGCCACCGCTCCTGACGTGCACGTTTGTCGTCTCGCTGCTTCCTGATCTGGTCAGCGGAAGGCTGATATTCGAGGTAATCGTGCACACACCAACCTGAGTCCGTTCTCTCCCACAATCCGACCGAAACCAGCTCACTTGCGTACCGTTTCGGAGCGCGAATGTCGCTCACGAACCTCAGGTCGCGCTCCGGGATCACCCCGTCGGTCAGGTTGTCGTTGCACCAGCACAAACCACTCACGAACAGGCGGAACGCCTGGTCAGACAGGTGCCGTACCTTCCGATGCGTCGGGAACTGATCATCCACACGAACCCACGGCATGCTGCGCGCCGCCTTCCCTTCCATGAACGTGAAGCGGGGACCCGCCCACCGAGGGAAGTGGTCGAGCCCCCACCATATGCGTCGATATGTGATCTACGCCCTGGCCAAAGTTCGCGTGGTTCGAGCATGCCGAGCGCTACCGCTGGCTGTCATTGACAGTTTGCTGTTCGATGGCGACCAAAGTAGTAACGGTTGTTAGGGCACCCATAGCTGTGGTCATTTCGGCCGTGGTCGCAGCCCGGTCAAGTCGTACGTCTGGCGCCGGCGCGGGTCGGACAGCACGTCGTACGCCTCCGCCACCTTCTTGAAGCGTTCCGCCGCGCGCGGGTCGGGGTTGAGATCCGGGTGGAGCTCGCGCGCCAAGCGCCGATACGCCCTCCTGAGGTCCTGCGCGGTGGCGGTGCGTTCGATGCCGAGCCGGGCATACAGCTCGCCCGCAGCCGGAGTCGGCCTGGGCGGTGGCCGCCGAGGTGGCGGGTCATCGGTCGTGATTCCTGGTCGGCTCACGCACGCTGCGGCGTGCGGCCGCATCAGCTTCTCAAGTCCGGCGAGTGGTCGGGCCTTGGTCACCCTGCGGGAGCGCAGGACACCGAACGCGTCCTTCCAGACCGCGGTGTTGCCGTCCGGGACCGGGTCCGCGTCGACGGCGAGCATCTTGCCCCGCTCGGTGGTCGTCCACCGGATTGGGGCGCCGCATCCGCGTTTCCGGCACCTGGCCAGGTCAGTTCGTGAGAACACGCACCACCTCGCCCGAGGGTGCCATATGCGCTAGCGGTACCGCTGGCGTAGTGAGCCCGATCTTGAGGCATGGGCCGCACCACCACGGGTCGTTTCGGAGGATGCTGGCCGCGTGCGGGCCGCACAGGCGCACGTCCTCCTGGTGCTCGTGAACGCACCCGACGATAAGGCGCGTCACGGTCGGGGCAGCACCGCACAGCGACGACGCGCCAGGATTCTCTGCTTCGCACGTGCCGCCTGGCCATGCGGCCTCCGAGGTTGTCATCCGCCGCCACCGCCGTTCCTGCTGCTGCCGAAGCCACCGCGTGAGATGACTCGGCCGGTTCGGGTAGAGATCTGCGCGTCCGCCGGCTTGGCCGTGGTGCCGCCGCGCACGTACCCGGTCCGGTTGGTGGTCGAGGAGCCGTACAGCCAGTGGTAGTAGGTGGCGTGGGAGCCGCCGTCGCAGTACCGATCGTCCACCACCTGGTAGGTGCCGTCCGCCTGCTGCGTGGCGATCACACAGTCGGCGACGACCTTCCTCGACGTCGTCCTCCGTGCAGCTGCCGACAAGGCCGACCACGCCCAGCACCAGAACGCCGAGGCCGCCGATTGTTTTGGCGAACAGTGCAGCGTCGCTACTGCTGCGGCGAACGTACTGGCTAGGAGGCATCGGTGGCCACCTCGTGATCAAACCAGTTCACGCTGAACGTGCCGTCGCTCATCGAACCGCCTCGTCGACGACGACCAGGGTGGCCCGCACGCCCTTGATAGGGCTGTGCTTGGTGCGGCGTTCATCGGCCTTGGCCAGGTAGTCGCGGCCGGCGTCTGTCAGCTGCACCCGCCAGACGCCGAGTCGGGGGTGTGCAACGGTGATGAGCTGGAGTTGGGCGGGCACGCGGAACGTCTCATCCCGCGTGGAGAAGGCGGTGCCGTCCAGGTGACGGCAGCCTCGAGGTGCGGGTTGGAACAGCACGCCGTCGCCGTTGTCGTGGTCGGCGATCTGCCTCAGGAGCGCGATCGAGGCGCGCTTGAGCGGCTGGGGGGAGGTCATGGGTTACTCCTCGTTATCTTCTGGGCCGGGGTCGTTGCCTTCTTGGTCGAGGAACCGCTTGCGGACGGGCTTGATCCCGTACGCATCGCCGCCGCGGGCGTGCGCCTTGGTGAACGTCCACGTGGGGTCGGTGTCCGCGATGATGGCGCCGTGGTCCATCAGGGCGTTCTTGACGACGGCGAAGGCGTGCTCGGTGTCCATCGGGAAGCGGCGGATGCCGTGCGCCTCTGTCCAGATGACGTACTTGCCGTAGCCCTGGGCGTTCCGGACGTCGGTGAGGATGAGGCGAGCCTGGAAGGGCGTCGCGTCCTGCCAGTCGATCTCTTCCGGGTTCAGATATCGGTGTGGGTGGCGGATCAGGCTGCCGCTTGGCTCAAACGGGACCTGCATCGTGATAACCCTCCTTATCGGTGTCGGTGTCGGTGTCGGCGTCGCGGTTGAGCAGACGGCGCGCCAGTGCAGCGCCGCGGTTGTAGGTCTCGCTGTGGTCGCGCAGTGGCGCGGACGTCCACGCGTTCTTCTGCGCGTTCGTCGGCCGCCAGCCGTGGCCGACCTGCGCGTTGAGAAAATCGAGCGCGAACGCGTACGGGTCAGGCCGTTCGTCTTCCGGGAGTTGGTCACGCTCGTACACGCGGTGCGATAAGGCCCGTGCGGCCTCACTGATGGCGCGGCGCAGCGCCTCGGCCGCAGTCACAACGGCCCCTTCCGTGCGGATGGCTTGCGCTGCGGTCGGCGGCGCACCCACCCGAGGTGGATGGCGGCGGAGACGTAGCGGTCGACCATCCGCTTCGACTTGCCGGTCTCGGCGACGATCTCCTCGACGGTCTTGCCTTCACGTACGAGGTCGGCGACTTGCTGCACGTTGGCCCGGCTGATGTTGTCCTTGGGCAGCCAGACGGGCGGCTCGACTCGTTCCGGGTCAGTGATCGTGCAGCCCGCCCGGGCGAGTTCGTCCAGGATGGCCTCGGCGGTGGGCGTCTTCCTCCGGAGGACTCGGGCGATGGTCTTCTCGGCTGTGCTGGGCATGGTTCTCCTACTGCGGTGGTGCTGGAGTCGCGCGGAGAGCGAGCTGCCGCGCGGCTGCGATGTCGTCCGGGGTGACGTGGCCCTCGACGACGGCGAGCAAGGTCATGCCGTCGTGGGACCAGATCGCCGTGCGGTTAAGGAGAAGCTTCTTTCGGCTTCGGTTCCGCTGTCGCTTGGTGTCGAGTGACACGCCTTCGGTGGTTGGCACGCTTGGTCTCCTTGTCTGTGGCGGGAAGAGGAAGTTGGAAGCCGACGACCTGGCCGTCCACGATGACGGGGCTCGCCGGTCTCCTCGCGCTTGCGTCGGGGCATCAGGTTCTCGGCTCTGTGTCGTCGCGCTTGGGGCTGATGCCCATCAGCCGGAAGTACGTGGGCGCGACGAAGACGACCATGCAGGTGAGAAACAGGAGGATCCCGCTCGGTTTGCTGTCCTGGTAGATGACCCATGAGGCGCCCGAGGTGGCGACAAGCACAGCGAGGAACGCGATCAGGCGAGTCATGCGGCCACCGCCGCCGGCCACGTCACGCTGTCGAGTGCCCGGCGGTGCGTCTTCGGCATGGTCGCGAGGGGATGGCCGAGGTGGTCGGAGCCCATCGCGGCGAGCACGGCGGCGTCGCACATGTCGTCATTGCCCTTGGTCACAAACAGGGGCAGACGGCGGGCAATCGCGTCCTTGACCTCGTCCTTCTTCACGTTGCCACTGCCGGTCGCGTAGATCTTGAGCGTGGCCTGGGGGACCTCGACGAGCGGGACACCGATCTGGTGGATCAACGCATCGACGACGAGGTAGTACAGGTAGGCCCGCTCTCCGGCGCCGCCCGAGCCGGCCTTGCCCCGGGCGAGCACGAACTTCTCGATGAGCACGAGGTCGGCAGTCTGCAGGTGGAGCAGGATGGTGTCGGCCTGCTCGCGAATCGTCATGGTCCGAACGTCGATCGGGAGCGAGGTGATGCCGTCGCGGCCGGCAGTGCCGCACCAGCCAGTGTTGAAAGCCAGGCCGGTGCTGGTCAGCGATATGTCACAGCCCGCCACGCGGGGAATCGTCATTTCCACTCCTTCGGGATATCGATCTTGTGTAGGTCGTGATCGACTATGTAGGTCAGCCATGCGGCCAGGCCCTTTTGGCCGTTCACGTGCTCTGGTTCCAGGGCGCGGGCCCGTTCGTCGCGCCGGGCGAGGGAGGTCCGCTGATGTCTCCGGTGTAACCGCCAGCCGTACAGCAGCAGTGCAGCCGCGGCCGACACAGTGATCGTGCCGACCGCGGCCAGGAGATGGAGCAGGAGGTCTCTCACGGGTGAAGCTGGGCCTCCGTGACGAGGCGGCTTTCCTCGGTGTCGTCGATAGGCGGAGCGATCCCGGCCTCGTTGAGGCGGGCGCGGAGCGTGGCCTGGCGTAGATGTGCAGCGGCCAGGTCCTTCCGCGTCGCGATCAGTTCGCCGGTGAGCTGCGCGTTATCCTGTACGGCCCTCATCGCCGTACTGACGGCGTTCTCGTACTGGTTATCCGTCAGTTCCAGGCGACGGTTGAGGTAGCGCCGCGCCGCCTCCTGGCCGAAGGCGTAGCTCAGGGGGCAGCAGACAGCGAGCACAAGAATGACGGTGACGAACGCCCAGATACCCGAGTTCACGAAGCTGAGGGTGAAGTACGCGGCCACGGCTGCGACGACAAGCCAGCGCTGACGGCGGGTGAGCCGGTACCACCACTCTTCCATCAGGCGGCCTCGCCTTCGAGCGCGCCGAGCACGTCGGCCAGGGTGGTGTGCGGCTTGTCGTTCCAGTACGACAGCCACCGCGTCGGCGCCATCTCGTGGTCGGGCCGGCCGAGCGCTGTGGCGATCTCGGAGCACAGGTTCTGCGCAACCTCCCAGCGGGCGAGGTAGTCCGCGTCCTTGGAGTGCGGCTTGAGGCTGGCCAGCGCGACGGCGGGCAGGCCCGCAGCGAGGCTGATCGCCGCTACGAGACATACGCCGGTCCTCTTCGCGTCGGTCCGGCAGTACTTGCCCTTGATCCAGCCAGCGGACTTGAGCAGGTCGGCAGCACCCGTGCGGAGGTCGGACTTGCTGGGAACGGTGGTGAGGGTGGTCATTGGATGATCTCGCTTCCCAGGAGGGAGGGGGATGTGGTGAGGATGGCGATGGCGACCGTGACGGCCAGTACCAGCAGCGCCACGAGAGCCCATAGGTCGGGGCGGTCGCCGCGGCGGCGGTTCACTGGGCACCACTGACGGGTGCCCAGTCGAGTTCTTCGGGCGTGCACTGCACGAGCTCGACGCGGTCTTGACCGCCGTTCTCGACCGTCTGCGCGGCGATCCGCTGCCACTCGTGCGCGGCGTACGCGTAGGGGAGTGGCCAGTCGGGCTTGACCGCCGCGTTGTTCACGAAGACGACCCAGTACGGGCCAGTCTCCTGCTGGTAGTCGATTCCGGACGGGTCGATCGACCCGTCCGGGAGCAGCTTGATCGTCACGCGCGGCTGGCCTCGGGAAGTCGGGCCGGCTCGGCGGGGACGGGGAGGGGCTCACTTTTGCAGTGCTCGCCGGCAGGTACCGATTGGCCGTTGACCTGGTGGTACCAACCGAAGCCGGGAACCCAGTGGGCGGTCCGGCCGCAGCCTGCACACTCGCTAGTCTCCGGGGGCTGCCCACCGCTGTTGGGGTCGCGGTTCTGGTCGGCGTACCGGATCAGGGCCTCGATCTGGCGTGCCTGCCGCTTCAGGGCTCCGGTCTCGTGGTCGGCGCGCTGCTTGATCTGCTCGGCCTGCCCAAGGAGGCTGTTGCGCTGGCCGACGAGCATCTGAATGGTGTCGGCAGTGAAGTACTGCCCGAGGGGGTCGCTCGCATTGATGCCGAGAGGGTTGCTGTCGTTCGCGGTGTTGTCGCTGGTCATGCCAACGTCCTTCCAGATGAGGGGTGGGGTTGGTGCCGTCCGGGCGTCCTGGCCTGTGCGCGGACGCCCGGACGGGGCTTATCGAGTGGGGCCGGGCTCGCTGCACCGGGTGAAGGCCGATCCGCCGATGGAGTAGAGCTCCAGGCGGCGGGCGATCATGCATCCGGTGCACTTGCACTCGGCGATCTGGTCGCGCTCGTTGTCGTCGCGGTAGGCCCAGGTCGCGTGTCCGGTCAGCTCCTCGCGGAGCACACGGAGCATGTGATCCCGTTCCCACCGGAGTTCGGCCAGGTCCTCAGCCAGCTCGGCCTCGCGGCAGTCGCATGCGGTGTGGTGGTTCGCGCATGCCAGCCAGCGAGGGTCCATCGTGTTCTTCGGCAACGGCTGGAGAAGCGGAGCCTCGATGCGGGGAGCGCGAAAGTGTGGGCGTTTGAAGGTCACGACGTGCCGGACGGCGACCTCCGTGGACGCCATCAGAAGTCTCCGCCCGGCTGCTCAGCCTCTGCAGCCTTGGCTTCGGCCACCTGCCTGGCGGCGTTGGCCATCGCCTCCCAGGTAGCGCGAGGCTGCTCGGTGTCGAGAGCCTGTTCTAGCAGTTCGGCGACCGCTTCCACTTGCTCGAACGTCAGGTTGTCGGCGTTCATGACGGGCCGCTCCAGGATGATGGACAGGTCCTGGAAACGGTCCTCGCTGCTGGTGATGCCGAGCCGGTTGAACGACTCGTTGATCTGCTTGTAGAGGCTGGCGCGCCGCTTGGCGCGCTCGACCTGGAGCCGCTTCAGCTCGGTCACGGCACGCTGCGCCTGGTCGTAGGTGAGGTTCTTCGTGGAGCCCTCGACCTTGACCTTCAGGAAGCCCGACAACCAGGTGAATCGAGCCTCGTCGTTCAGCTTCTTGGAACCTGTGCCGCTGTGCGGGGTGATGCCCAGCTCCGTCATGAGAATGCCGAGCGTGCGAAGGTCCGCAGGATCGGCGGGCCCGTCCTCGACAACGTCCCCCTCCACCGGCTCCTCCTCGGAGGCCGCAGCCTCCTGCTCACCAGCAGCGGGCTTCTCTTCGTCCGGCACCGGGCCGACCGATTCGTTGGCGGGCGCGGTGCTCGCCTGCGCCTCCTCCGAGCCCTGCGGGGCGGACGGCAGATGCTCGCCCCGGCCCAGCGCGTTCTCCACTGCCGCGGCCTGGGCCGACGTCAGGTCGGCGGCCGACCGGAAGGTGTAGTCCGGGTGGATGAGGTGCAGGTAGCCGAGCTTGTCGGTCACGCCCTTGGCGTCCATCAGCTTGGCCAGGCGGAGGAGCTGGTCCTTGGTGGCCATGACCTTGCCGTCTACCTCCTGGGCAGCCGCCGCAGCCTGGCGAATCGACGAGCCTGCCTCCACCGTGGCTTCGGTGATGACGATTGAGCCGTCATCGTTGACCTGGGCGCCGAGCTCCTCGGGCGTGTAGCCCAGCCCGCAAAGGGCTTCCTTGCAGGCATCGCGCGCCACTTCAGTCTGGGAGCGGGCCTTGAGCATCGCTTCGGGGTACTTGCCGTAGTTTTCATTCTGCTTGAGCAGCCCTGCTGTCTGAGCCCTGGCGATGGTCCATTCGGACTTGAACTCGAAGTCGGGGTCATCGCTGCGGACGATGGTTGAGACGGCTTTGAGTAGGCGGCCGTTCTCGTCACGCTCCACCCAGGTGCGCATCCGGTGCCCAGCCTTACGGACGAGAGCCGAGACCAAGCCCGCCGACGACGACGGCTTGCCCTTGATGACGTGAACCTCGGTGATCGCGGTGATCGCATCCACGCCGATGGACTCGCCGAACTCGATGGCCCACAGCACATTCGCGGGCTGCTTGAAGTACTGGGGAGGCAGCAGGTTCGCGAAGGCGAGCTGCTGGGAGTACTCGATCCGGTCAGCCAGCGAGGCGTTGCGGATGGCGGGCAGGTTTTCGGAAGCGGTCATGCTGCTGCGACTCCTTGCAGATCAGGGGTGGGAAGGTCGGACTCGACGACCAGATAGGGGATGCCGCCGCTCTTGGCTTGGCGGCGGGCGACGTTGTCGTGGCCGTACCGGGCGCGGCCGGCCAGGCCCATCGCGTCGAGCAGCTCAGCGCGGACCCGCTCCGCGCGGGCCTTAGCCGCCTTAGCGTCGGCGAGGGCCGTCTTCTCCTCCGACAGGGCGGGAAGCCAACGATCGGCCAACTCGGGCGAGATGTCGTAGACGAGGTTGGGATCGATGGCCGGATGCCGCTTGCGGACGGTGCGGACGGTGGCCTTATGGCCGTCGACCGGGGGCATCTCGTCCCAGGCGATGCTCACCAGGAACTTCTCGGCCTGCTCGCGCATCCACTCGGAGTCGTCTGGGTTGTAGTCGATGTGGTACTCACGGAACTGGAAGCCGCGGCCGACGAGGACGGCGACCTTCCACCAGTCCAGGCCCAGCGTGTCCATGTACCACTGGACCTGGGCGGCGTAGTGGACGGGGATCTCGTTGGTGCCCGGCATTCCCCACTCTCGGCCGCTCTCGTCGGTCTTGATCTCAAGTCCGCCGACCACGCGACCGTGCTGCAGGAGCAGCCGGTCGGGGTTGGCGAGCTGCCAGTCCCGTTCGGGGTCGGCGTGGATCCACGTCCCGGCCTCGACGAGCTTGAACTCTGGATGCTCGGCGGCGAACCAGTCCGCGACCCCGCCTTCGAGGAAGTGGCCGCGGGCTTGGTCCTCGTTCTGCGGGTCGGGCTTGACGAGGCCCGCCATCTCGCACCAGGTGCTGTAGCGGGACGCGTACTTGGACAGGCCGACCACTCCCGCGATGCGGGAGCCAGTCATGCGGTGCTCCCGCGCCTGGTGCCACTCGGGGCTTCCGGAGGCCCACCGGCCGAGGAACCGGCCGGTGGGCGTGGTGAGCGTTGTCATCAGAACGGCGGCTCATCGTCGTTGCGGTAGACAAGCCGCCACGGACCGTTCGTCAGGAGCAGTTCGTCGAGCCCGTCCGCGGGATAGCTCCCTCTGGCGCTGAACAAGGTCACCTTGTCCTCGCCCATCGGGCAGACGCCGAACCACTTCAGGCCGCTGCCGTCCTCCCACACGTCGTCCTTTCGAGGCGGCCAGTTGTACGGGGTGAGCGCCTCGACCTTGAGGAGTTCGGCCGTCACGGGGAGCGGGCCCACGTTCAGGGCGCTGCCGTGGTCTCGGAACATGACGTGCAGGAAGCGCCCACGCTGCGTGGTGGAGACCGACTCGACGTAGCAGTCGAGGAGCGTGACCCGGAGCCGGTCACCCTTCTTGATCTGTCCCAGCATCAGTTCTGGTCCTCCTGCTCGCGGCGATAGACCCACTCGTCGTAGGTGGTCATGGCCTGTTCGGCGGGGTTGGTGGGGTCGCGCCATAGGGGCGGGCGGGGCGCCGGGTCGGTGGTCACGCGGCCGTCTCCGTCCCCTCGCCGATGGCGAGCTGGTAGAGGGTGGCACGGTCCAGTCGGGGCGAACCTTCGGCGACTCGCACCAGCCGCTCAACCGCCTTCTCGTTGGTGCTCATGGGTAGGCCGAGCGCGGCGCAGTTGATGCGGTGGATGGCGACTCGGAGTGGGATGCACGCGGCGGTGCCGCCCTTCACGGTCTGGACCTCGACCAGGAAGCCGCTCCGCTTCCAGTGGAAGATGCCGAGCCCGTCGAGGACGCCCCCTTCCCACACGTCGGGGTAGCGCTGGACGAGCTTCTCCATGTGAGCGACCACCTGAAGGGGGTGGGTGTCGAGCGGGACGTATGCCTCGGCGAAGGGGAGTACGCCTTCGTCTCTGTGCGGGGTGAGCATGGGAAACTCGGAGGTGATGTCCCGCCCGGACTGGTCGCGAACGGTGATGTCCCACACGCGGCTGGCGTGGTTGGGAGCCAGGGCTGCGCGGCGGGCGAGATTCTTGCCGAGACGGTCCTTGAAACGGTCAGCGGGCATCCGCTTCATCTCGCGGGCACCGTCCCTCGTCATCCACGTCACGGTGTAGAGCGGCGAGATCTCCGTCACGAACAGCGGTCGAGTGGCGCCCTCGCGCGGGATCACCTGGCCGTCGCCCTGTTCCAGGTCGATGGAGATTTCGCACGGCAGGTCGTGGTAGTAGCCGAGGTAGGCGGCGAGCTGGTCGGCGAGGTGGTTGGCGTTGACGGCTGCCAACTCGATCGGGTTCGGCAGGCATTCGCATTCGATGCGGTACACCGGGTCGTTCTCGATATCCCGGGTGCGTTCGTTGATCAGGCGGTCGGCTGCCGCGCTGTCCTCGTCAAGCAGGTGGATGAGGCGGCTGCGGGCGGCTACGCCGACATCGCTGATGCGCTGGTTGGTGATCGCGTCGACGAGGCTGTCGATTCGCTCGCCGGTGATACGGAGAGCGGGCGGCGGTTGGGTGATGGTCATTGTTCTCCTGGGTTCTGGCTGCGGTACCGCTGGCGGAATTGGCTATTCGCCTGACGTGGTGGTTCCGCCATTCGGTCCCGTTTTGGCTGGTGATATGCGTTGACGGAAACCCTGTTGATCTTGGATCGGACAGGGCTATCCGACGTTTCGACCCTATCGCGCACGTGTCGCGCTTGTCCAATTTGAGAGTACTCTGAAGACAATCGTGACAGTCCATACAGTCGTGCTTTAACTACAGTATGTGAAATTGATGTGCAGAACTTCTGTGCGGTATGGCGCGCCCGTTGGTACTGTTGCGACAAATACGCCACGTAGAAGGACCAGCCGTGCCCCAGCCGCCACACAGGCCCGCCGACGCAGGACTCCTTTTCCGCCTACGCACCCGGCAAGACGAACTCCTGCCCGAGATCTCTCTCAAGGCCGTCGCCGACCGCATCGCCAAGACGGCGGGCTACAACTTCTACCCCAACAAACTGCGCCGCATCGAAAGTGGCGAAGCTCGAGCCAGCGACCTCGACTACGCCTGGGTCGCTTGGGCGGTGGGCGCGTCAGTAAGCCAGGTAGAAGAGGTCGGCCGGCCCGAGGCCGCCCGCCTGCTACGTGAGATCATCGCCAAGCACTCCGCCACTGACGCACCGCGCGCCAGCCTGGACCCCTCGATCACGCCGCAACACATCCAGGACGAACTGCAGGAGAAGCTGCGAGAGATCCGCTCTCTGCCGGGCATCACCGACGAGGAGCGCACCAACATGGAGGAGACCCTTCTCCAACACCTCGAACTGGTGCTACGAACCTACGACCAGCAGATACAAATGCTTCGCGCCCGCTGACTAGCTCATCCAATTCCGGGCGGCATGAAAGATCAGCGCCGGCCTGGTGTCTACCCCCGCGAGCTCGCGCATCCGCTTGACGCGGCGCAGAATGGTGCTCTTGCTGGTGCCCATTAACCTGGCCATGCTGTCATCAGTCTGGCCTGCGATGATGTGCTGCAGGATGGCCATGTCCTGTTCATCGATGGCGCTCGCGGCCGCTGGGCCGAACCCGTTGTAGTCAGCTTCCAGCGGCGTGGCCTCGGACCAGTAGTGCTCGAAAACCACGAGCATGCATTCGACCAGTGCGCCGCCCCTGATGAGCAGCGAGGACACCTGATCGGAGAAGCCACGGGGGAACCGTGGGACCAGTGCCCGCTCTCGGTCGGAGATGACCAGCTTGAACGGCAGGTCCTTGGCGACAACTCGTACGTCGGCGCCAAGTGCAACGACGTTGTGCAGGCCGGCCATGGCTGCCTCGTTTTGGAGTACGGCCTTCTCGTAGATGAAGCGCCGCCTGGGTCGGCGCACCGTACCGTCCGGGTTGCGGCGCGCCGGGTCGCCTGGAGCGTGGAGCACAGTCAGCGGCGCAAACGGCGCAGTGACGAAGTGCAGCACTTCTCGGTGCGCGCCGAGTGTCAGGTCATCCAACGTCTCGCCGATGCGCTGGCGAGATGTCAGTACCTCTACTGGCGCGTTCGGTCCTCGCGTGGCGGCAGTCTTGCTGTCGTACAGGTCTCGTAGTTCGGTCGCCTGAGTCCGGAGCCGAGTGAGGGATGCCTCGGCGGTCGCGACGAGCGGCTTAAGGGCATAGTCCGGATGACGGGCAGTCGGAGGCTCCCCGACCACCAGGCCCACATCTCGAAGCCTAGTGATCGCGTCCTCGACCTCTGGGCCGCTGATACGTTCCAAATCGGTTGCGGGCGTGGGCCCGTGCTCGACCAGATAGTGATAGAGCCGTTCCCCAACTTCCCCGATGCCCAGGCCGGACTTCACGTCGTCGTTCCTTTCGATCCCCGTTTGTTCTGTTAGTCGACGTCCACCATGTGCGGACGGTTGTCCGCCACTGTCGTGAGCCACCTCAGGTGCTCTTGGCCGAGCCGGCGCGCGCGTCGGTAGTCCATGACGGCGTGGGTGAGCGTAAGGGCCTTGGTTGTAGTCAGCCAGGCAACGGCCATCCACACGAGCATCACGAGAACGGCGTTATCGGAGGTGGCGGTGGCTATCACCGCGGCCGTCACCGCAGCGGCGACGGCGATGGCCGCTGCGGTGACGTGGCGCCTGATGCTTGGACCCAATCTCACCAACCGCCCGCGTCGGAGTTCTTCGCAGGGACCTTCGTGGTCGTAGTGGTGGTCGTGGTTACCGTGTCTGTGACGGTTTTGGTAACGGTCTTGGATCCATCGGGATGAGTGACCGTTTGCGTCGTCTCGGTGTGCGTGTGCACAGTGCCCGGCTTGGCGGCCGGCGCGGTGGCGCTGGTGGTCGGGCTGGGTGAGGGCGTGGAACTGCTGTCCGTGGTAGTCGGGCTGGGCGCTGCCGTGGAGTTGGAATCCGTAGCGGTCGGCGTGGGCGGCTCTACGGGTTCTGCCTGGGCCGCCATCGAGACGGAAACGGTGAGGAGGAGGGCGACGGCGAGAGCGGCCAGTATGGTGCGGAGGCGCTTGATCATGAGTGACTTTCTGTAGCAGTGTTCATGGGGAAGGCGTGCGCGGCGTCGCCACGGCAAGCGGTTTCCTGCTTAGGGGCGTTACGCACTGTGCGCTTCGCAAGGGACCATATAAATAGTTGAATTCTGGCATGTCCAGAATTATCAGTGACGTTTCAGGGCCATGACACTTTGTTGTCAGTCAACCCGATGCGCCCAGTAACGATCAAGCAACAGCGCAGCACAGCGGCATATCGCGACACGGTCATGACTCACTACGGTGACATGGCACGCAAACAGCATCCACTGGCTAAGGAACATGCATGAGCGCACGACGTCTCGCCCACACCGTCGCTGTCAGCGGCTGCATCGCTTACGCTCTGCTTATCTGCGAGCTAGCGCTGAGTGGAGCTCACGTACTGCTCACCGTAACCATGGCCATGCTCGGCATCGTCAGCGTCGTGGCTGCGATCCTGTCCGGCCAGCCCAAGGTTCAGCGGGACGTCGCCTACAGGCGCGTCATCATCAGTGAGATGCAGCGCATGCAGGGGTGGCGCTAACTTTCCACTCGGGAAGGTCGAACACGCCGCGCTGGGCGCCGGCGATGAACTCTCGCCACTCGGAGCCAGTGAACCAGACGGTTGCCTCGTCCGGGCGCTTGCTGTTCCGTACTTCCACCCGGTCGACCTCGGTCCGGCGCGCCTCGACGCAGTCGCCGGATTCGGAGGCGGTGATCCACTGGTCGCTCAGCACTCAAGGCCCTTCCGTATGTCCATGATGAGGCCCGCGGACAGATCGGCGGGCAGGGCCCGATCGAGGAAGTAGCCGAAGCGCTTCTTGAACTCGACGACTCGCGGACCTTGGTCGATTATGCCCGCGGTGCCCGCCTCCAGAAACAGCACCTCCCCGAGATTCGGCAGCGTAAGCATGACGAATCCGCTGGACAGGCCGACTGCCCGTTCCTGGGGGATGATCTGGATCATGATGTTCGGCCTGTTCGTGTCGAGCACCAGTTTGTCGAGTTGTGCCGCCATCGTCGCCGGCCCGCCTACCTGCTGCCGCAGCGCCTGCTCTCCAATGAGTGCGTGCAGATGAACCGGGTTGTCGCAATAGGTGATCCACTGCCTGGCCAGCCGCGCGCGGACTTTCATAGCCAGAAGAGCCTCGTCGGGTTCCAGCATGCCGGCGGCGATAACAGCGCGGGCGTACGCCTCAGTCTGGAGCTGACCAGGGATGAGCAGCGGATGCCAATGCCGGATCAGTGACGCCTCGGTCTCCCACACCACGTAATCGACAAGGGCGCCAAGGCCACGCTTGTGCTCCTCCCAGGGCGGCGTAATGCGCCCGGCGCGCAGCAGGTCCTGACATTCCGCGCGCACGCTGGCGTCTACGTCGTAGAGGGCAAGAAGGCGGGTGAGCTCACCCGGGGTGGCGTAGGCGTTGAGGCCACGTTCGAGGCGAGAGACCTTCGAGGGGCTCCAGTCCAGGCGGCTCGCGACCTGGTTGCACGTCAGGCCGGCGGCATCACGCAGGGCCGTCAGCTTGCGGCCCAGCATGAGAAGCCGTAGCGGTGGGCTGATTCGCGACTCTGGCATGGGGGGATTCTCCCAGGCGGGAAGCCTGGGCAGGGCTGCTAAGACACGGTCTTCTAGTGATCCGCCGACATCGGCCATTTATCAGCTTTATTGGCGAATGTTCCCTTGTGCGGGATCGTGTACGCCCACCCTTGGTCGCGCAGTAGCGCGAGCCCAGCTCGCACTACTTTCCGGGTTACGCCGAATTCCTGCGCCAGCAGCGTTTCGCCTGGTAGGCCCTCATCGGGATGGTAGTGGCCGGCGCGGATTCGGGAGGCTACCGTTTCGGCGATCGTCTCCCCCTTTGTCGGCTCTCGACGCACCGTAGTGCCTTCGGGGCCGATGAACCGGCCGAACCGGCCACGTGAGTGGATCAAGCCCTCCTCGCGGAGTTGCCGGAGAGCTGCGCGAATCGCTGGCGATGACAGACGATAGGTGTCCATCAGCTCCGGCTCTTTCGGGAGTTGATCCCCGGGCTTGAGTCGGCCCGACGCGATGCCGTCTCGAATGTCCTTCACCAGTCGGCCGCTGTTGGAGATCGGCGGCTCGGGCGGACCGTGGCCGACGACAAAGGACCCGCTGCCGTGCACGGTGACGATCTTGTTCTGCTCGCGCAGGCGCTCCAGGCCCGAGCGGACCGCTGCGCGGCCAATGCCGTACACGGCTTGAAGCTCCGGCTCGGACGGAAGCTGATCCCCCTGCTTCAGCCGGCCCGCCTCGATGTCGGCCAGCACGCCGGCCGCTACCCGTTGGCCTGGCGTCGCGGCCTTGGCGGAGCGTTCGTCGGAGGATGGGGGCTTGGTCACCCATCTACGGTACCCCGGCAGCCCGACAACTAGTACACCTATTGGGCCTTCCTTGATAGTCCTGCCAAAGCAGAAGGCCCCGGCTCAAGGAGAGCCAGGGCCTTCAAATCGACGACATATGAACCAACGTCCTGCGATCGATCAGACGATCGGCCTGGCGTTGGGTCGGTTCCGGGACAGGGTGGGTGCATCTTCTCGCGTGACCTCGAACACGGCCAGGTACCCGCCGTCGTTCTCGCTGACCAAGACAACGGTGTAGTCGACGCCGCACGGTTGGCACCGCACCGTGACTTCCCGCTCGGTGTCTGCCAGCAGGTGAACCCACCGTGGGCAGCACGGTATATGCGACCACACCATGCCGCCGCGGGCCAGCGCGGTGTACCGCTGAATGAATACTCCGGCCACCAGTTCACGGCTGGTAATCGACTTCGTGGGCCCGACCACGGTCGGCTTGGGCCGCTCAGCGGGCTTGACCTTGAGGACGATCTCATACCCGGCCTCGTAGACCACATCCTCGATCTGGGCGACGAGCTGTTCAGCGTGGTCGAACGGCAGGGCGAGCTGGCCCGGATCAGTTAGCAGCTCGATCAGCTTGGCGCGGTACACCCTCACTGCTCCTCCTCGGGTCTGCGTCTGATCTCCTCGCGGGTCAGCACGAACGTGAGAACGCGATCCGCCCATTCCTGAGGAATCAGGGCACGGGCATCGGTCAGCAACCTGACCGGGTCCAACCGGGTCGGCGCGATCTGCTCTGACAGGAACATCGACCGCTCACGAATTTCCATCAGGCGGTCCAGCGCCGCATCCCACCGGCCGTTCTCAGCTGTAGCGAGAAACCGGCCCAGTGTCTCGACGAGGACGGCCAGGTGCTTGGCGGCTGTCCCCTGGCGGCTGTCCGCACTCATGGGCTTCGCTCCCCGTGGACCGCCAGCATGGCGCCGTTGGCGGCCGCCAGTTCCTCATACGAGTCGTACAGGTCCGGCCAGTTCAGGCCCGGTTCGAGTGCGGTGGGGTCGATCCGGCCGTCGCTCAGGGCGACACGAACCCCGAGGTGCTCGAACCCTTCGACAGCGAGCCAGCCCGCGCAGGCGAGGTCCTCGCCGGTGCCGGGCTCGCCGACGTGGCAGCCGAACATCGGCGTTCCGGGCGGGGGAGGGAAGCCATTCTCGTCGGGCGGGCACGTGGCGCGCAGCGCGACGTACCGCTCGGCCGGGAACTCGCCCGGGGTGGCGGTGCGCTTCCAAGGGCATGGGCCGCAAGGGAACCGGCGGTGGGGGAAGTTGCTCATCGGGCGGTCTCCTTCAGGGAGGCGCGGAACTCGGTCGCGGCCTGGTCGCAGCACATCGGCTCGCCGAGCACGTGGCCCTCGTAGTCGTCCGGGTGCGATGAGAGGTCTGCAGCGGTGACTTCTTCCCAGTCGTAGCCGCAGAACGAGCACACGGAGCGGGTATCGAACTCCACCTTGACCTGGGCCACGTTGTCCACGTGGCGGCGGATGGCGGCGCACATGTCGCTGAGTTGGAGTAGGGCCGCCTCGTGGTCGCCTCGCGGGAAGGCGTCCCGCAGGTCCGGGGTGAGGATGAGCCGGTAGTTCGAGCGGATCTCTCGCTTCATCGGCAGCAGTCGCTTTCCCCGCAGCCGTACCGCTCGCATCGCTGGTGCTGGCAGTCCGGGCCGTGGATGCAGGAGGGCAAGTCGTCCACGGCGACCACCGTCGATACCAGGTTCTGAGTCGGGTTGGTGCTCTCTTGCGGTAGCTCGGCAGGGTCCTCGGCTGTTGGGGCGGGCGCCTCGCCGGGAACCGGGCTCGACGTGGATGCTTCGGCCGGGGCCGGATTCCCGCGCAGGCGCAGCATCGCGTGCCCAACTGCGCCTATCGGGCCCCGGTGCTGGCCGCCCGACTGGAGGTACTCCTCCGCGGCGGCCCGCATGAAGTCGTAGCGGAGATTGCCGTCGGCGTCGACGAACTTCTCGATGGCGTGGTCGGGCATCCTGGCGGCCATCTTCTTCACGATGGCGTCGGCCGCGAGGTCCTCCACAGCCTGAAGGTAGTGAGCGGGCAGAGTGATCATTAGTTCTTCTCCTGGATGAGGGCGGCGTCGAGGGAGCGCTTCAGCTTCTCGGCCTGGTCGGGGGTGATTTCGGCGAGGCTGCCGTCGAGGGTCCGGCGGCCGGGCAGTGGGCCGGTGTAGATCGTGTTGCCGTCGTCGTGGCGAGAGACAGCCACGGGACTTCCGGCGACGGTGTACTCGTATGGGTCTTCAGGCTGATCACACGTGTTTGTGCGCATGTCCGTTTCCTGGTCAGTGAGCGCGGCCGCCTTCAAGGCGGATCTGTCGCTCCTCTTCAGTGGTGAGGAGATGGGCCGGGAGCGTCTCGACGCACTCGTAGGTGGCCCGGTAGATGCGGTGCCAGCCGTCGATGGTGAGATAGCCAGCGAAGGGCTGCGCGGCCTTCTTGGGATCGTGAATCGGAGCGACTAGCAGGGGTTTGCTGAGGTCCGCGACGGCTGCATGGGCTTGGTTGATGACGATCAGGGGCAGCCACATGGCCGCATCAGCAACCGAGATGACGGCGTTCGGCTCGCGACCCTCGACAAGGGCAAGGGCGGCGGTGATGTCCCACCGGTACGCGAGCATGTTGAAGATTTCGCGGCTCGAATGGTCTTGGGTGGCGGAGTGGTTCATACTGTCCTTTCGATTGCGGAAGCGCTGTCACTTCTAGATGTGCGCTCCTGCGGTGCTGTGGTGGTCGGAGAGCCCCTGTCGTGCACCTTCGATGCTAACGGATCATCGGACGTCTCAATACCGTTAGGGGACATCTTGTGAACGCTCCAAAACGGACAAAATGGACAAGAGGGACGCGACAAAGAAGCGCCGACCCAATACGGTGAGACACAGCACCTACCCGCCCTGCCACCACCACCCGGAGTGCGCGCCATGCCCCGCAAGCAGTCCAACCCCAGGTCCGCCGAGGTCGTCGAACCTGGAAAAGCGGCAGCGGAACCGCAGACGCCCGAGCGGCGCAGGCCCATGCGTGTCCGCGAAGTGCAGTGGACCGGCCTGCACAGCACGAGTGCTCGCCTAGACCCGGACACGGATGATCGGCTTACGGTCGCCGTCGCGCGCACCGGACTGGGGCTTCAGGGTGCATGGGAAGAGGCCATCAACTTCTTCGCCAATCAGCGCGGCATCCAGGAGGAGATGCCCGCCAATGCGAACATGGAGTTGCCCTCCCCTGCGGAGTACCGCACAGCAGGCCAGGACCTCGCTCGCGCGACGGTACGGCTCACGACTAACACGCGGGCGCGGCTCGCCGCTGTGGCATCCCGGCTCGGACTAGGCGGGAGCGAGTGCGTCGTCGAGGCGCTTAACGCTTGGTTCGACGAGCTGGGCATCCCTGGCGAGTACGACCGGGACAAGGTGGTCGAGCGGCCCACGCTGTACGCAACTGGCGCGCGACTCGACGACGCCACGCGTAAGCGGGTGAAGGCGGCGGCGGAACGGACGGGCAAGAACCTCCAGGGGGTGTGGGAGGAGGCCATCAACGCGTACGCCTCCCGTCAGGGCGTGTCGGAGGTGATGCCAGAGGGGGCGGAAGTTGCCTTGCCGACACCACGTAACGCGAAATCGAGCGGCGGGCCGAAGCCGGCGAGTGTCCGCTTGACGCAAAACACGCGGGCGCGCCTGGTGGCGGTGTGTGTCCAGCAGTCGCGGACGGGCGGGGAAGTCATCGCCGAAGCGCTGAACGACTACGGCGATCGTCTCGGGATTCCGCGCACAGATTGATCGCAGGCCGCGATTCATCATCAACCCTACGGCGGGCGCCTCTGGCATCTGCAGCAGCTATGCCGCTGAGACCAACCGCACTCACTCGTTGCCGCTTTCTAGTGCCACTTTGTAAAACCACTTAGCGATGTCCGCGACCAACTGAGAGCGCCCAGGAGCGTTAGTGAAGAAGTAATCGGCCATCTTGTTGTGGGCGCTCTGATTGTCCGCGACCGCCCCAGTCACTGCGTCGTCGAAGTCGGGGCTCTCCGCGAACTGCTTCGCGGTGTTGACCCGGGCTTGCTGGACGAGCGCATCGTCAGCGAGCAACGTCCGTAGAAGAGACTCCAGGAAGGAGACCTTCTGGTCCTGAGTGAAGTCCTCGTTGCCGAACAGGTCGTTGAGCCGGTCCAGGACAGCCTGAAAGGCGACCATCGTGGGGTCCTTCTTGACGCCCGAGCCGGCCGCTGTGGCACCGTGTAGCCCGATGCGGGCCCCCAGGCTGATGTCGGCCTCGCCCTTGTCGACCTGCTTGACTGCCTTCAGGACCATGTCGGACAGGTCGATCGGCGCGGTGTAGTTGTTCGGCTGGATGCGGCGCTCCAGCAGTCGCAGGTAGATCGACTTCTTCTCCAGCGCCGAGTCGCCATAGTTGATGATTTGGCTCATGAAGTCGTAGAGCCGAACGAACGTACCGACGTCCTTGCGGAACATGTCGAGTTCGCCGAGTGCGACCTTGTCTCCCTGCCCGCCGTTGTCGACGAGCGCCGAGGTGTAGCGCTCCTGGAACCGTTTCTTACCCGGGCCGATGGCCGCTGCGAGGGCGTTGTTGCCCTTGTTCTTCACCCATGCATCAGCGCACTGGTCGACCTCGGCCTCGGTGTAGATGCCGGACTGGTCCAGCTTCGCGATCAGGTCGTGGACCAGGTTGGGGTCAGTGACAGTCTCCAGGAAGGCGTCGGTGTAGTACGGCTCGAACGAGTCGCGAATCCCTTCGGGGTCGTTGACGAAGTCGACGACATGGGTCATCCGCTCGTCCTTCCGTACTCCCGACGGGGTGACGTAGGTGCGGTTCAACCGGCTAAGGGTCTGGACGGCGGTGACCCCGGACAACTTGCGGTCCACATACATCGCGCACAGAAGCGGCTGGTCGAAGCCGGTCTGAAACTTGTTCGCGACGATCATGACCTTGTACTCGCCGCCCTTGAACGCATTGCGCAGGTCGTAGATGCCGGGATTCATCGACGATTCGGTGAAGTCCTCCGGCCCCGACTCCAGGTCCTGTACGCCTCCGGAGAACGCGACGAGCGTGCCGTAGCCGTAGCCCTTCTTCCCGATGTACTTGTCGATCGCCAGCTTGTAGCGGACGGCCGCCTTGCGAGAGTCGGTTACCACCATCGCCTTCGCATGGCCGTCGAGCAGGTGGGCGACGTTGTCGCGGAAGTGCTCGACGATGATCGCCGCCTTCTGGGCGATGGTCTGGGGGTTCAGCTTGACCCAGCGCATGACCTCCTTGGTGGCCTGCGCCTGATCTACCTCAGTGCTGGTTTCGCTCGCGGCGCTTTGTCCGATACGGAAGGCCAACTTGAAGGAGTGGTAGCCCTTCAGGACGTCGATGATGTAGCCCTCTTCGATGGCCTGCTTCATCGTGTAGACGTGGAACGGCTGCGGCGGCAGGTCCGTGCCTTCGGGCACGCGGCCGAACAGCTCCAGCGTCTTCGCCTTCGGGGTCGCGGTGAACGCGAAGTAGGAGATATTCGCGGACTCGGCACGCTCCTCCGCCTCCGCCGCAAGGATCGTCTCGACGTCGACCTCACCGCCATCCTCGAGTTCCTTGAGTTCCTCTGCGGTCAGGACAGCCTTCAATTTCGAGGCGACCCGGCCCGACTGCGAGGAGTGGGCCTCGTCCGCGATGACAGCGAACTTCTTGCCCTTCAGGCCCTTGTTGGCGCGGATCTCAGCCATCGCGAACGGAAAGGTCTGGATGGTGACGACGATGATGAGCTTGCCGTCCTTCAGCGCCTTCGCGAGCAGCCCCGACTTGGATCCGCCGGCCCGCTGCGCCTCGTCCCGGTCAATAGCGACGACGATGCCCTGATCGTTGTCGATCTGCTTGATCGCATCCTGTAACTGGGCGTCGAGCACGTTGCGGTCGGTGACGACGATGACCGAGTCGAACACTTTCTGGTTGGCCACCTGGAGCCGTGCGAGCCGGTGCGCGGTCCAGGAGATCGAGTCCGTCTTGCCGGACCCGGCGGAGTGCTGAAT
Source organism: Nonomuraea sp. LPB2021202275-12-8 (assembly GCF_037044575.1). Taxonomy (NCBI): domain Bacteria; kingdom Bacillati; phylum Actinomycetota; class Actinomycetes; order Streptosporangiales; family Streptosporangiaceae; genus Nonomuraea; species Nonomuraea sp. LPB2021202275-12-8. The sequence continues at coordinate 12,071 of NZ_JBAHWD010000034.1, read as the reverse complement.
CAGGTACCGGTGGCCGGCGCCTTCGGCGACGACGGCCTCGGTGAGTCTGGTGACCGCCTCCCACTGGTGGAAGCGCGGGAAGCGCAGCGAGGACGACTTCGCGGTCTGGCCCGTGATCGGGTCGGTGGTCGTCTCGTGCTTGATGTACATGAAGCGGCCGAGGATGGTCAGCAGCGAGTCGCGCTGGAGTACCCGCTCCCACAGGTAGGCGGTGGGAGAGCCGTTCGGGTTGAGCGGGTTCCCTGCCCCGCCGTCCTCGGTGCCGCGGTTGAACGGCAGGAAGTGGGTCTTGTCGCCCGCCAGTTTGGTCGTCATCCAGACCTCGTCGTTGGAGACGGCGAGGTGGACGAGCGCCCGGGAACCGAATCCGAACAGTGGCTGGACCTTGTTGGTGCCAGGGTCCTTGGGCAGGCGGCTGGTCTTGTACTGGTTCTTGGCGTCCTCGACCGTCTGGGTGAAGTCGGTCTTCAGTTCCAGGGTCGCCACGGGAAGGCCGTTGACGAACAGCGCCAGGTCGACCGAGCGCTGATCGGTGGTGGAGAAGTGGACCTGCCGCATCACCCGGACGCGCACCTTGCCGTAGTTCTCGACCGTCTTGGTGTTGAGCGTCGACTCCGGCTTGAACTGGCACATCTGGAACTTGGCCGCCATGTGTGAGAAGCCGTTACGGAGCACGTTCAAGGTGCCGCCGCCGTTCTCCATCGGCGTGTCCAGCACCTTCACGAGCCGATCGAGCAACTGACTCTTCTGCTTCTCGATGTCCGCCGAGCCGGGCTTGACCATCTTCGCCAACTGCTCGGCCTGCGTCTCCCTCAGCCAGCTGAAGAAGTCGGCGGGAAACAGTGCTCGCTCACGGTCATAGCCGGTGTCGCTAGTCGAATAGAGCCACCCGTGGGTCGCCAGGTGCTCACAGATCTCGGTCTCGAAGACGACCTCGTTGTGGTCGGCCACTACGCCACCCCACGCACGTCGATCTGCCCCGTCACAGCGGCCGTGATCAGCGCAGACCGCCGCTCACGGGCGAGCTCGATGAACCGCTCCGTCTCCGCGATCAGCGCGTTGGTCTTCGCGATCTGCTCATATAGGTGCTGCGCGATTCGGCGCTGCTCTACGAGTGAGGGTAGCGGTAGTACGATCCTTGAGATCGTCGTCTGATTCAGCCCAGCCACCGTCGACCCTACCGACCACTGCTCAAGCTGGCTGTGCGACTCCGGCGACTGAAAGAACCACCACAGGTAAGGCGGATCAACGTCCTCGCTTGGACGCAGCAGCATCGAGTCCGATCCGCAGATGTAGCCAGCTTCGGCCTCGGAGACGAGGGCAGACTTGTCAACTTCGCCCTTCCTCCCAAGAACGATGTCTCCAACCTCCAACTGGTGCCGTCTAAGTTCGGCCGCCTTTTCTGGAGTCACGGAAATCATCGCGTCCGGGGAAATTACGCCACGTTTGATGTGAGTCGGATTCACCACTGGAACGCCGCCCTCGACATATTCCTCGGCGGAAAGTTGGGTCCCAAACGGACCTGTCTGAGCGAACTGGATCGCGTACCGGAGTCGCCCAGTTGCGGGTGCAATGAACTCTCCGGCGATCACGGCTGCGCGCCGCTCGCAGAGCATCTCGATCAGGCGCCGCTGCTCCTCGATGAGCGTGTCGATGCGGGCGGTCTCGCGGTCGAGGTAGTCCGCGGTGGCGCGCTGCTGCTCCACCGGCGGCAGCGGGATCGGTACGCGTGCTAGCTTTTCGGCCGTAAGGTGTGGCATCGACACGACGTTGCTGTAGGCGCGAATGTAGCCGCTTGCCCGCAGCGCGATGAGGTAGAACGCGATGAAGCGTCCATCGAAGTCGCCGAAGGGTCGCAGTCGGTTGATTGAATTCTGGAACCCCCAGCCCGGTAGGTCGGTTTCGACGTAGGCAGCACGGCCGAATCCGCCTTGTCCGCCTTCGACAACGACGACATCTCCCGCCCGAATGCTCAACTGCTCCAGTTCAGCTTCGCTGAACCACATCTCGTTCACGTCATCGAGGGAAAGCACGCCATCGGGTTGCACGTTGGCTGCGCGCATGTATGGCGCGTGCACGTCACTGCCGCCGTCCTTGCTCTGGAGCATCTTGCCGAGCGTGACTGTCGCGACATTTTTCACCCGGCCAGTCAGCCAACCGTCCGGCAATTTCGTCCACAGTGGCCCGGTCACTGTTCGACCTCCCGCAGCAGGTCAAGGATTTTGGCGACCTGCTTCTCCAGGTCGGCATCTATTTCGGCGAGCGGTCGGGGCGGGGCGTACTTGTAGAAGTGGCGGGTGAAGGGGATCTCGTAGCCGACCTTGATCTTGGCCCAGTCGATCCAGGAGTCGGGTACGTGCGGCTTCACCTCGGCGTCGAAGTAGGTTTGGATGACCTCGGCCTTGCCCGCAGGTCCGGCGGTCGAGCCGCCGTAGGTGAAGGGCACGTTCTCGGTGTCGCGCTTCTTGGAGTCGGGCTTTGGCTTCCCCTTGCGGTCGACGACAGGCTTGCCGTCCTCGTCCAGCAGTGGCCGCTCAACGGTGATGGTCCAGTAGCCGAACTCGTCGTTGCGCAGCACCTTGGAGAAGTCGGGGTCGGCGTCGGTGAAGTCGTCGTAAAGCTGGAGGATCTTAGCGCGGTCGGAGTCGCTGAGTTCGCGGTTTTTAGCCCCGAGGTTCTTGCGCATCTTGGTCCAGAACGAGCTGCCGTCGATGAGCTGGACCAGGCCCTTGCGCTCGGGGTGCTTGGTGTTGTCGAGGATCCAGATGTAGGTGGCGATGCCCGTGTTGAAGAACATGTTGGTTGGCAACGCGATGATAGCGTCCAACAAGTCGTTCTCCAGCAGCCAGCGGCGAATCTCGGACGAGCCCGACCCTGCCGCACCGGAGAACAGCGGAGAGCCGTTGAGGACGATGCCCGCCCGTCCGCCCCCCTCGTGCTCGGGGCGCATCTTGTGTGCCAAGTGGGTCAGGAACAGCATCTGGCCGTCGCTCACGGCTGGGAGGCCGGGCCCGAACCGCCCGTCTGAGCCGTTGTTCAGCCGCTCGGCTTTGACGGACGCCTCGGATGCCTTCCAGTCCACGCCGTACGGTGGGTTGGACATGCAGAAGTCGAAGGTCTTGTCCCAGAACAGGTCCTCGGCCAGCGTGTCGCCCAGACAGATGTTCGCGGCGTCCTGGCCCTTGGCGATCATGTCGGACTTGCAGATCGCGTACGACTGGTCGTTGATCTCCTGGCCGTACAGCCGCAAGCGGGCCTGCGGGTTACGCTCCAGCAGTCGCTCCTCGGCGACTGACAGCATGCCGCCGGTGCCCGCAGTGGGGTCATAGATAGAGCGGATGGTGCCGGGCTCCAGCAGGGCCTCGTTGTCCTCAGCGAACAGCAGGTCCACCATGAGCCGGATGGCGTCCCGAGGGGTGTAGTGCTCGCCGGCCTCCTCGTTGGATGCCTCGGCGAACTTGCGGATGAGTTCCTCGAACAGGTCACCCATCTCTGCGTTCGGCACTACTTCAGGGTGCAGATCTACCTCGGCGAACTTGGCCACCACGAGGTAGAGCCGGTTCTTCTCATCGAGGGTGGCGATCTCGTTCTCGAACTTGAACCGCTCGAAGACGTCGATGTTCGTGGAGAACTTGGTGATGTAGTCAAGGAGGTTCGCCCGCAGCCCCTCCGGGTCCTCCAGTAGCCGGGCGAAGTCGTACTCGGAGGTGTTGTAGAAGCCGAGGCCGGTCTTGCGCTTCACCTGGATGTCGAGCGCTCCACCTTCATACTGCTTCGCCAGTTCCCGGACCTCGTCGCAGGTGGGGGCAAGGATGCAGTCGAGCCGCCGCAGGATCGTGAGCGGAAGGATGACTCCGCCGTACTGGTGCGGCTTGTAGACGCCTCGCAACTGGTCCGCTATGGACCAGACGAAGTTCCCTAGGTTGCTCAACTCGGCCCCTCTGCAGCTGGCTGTGGTAGCTAGAGGGTTCCACCTTCGTGTGGACGCGACAACCGCTTCTCGCGCGTTCGCCTCGACTTCAAGGGCCGAGGTGCCGTGCGTCCCGAATAGAGACGAGAAGGGGCGAGGCCATACCCTTCGGCCTCGCCCCTTTGCTCTGCTGCTGAACAGCTCGGCACCCTACGGTTTCCGTGCCGCCGCCACAGTGTCCTTGAAGCCAGCCCCGGCCGAGAACTTCGGCCGGAACTTGGCCGGCGCCGTCTTCGTCTCGCCGGTGGACGGCACACGCACCTCACGCTCGGCCGACACCACCGCCTTGAACGCGCCGAAGCCGGTGAACTGTACCTCATTACCGGCCGCGACCTCAGCCTTGACGTAGTCGATCAGCGCGTTCAGGGTCTTCATCGGCACGCCCGTGGCCGCAGCAACGTCGGCCTTCGTCCTCTTCGCCATGCTGGTTTCTCCCGTCGTTTCCATGCGATGGCCAAAGCGTAGCTCATTTCGCCATCGCTACCGCTGACGTAATTAGCTGTGTTGAGTCGATCGGCAACGGCTGATACGACGACGTGGCCTCCCCGGTGTCCAGCGCACGCCGGGTCTCGGCCGCGTGCTCGTCGGTACACGTTCTCGTGGGCGTCCGCCCTTGCTGGTCGGTGTTGGACCGGTGTCGGGCCGGCCAGCGCGCTACCATCGCAGGTCGCAGGCGCGGCGCAGCCCTCGCTTGCGGATCTGAACTCTGCACCTTTGGCAACGCGAGCGCATGCCGCTCATGCGCCGCCAGCCTGGGCCAGCCGCCAGCGAGTGACAGGCAGACGGATGGAATAGTCACGATCATTGCGGAATCCGAGCACCGAGCGAACGAGGTCCTCGCGCTCCATCCTGCGCAGCGTCGGGGTGAGCGCAGTGCCGTCGTAGCCGTTGCCGTACTTGAAGTGGTTGCCGTACCTGATGTCGAGCACCCGCGCCAGCTCCGTGGATGTGAACAGCGAGTGCGGGTAGCGCTGCAGGTGCTCCAAGACCTGCGGCATGAACTCCTCGTACCGGGTGGTACGACGCGAGCCGCCTTCCAAATCCACCAGGTACCGGTGAATCGTCCGCTCGGTCACACGGAGCCGCGCGGCCAAGGCCGAGATGTTGCCCTCCTGCTCAAGCAGCTCACAGAAGGCGCTGAACCGGGCCTGCTTAGGCTTGGTCATCTTCGGCAGGTTCGTCCGTTCCGTCACGGCCGAACCTCCTCGATCATCGCGGCGGCCTTCGCGTGCGCCTCCTTCCACGTCAGGTTCTCGGCCTGGACGAGAGCGGCGATCAGCTTGTGCCACTCGACTGCCGCCGTGTGAGCTGCCCAGACGGTCAACTCGGACCAATTCAGCGGCATGACGAGCGACCAGAACCACGTCTCGCCTTCCGCCCTGGCGGCGAGGTGGCCGAGGTGACTGTGTCGGCACACGGTGATCGAGCGCCCGCACGGCGGGCAAATCGTTCTGTCGAGTTGAGTCATGCGGATGTGCGGGCTGTCCCAGTTGGGTTCTCGTTTGGACATGTCGTCCCTCCTGAGGGGATGGGCCCGTCCCAGGGGTGGGACGGGCATGATCGTAAGCGGTACCGCTGTCGCTTCATGCTTTGATTAGGTGTCGCGAGCGCTTAGCAGCCACGACGGCGCGGCCGGCTCAGGAATGCCGAGCGCGTCCAGCGCGGCCCGTAGCAACTCGGCGTACTCGCCCTCCTCCTCGAGGAGCTGCCGCATGTCCAGTGGCTCGGCCACGGCCCGGTCGGGCGCGATAGTGCGGTGCGAACCCAGCAGCCACCCTTCGCGGCCCTTGCTGCCGTACCAGACCATGTGAACGCCCCACAGGTCTTCGGCCAGGTCGCTGTCCTGACCGTCACGATTGGGGTGTTCGCCCTTGAGCGCGAGGAGGTGGGCGGCGGCCTGTTCACCGAAGCTGAGCTCGTCGGGGTCGGACGGGTTGAACCAGTCCACGGCAGGCTCGGCATGGCGGGTGGGGAACTTCCAGCCGAGGGGTTCCGCGGGCCCGCCGAGGTCGTGGCCGAACACGATCATTGCGGTTGTGGTCATGATGACTTCCTTCTGTAAGCGGTGGCGCTGGCGTTAAGCGATGAGGGCGTAGTCGTGGGCGAACCCGTGCAATCAGGGCCGGGGCTGGTCTGCCTCTACGCGGCGCCGAGCTTCTTCATCAGGGCCACCGCTTGTTCGGTAGCCGCGATGGTCGCTGCCACGAACTGCACGTTCTCGAAGTGGTCGAGAGCGTCGGTGCGCTGCTTGAACGCCAGCGCCATCCAGTCGTCGGCGGCGAGAGTGTTGCCGACATGGATGAGTACGTTCGGCCCGAGTCCCCAAGTAATCGAGTTAACGGCCGCGCATGCGGCGGCGATCGGGTCGAGCTCGCTCAGCCCCCACCCGAAGTTGGCCGGGTTGTGGCCGAGATCGCGCAGCACGACCGCCGCGGCGCGCAGCATGCCGCCCGTGCCGGCGGCGGGCTCGCCGATCCACATGCCCGCCCGCAGGTCGTCGCCGTTGCCGAGAACGAAGCGGGCCATCACCTCGCACACTGGGCCCGGCGTGAAGTACTGGCCGAGCCCGCTCATGGCTCCCTTGCTGCGTAGCAGAGTCAGCACCAGGCCGAGCACGTCGTCATCGGTGCGCATCTCCGGCTCGCGATAGCCGGTGATGGCCAGCAGGCCGGCCTTGAGCGCGGCGTGCGCGACCGCCTGGACGGCCTTGACGACGTACCGCTCCGGCTTGCGCTCCTCGTACAGCCACCAGTGCAGGGGTCGCGCGGCCGTCCCGATGAGGTACGGCGCCTGAACCCACATGCAACTCCAGAGGTCCCGCAGCACGTTCAGCAGCTCGTCGGCGTCGAGCGCGAGGAACTGCGCCGCCACGTCCTGGCCATTGCGGTCCCGCTGGGAGAACATCGACAGGGCCGCCACCACACCCACAGGGATGGCGATATCGCCGCCGCCGTGGTGCGAATGCCAGGCGTCCGCGACTCGTTCAGCGATCCGGAGCGGGGACGAGCGGAGCGCCGGGGCCGGCCGAGCTGGCGCTGAGTCCTTCTTCGTGGTGGCCAGCGCGGCCGAGGGCGCTGCCTTAGGCGGCCCAGGCAGCTGGATCGTCGTTTCCCTGGTCGGCGCCGGGAGGGTCGGCGCGGTGGTTTCCTCGGACCCGACGAGGTCGAACAGGTCGAGTTGGGCCTGCCCTGCCTTCGGGCGACGGCGCTTACTCACCTTCGCCGCCGTCGAGGTTGGCCGGGTAGAACCCGACGTCGTCCTTCAGCACCTGGTCGAGCAGTTCGAGCACTTCGTCTCGGGTCGGCGCCGTGCCGCGCACGGGCTCGTAGACGGGGCATGAGTCTGGGCAGCGCAGGCCGGGGTGGGTGCCGCAGTGATCGCACGGCCGGTTCTTCGGCGTGGTGTCGCGGACGTCGAACACGCGCTCACTCGTGAAGCCGGTCCACGTGCCAGCGTCGACTTCTTCGGGCTGTCCGGTCTCGGGGTTGTCGAACTCCTCGACCTTCTTGCCGCCGCGGCGGCGGGCGACGATGCACATCGGCTCGGCGGTCGGAAGAACCGCACGGTCTTCCTTCGCCCAGAAGAACGCGCTTTTGACACGGGTCGCGGCGGGGTTCTGCCCGAGCAGCGCCAGCGCGTTACGCAGCGTCCGATGCGCTTGGACGCGGGCCGCGTACTCACGGAACGCGTCGATCAGATTCGGCCGTTCCGACAGCGCGCGGGCGGCCTTGACGACGGCGTCGTTGGCGATCGCCTTGTCGCGGTCCTTGCGCTCCTGCCACGCCTGCTTGTCGCCGGGGCTCCATCCGGAGCGGGGGCGCCTGCGGCGGCCTCTGGTCGGGGTCATCGATGACCTTTCTTCTCGAAAGACTGCGGTACCGCTGTCGCTTTACAGCGGTACCGCTTGGTTGTGGTGGGGGTGGGGGGTTAGGAGCTGTGGATCGGGGTCGGCAGGCGCAGCGCGGACGTCACGTGGGGGGTGCCGCGCTCACCTCCGAAGTACTCGACGAGCAGCTTGACGGGGCATGCCCGGTTTGTGAGCGCGGTCGGCGTCTCGACGTACATATCGGCGACGACTCCGCACCGGTCGCCGACCTTCACCCGGTCGCCGATGCGGAACATCGTCATCTGCTCGTGGTGGCCGCGCACGTGCGTGGTGATTGCGCGCCGGTCGAGGTGACGCCACTCGGGCGATCCGGGCTTGCGGATGACGGCTCTGGCCGGCGCGGCCCCGTGGAACTCGACGCGCATGCTCCAGTCGTCGCGGCTCATGATGAGCGCATGGCCGTCCTGCGTGACCTGCCAGTGCGCGATGTGGGCACGTGCCATTAACGTGTGCGGGTTCATTACCGCTCCTTTCTGATGATCTTCACGGTGTTGTCGGTCATGCGTCTTGCTGCTCCCAGCCGTACGGGGCGACCTGGGCGATGAGGTCGCGGATGGCGCGGGCACCCTCGGCCTTGCGGGTCTGGTGCGGCTGGTCCTCGGGGTGCCACGTGATCGAGGCACGCAACGCTCGTCCCTTCCACTTGGACACCCAGATCACGCCGAACCATCGGGCGCCAGGCTTGTCCAGGACGAGCTCCCATGCCGAGCCGTGCGGCGTGGCGGGCACCTTGACCTCGAACCCCGTCTTCTGCAGACGCGCGATGATCTGCTGGGAGGTTCGGTTCGGCGACCATTTCGCGCCGGTCGATGAGGGGGAGTCCTCGGCCGCCAACGCGGCGTGGTCCTCCAGGTCGTATGGCGGATCGCGGTCGATCACGTCGTGCTCCTTTCGAGTAAGTCGGGGGTGTAGCCGGGAGGTCAGGTCGCCGCTCTCGACGCAAACTGGGTAGTGGCGCCCATCGAGGATCAAGGCGGCGGTGCGGTGGGGCCCGCGCTCATCTGGTCGCAGGCGGCCCCACGCGACCCTTTCGGCCCGGACGGTCACAGGCCCGGGTCGGCGTCGGAGATGCCGAGGTCGTCGAACCATTCGCCCGGGTCCTTCATGAGCACGCAGCCGGGGTCGCAGTCCTGGTCGGCGGCAGCCCCGCACATGGGGCACGGCTCGGTGGTGAGGTACACGTTCACAGGACTCCGGCCTCCTCCAGGAGCAAGTACGCGGCCGACCGGTCGGTGTCGAACTCCTCCTGCGTAGCGACCTTGCGGCAGAACTTGCACCGGTGGCGACGCGGGGCGGCGACGGGGGTCTCCTCCACGGCCAACACGACACCGTGCAGGCAGATCCCCATCTGGTCACAGGCGGCGTACAGCGCGTCGCCTGCGGCGTCCATGGCGGTCTGTTCCAGGTCGGCGTCCAGTCGTGCGGTCGCGATGGCCTCGGCCTCGGCGCCGAAATCGTCATCGAACATGCTGATCTCGCTCTCTTCGGTGTGCGCGGTGGGTGCGTTAGGGTGGATGAACCCAACTCACCGGATCTTCTGGCGGTGGTTGGTTTCTCTTCCGCGTTGTGGTGGCGCGGGGGTTTGCGGTGGCCGGGCCTGGTGACAGGTCCGGCCACCGGCGTTTTCAGCGGTGGAATACGGTGATGGCGTAGTCGCTGATGCGCTCGACCCACACGCCGGTTGGCAACTGGACCTCGGGGAACTCGATCCCGTCCTCGTTGCAGCCGCCGTCTGGGAACATGTAGGTCCACTCGCCAGCCGTCCAGGCGATGACCCACTGGCGGTCGGGGTCGTCCCACTCGGGCAGCAGTTGCGGGCCGTGAGGCGAGTCGGGGTCGATGTCGAGCTGCTTGCAGGCGGCCACCCGGACCTGCTCGGCCATTGGTGGTGTGACGACCGGCGCCTGCATCAGCCGCATCGTCTCCTGCAGCGTCGCGCTCGGGTCGAGTATCACGGCCATGATCACCTCTTCGGCTTGGCGCGGCCCCCAGCCCTGCGTGCGAAGCAGTTCGAGAAGCGCCTCGTGGAGGTGGTCGTACACACCGGGTTGGCGCGCAACCACCTGAGCGGTGCATCCGTTGGCGGCGCGGAGGAGATGGACGAGCTGCTCGCCGATCTGGACGGGCGTGGCGTTGGTTGAGGTGGTGTCGGTAGGTGCCGTGGTGGCGGTCATCACGGTGGTCCCTTCTCTGTGAACAGGAACGCCTCGCCCGTGGTGGGCGAGGCGAGTTCGCTTCCGGTACCGCTGTCGTATTCGGCTTTGTATTCAGGTTGCGGTAGCGCTTGCGCTTTCAGGTAGTTGCTTGGTGGCCAGCTCGACGAGGGTGCCGAGCAGTTGCGTGGCGTCCTTCTTGGTGAGCTGGTCAAAGGTGAGATCGTCGTAGAAGTTGCTGTAGTGGTCCGCGAAGTGCGCCGCGACGTAGTTGGTGGCGAAGCTGCGCCAGTGCCAGAGTGCGCTGTGAAGCATCGCGTCCCAGCGCAGGTGGTTCCAGTCGCCGAAGGTGTGTGCGGCCACGCTGTAGGCGATGGCGTTCATGGCGTTGGAGACGCTGCCGCCCTTCGCGGACAGGGCCCAAGAGGCGATGTCAGCGGGGAGGGGGATGGTGCCGGAGGGGATCGGGTCGAAGGTGGTGGCGGGGGAGTTCATGCGCCGCGTCCTTTCGACGTTTCCGCTGGTGAGGGACTATGTGATCTTGGTATTCGGTTGGATCTCGATCTTACCAGGATCACCGCATGTATGTATACCTAAAGGGGACAGTGCACCTTGAGTCCGGAAACCGCACCTCAGATGCCCTGTAGTCGCTTCAGACGGAACTAGGACGTGTCCGGTACCACCGCGACCGGAGCGGACCTGTTCGCGCGTCACCGTGGACAACGACAGGTCTAGTGTGCGCTTCTGCGGAGCAGGCGAGTCCGCTGCAACGCGGCGGCGAAACTCGGGCTCGTCGCCACCAGCAGCGCCCGCGCCCGCGCGGCCGGCCCGTCCTCGCCGCCCGAGTCCACACGCTGCGCCAGACGCCGGCCGTGCTCCTCGGCGCGGCGACGCCTCAGCTCCTCCACCTCCCGCGTGGCTGCAGCCACGCGCTGCGACCGAGACGGCAGAACCTGGCCATCCCCGCCCATCCAGGCCGCGAGGCGGTTCCTCATCCAACCGGGGATGTGCCGCAGCTCGTCGACGCTCGCCCAGGTGTACGTCCACGCACTGCCATCGGCTCGGACGTCGAGCGCGTGGAGCACATCGGCGGGGGTCCAGCCAGCGAGGAGAAAGGCCCGCAGCAGCCACCGCAGATACCAGGCCGTCATCCGGCGAAGGACGCCGGACTCCTGCCGGAGACGTTCGCAGGCTGCGAGTCGATCGCGTTTGTTCCTCGGCGATTGATGGAGTCCCCAGGGCGGCGAGATACGTGGGCTGCGGCGGGTTCGGCGAGGGGCCTCGCGCGTGCGCGTGGGATCTTCCTTGTCTCTCCTAGGGAGAGACAAGGAGGAGGGTTCACTTGCGTGTTGTGCCTGGTCAGATGAGGTGTATCCGGTTGAGGTAGGAGCGATGTTGCGAGGGATGCAGATCACCCAGAGAGCCGCGCGGTTGCCCAGGCCGTCATCGTCCAGGCCCGCGCTCGTGCCCTTGCGGAAGCGGACGGTGGAGCCCTGCTCCACCACGCCGAGCCAGCCATGCTCGCGCAGCCATCTGATCCAGCGCTTGACGGTCGCCTTGGCGAGGCCGGTCTCCTCGACGACCTTGGCGATCGTCGGCCGAGAGCACATGGTCTTCCAGTCGGCGGCCCAGGCGACCACCGCGGCGACGCGCAAGAGGTTGCCGTACCCGTCGTAGCGGAGACCCAGGACTGCGGGATCCTCGCGCAGGGCGCGGAGGAACGCCTTCTGTGACGATGCGCGCCGCATGCCGCGCGGTATCGCCGAGGTGATCAGCGCTTTGGATGGCGGGAGTGAGAGGTCAAACGCGTCCGACATGCGAGCGGCGCGCTTTCGCGCGCCGCTCAGAGGTGCCTTGTGCGTCGAGTCCGCCGTGAAGGCGGTCATGCTGCATCCGGCAATTCGTCACGGGAAGACACCTGCGGTACCGCTGGCGCTATGCGCTGTGCGCGAGGCATTCGCGAGTCGGCGCTCTTGCACGGCGGGCGATGCCGCAGATCGACGCATGATCGTGAAGGGGCCTCCGGAGCCGGGTGCGTAGGTTCGAATCCTACAGGGGGCAC
>NZ_JBAHWD010000033.1:0-99587 GCF_037044575.1 Nonomuraea sp. LPB2021202275-12-8 | reverse complement strand
CCCGGGATCCCCGCTCAGAGACGTTCATTTCGTCTTTGTTATGTCTTAATCCTTCCAGCCGCTCAAGCCCCTGTCAAATTGACCGGACTCACTCGACCTGCGGGAATTTCGACCGCCCCGTCTCCAGGGCAACCCCTCTAACTTACCAGCCCTTGGACTGTTCAGCGAACCGATCTTCACACCGGCGAGCCAGAAGGAGTTACCGACACCAGCCGCGCAGCCCACACCGATATCACCTGAATGAGAGGAGTGGTTGCGCCGCACCATGTCGGCTTCTAGAGATTAGCAGCGCCCTGGACCGCTCGTGCCGACTTCGGGAAGGCGGCAGGCCACGAAACGATCACGGCCGAACATAGACTCCCCCCGTGAGCAGCAACACGCCCCCTGTGGCGAAGAAGGTTCCGACTGAGCGCACCCATCACGGCGACACCGTGATCGACGAGTACGCGTGGCTGACCGACAAAGAAGATCCCGAGACGATCGCCTATCTGGAGGCGGAGAACGCCTTTCTCAAAGAGCGGACCGCGCATCTGGCCGACCTGCGGGAGCAGGTCTTCCAGGAGATCAAGGGCCGCACCCAGGAAACCGACCTGTCAGTACCGAGCCGAAAGGGCGGATGGTGGTATTTCACCCGCACGGAGGAGGGCAAGCAGTATGCCGTCTCCTGCCGGGTGCCGGCCGACGGCGACACCCCGCCGAAGATCACGCCGGGCGAGCGCCTGGAGCGTGAGCAGACCATTCTCGACGGCAACGAGCTGGCGGGCGACAGCGCGTTCTTCTCCATGGGGACCAGCGCCGTCTCGCCTGACGGCACGATGCTGGCCTACTCCACCGACTTCAGCGGTGACGAGCGCTTCACGCTGCGGTTCAAGAACCTGGCGACGGGCGAGCAGCTTCCGGACGAGATCGCGGGCATCTTCTACGGCGGCGCCTGGTCCGCCGACGGCTCGGTGTTCTTCTACACGCGTGTGGACGATGCCTGGCGTCCCTTCCAGGTCTACCGGCACACCCTCGGCACCGAGGAGGACGTCCTCGTCTACGAGGAGACCGACGAGCGCTACTGGGTGGGCATCGGCCTGACCCGCAGCGAGCGATACCTGGTGCTCGGCGCCGGCAGCAAGATCACCAGCGAGGTCCGGATCCTGGACGCCGGCGACCCGACCGGCGAGTTCGAGCTCGTACGCCCCAGGAAGACCGGCGTGGAGTACGGCGTCGAGCACGCGGGCGACTTCTTCTACGTGCTCCACAACGAAGGCGCCCGCAACTTCGAGCTGGCCACCGCCCCGCTGGACGACCCCGGCTCGTGGACCCCGCTGATCGAGCACCGGGACGACACCCGCCTGCTGGAGGTCGACGCGTTCGCGGGTCACGCTGTCGTCCACTTCCGCCGCGACGGCCTGACCGGTCTGCGCGTGCTGCCGTACGAGGGCGAGGAGGCGTACGAGATCGACTTCCCCGAGCCGCTCTACGACGTCGGGCCGGCGGGCAACCCGGAGTTCGCCACCAACCGGCTCAGGCTCGCCTACACCAGCATGGTCACCCCGGCCAGCGTCTACGACTACGACCTGGCCACCCATGAGCTCATCCTGCTGAAGCAGCGTCCGGTGCTCGGCGGCTACGACCCGGGAGACTACGAGCAGTTCCGCGAGTGGGCCGTGGCCGAGGACGGCACCGAGATCCCCGTCTCGATCGTCAGGCGCAAGGACACCGCCAGTCCCGCTCCCACGGTCCTGTACGGCTACGGCAGCTACGAGAGCGCCATCGACCCGGGCTTCTCGGTGCCGAGGCTCTCGCTGCTCGACCGCGGTTTCGCCTTCGCCGTGGCGCACGTGCGCGGCGGCGGTGAGATGGGCCGGCGCTGGTACGAGGAGGGCAAGCTCACCAAGAAGAAGAACACCTTCACCGACTTCGTGGCGGCTGCCAGGCACCTCAAGCAGTCCGGCTGGAGTTCGAAGGTGATCGCCAGGGGCGGGTCCGCGGGCGGGCTGCTGATGGGCGCGGTCGCGAACCTGGCGCCGGAGGAGTTCGCGGGCGTCGTGGCCGAGGTGCCGTTCGTCGACGCCCTGAATACGATTCTCGACCCGTCGCTCCCGCTGACCGTCATCGAATGGGACGAGTGGGGCGACCCTCTGCACGACGCGGACGTGTACGCGTACATGAAGAGCTACACGCCGTATGAGAACGTGGACGAGCGGACCTATCCGCCGATTCTTGCGATCACCAGCCTGAACGACACGCGGGTGATGTACCACGAGCCGGCCAAGTGGATCGCCAGGCTGCGCGCGGTGGCGGGCGGAGGGCCGTTCCTGCTCAAGACTGAGATGGGCGCGGGTCACGGCGGGCGCAGCGGGCGCTACGACGCCTGGCGCGAGGAGGCCTTCGCGCTTTCCTGGATCATCGAACGTGGCACGGAAGAGAGCACGGAATGACATATCAAGCAGACGACACCCGCTACGAGCGGCAGCCGTACAACCGCAGTGGCAGGAGCGGGCTGAAGCTGCCCGCCGTCTCGCTGGGGCTGTGGCACAACTTCGGGGACGACCGCCCGCTGGAGAACTCCCGGACGATCCTGCGCCGGGCGTTCGATCTCGGGGTGACGCACTTCGACCTGGCCAACAACTACGGCGTGCCGTACGGCTCCGCGGAGCGCAACTTCGGGCAGATCTTCCGGCAGGACTTCATTCCCTACCGGGACGAGCTGGTCATCTCCAGCAAGGCCGGTTACGACATGTGGCCCGGACCGTACGGCGAGTGGGGTTCGCGCAAGTACCTGCTGGCCAGCCTGGACCAGTCGCTGGGGCGGATGGGGCTGGACTACGTCGACATCTTCTACAGCCACCGGCCGGATCCCGACACGCCGCTGGAGGAGACGATGGGGGCGCTGGACCGGGCGGTGCGCTCGGGCAAGGCGCTGTACGCGGGGATCTCCAACTACCCGGCCGAGCAGACCGCGCAGGCGGCAAGGATCATGCGCGAGCTGGGCACCCCGCTGCTCATCCACCAGCCCTCCTACTCGATGATCAACCGCTGGATCGAGGGCGGGCTGCTGGACGCGCTGGAGGAGGCGGGTATGGGGTGCATCGTGTACTCGCCGCTGGCGCAGGGGCTGCTGACCGACCGCTACCTGCAGGGCGTGCCCTCGGACTCGCGAGCGGCCACCAGCAGGTTCCTCAGCGAGGAGCGGATCGACCGCGACCTGGCGCGGGCGCTCAACGAGATCGCCGGGGGCAGGGGGCAGACGCTGGCGCAGATGGCGCTGTCGTGGACGCTCAGGGACCCCCGGGTGACGAGCGTGCTGATCGGCGCGAGCAGCGTGCGGCAGCTGGAGGACAACGTGGCGTGCGTGGACGGCCCGGCCTTCACCGAGGACGAGCTGCAGGCCATCGACAAGATCATCGGAGCGGCCTCGTAATCAGCTCACAGGGCCTCGTTGCGCTGCAGGAAGGTGAAGGCCGCCCAGCCGGGCAGCACCGGCAGCCAGAAGGTGAGCAGCCTGTAGAGCAGCACGGCGGAGGTGGCCAGCTCGGCGGGGACGCCGGCCACGGTCAGTCCCAGCGTGAGCGAGGCTTCGACCGCGCCCAGGCCGCCAGGTGTGGGCGCGGCCGAGCCGATGGCGTTGGCCGTCAGATAGACGACCGCGACGGTGGTGAAGTCCACCGTGCCGCCGAAGGCGCGCAGGCACGCGTACAGGCAGGCCACGAACGTGATCGTGATCATGAGGGTGCCGGCCGAGCCTTCGAGCAGCTTGCGCGGCGACTGCAGCACGTCCAGCAGCCGGGGCAGCACGTTGGCGAACAGCCGGTGCATCCGGCTGGTGATCATCCTGCGCAGCCGGGGCACTCCGAACAGCACCACGATGAGCAGGGCCACGGCCAGCAGCACTCCGACGAGGCCGCGTGAGGGCGTGAAGGTGGTGGCGGTGTTGGAGCCGGTGATGTAGGCGAACAGCAGCAGCAGCGCGATGTGGAAGACCAGCATGGCGAACTGCGAGGCGCCGACGCTGGCCACCGCCAGGGCCGGCGAGATGCCGCGTTTCTGCAGGTAGCGGGTGTTGATCGCGACCCCGCCGACCGCGGCGGGCGCCACCAGTTTCACGAACGACGCGGCGAACTGGACCAGCACCGTCCGCCAGAGCGGCAGGGCCTCGGGCACGAACCCCCTGAGCATCAGCGCGGCGGCCACGAAGCTGACGAACGAGGTGAGCAGCGCCAGCCCCGACCAGGCCCAGTTGGCGGTGGTGACCACCTGCACCACGTTGACCTGGCTGAGCTGGGAGAGCAGGAAGTAGGCCGCCAGCGTGCTGGCGATGATGGTCACCAGCGTGCGCGGCTTGAACCGCTCCAGCCGGATCTCCTCGACCTTGCCCTGCGGTTTGAGCGCCACGATCTGCTCGCGGATGCCGGTGAGCAGATGTTTGTCCCTCTTGAGTGCCGCGCGCGTCTCGCGGGTCAGCGCGATGCGCTGGAGCAGCGGCATCGCGGTGGCGAGCGCGTCGGAGCCCATGATGGCGGCCGCGCTGGCCACGGACCGCTCGGCGCCGACGCGCAGCCCCAGGTAGGTGAGGAGCTGGGCGATGTCGAGGCGGAGCAGCAGGTCTCCGGCGGCGATCTCGCCGCTGCGGGCGTCGGTCAGCACGACCCGCCCCGCCTGGTCCAGGTGGATGCCCTCGCCGGTCAGCCTGCGGTGCGCGAGCCGCTGGATCTGCAGCAGCGAGACCTGCTCCCAGATCTGCGCGAGCACGTTGTCGTCGAGCTCCTCGTCGGGCACCTCGTCGAGCGGGCGCGTGTCGAGGTGCTCGTAGGCGAGCAGCGCCGCCTCGGTGCCGATCTCGCTGGTGCCGAGCAGGCGCGGCGTGCTGGCGCCGGCGGCCTGGGCGGCGTAGGCCATCAGCGCCTCGCGCTCCAACTCGGCCCGGAGCGACCGGATGGCCCTGCGCCTGGTCTCGGAGTTGAGCCGGATTCGCCGCCACAGCCGGTAGGGCAGGCCGGCCACCTGGCGGTCGCGGTCGAGCACGGTGACGTCGAGGCTGGTCCCGTCGGCCAGCCCGATGGCGTAGCGGCGGCTGCCCTGGTGGTCGTCGTCGATGCGGCGGGCCGACACCGGCGAGAACGACAGCTTGCGCAGCGCGGTCACCACGGCGTTGCCGGGCGGCCTGGTGTTCGGGCTGCCGACGCCGTACAGGGTGGCGTAACCCATGACCATGCCGAACAGGACCGTGACGATGGCGCCCGGCAGGGTGATCTGCCTGCCGGAGTAGAGGGCGAGGATGTCGAGGGCGATCACGGTCCACATCAGCGCGCGCCAGCTCGGCCTGCGTGAGATCCGCACCGCGGTGGCGTAGGCGATGACCGAGGTGAGCAGGGTGTTGAGCGGCTCGATCGAGCGGCCGCCGGTCAGGAGCTGGGTGAGGTCCTCGGCGTTGCCGCCGACCAGCCACTGGCCGAGCAGGAAGGAGCCGACCATGCCGATGATGGCGGCGATCAGCCCTTCGGCGACGCGCAGGCCGTCGCGGTGGAAGACCCGCTCGACGGCGAAGGCGACCGGGACGATGAGCACGGCCGCGCCACCGACGAAGGTGGCGATCCGGCTGAGCAGGGGCACCAGCGTGGTGCCCTCGGTGACGTCCCTCTCCAGGCCGTTCAGCGTCTGCTTGGCGACCAGGGCGAGCAGGATGACCGCGGAGAGCGCCAGCAGGGTCGCCAGGAGCCGCAGGAGGTCTGACGGACGGCGCAGGCGCTGCGGGAGCAGCGGCTCGACCACGTAGACGTCCAATTCAGGGCGCGCTTCGGTCACGGCCGGATCCTCCTTTGAGAGATCCTCCGCGTTTTCGCGTTCTCTGATTTCGGCCACCGACAGCGATTCTGCACCTTCCCGGCCAGACCATACGATCTTTGGGCATCAGTGTCCCGAATCGTCATCTGGGCCCTCGACCCGGGTATGGACGCGACCAGCGTTGACCTGCCCATCCCCGAACGCTTCGAAGCGTTGGCAGGCTACACGGTGGAACTCCAACCCTTCACCCTGATGTCTACCGCGCACGCGCCGCGGTCGCGTTGATGGGACGGCCATAAACTGTGGTTCATGTCGGGCAAATTGCGCGTTTTGGGGGCTTGTCCGCTGGACTGTCCCGATACCTGCTCCTGGGTCGTCACCGTCGAGGACGGCGAGGCGGTCAAGATGCGCGGCAACCCCGACCACCCCTACACGCGCGGTGCGCTCTGCGTGAAGGTCAACCGTTATCTGGAGCACACCCGGGCGGCCGACCGCATCCTCCATCCGATGCGCCGCGTCGGGCCCAAGGGCTCCGGCGAGTTCGAGCGGATCAGCCGGGAGGAGGCGCTGGACGAGATCTCGACCCGGCTGCGCGGCATCGTCGAGGAGTACGGCGGTGAGGCGATCTGGCCCTACCTGGGCACCGGCTCGCTGGGATACCTGCAGGGCTGCGAGGGTGTGGCCGGGCGCCGGTTCTGGAATGCGCTCGGCGCATCCAAGCACTGGCTGAACATCTGCTCGGCGGCGGGCACCACCGGCCTGAGGCTGACCAACGGCAGCGCGGGCGGCATGGACCCGGAGAACTTCGCGCTGTCCAGGCTGATCCTGCTGTGGGGCACGAACACGCTGACCAGCGGGCACCACCTGTGGAAGTTCGTCCAGGACGCCAGGGCGGCGGGCGCGCACGTGGTGGCCATCGACCCGATCCGCACCAGGACGGCCGACCAGGCGGACCAGCATCTGGCGATCAGGCCGGGCACGGACGCGGCGCTCGCGCTCGGCCTGCTGAACGTGGTGCTCGCCGAGGGCACGCAGGACGAGGAGTTCCTGGCGGAGTACACGGAGGGCTGGGAGAGCTTCCGCGAAGAGATCCTGAAATATCCGGTCGAAACAGTGGCGGAGATCACCGGCATCCCGGCCGAGGACATCCACAGCCTGGGGATGCGGCTCGCGCACACCAGGCCCACCGCCATCCGCGCCACCATGGGCATCCAACGGCACGAGGGCGGCGGCGCGGCGATGCGCACGATCGCCGCGATCCCCGGGGTGACCGGCGACTGGCGGCACCCGGGCGGCGGGGTCTCCTACTCCACCAGCGACCACGTCCACCTCGCCATCGACACCCGCGAGGACCTGCTGGCCGCGCCGGTGCGCACGCTGACGATGACCCGGCTGGCCTCCGAGCTCGCCAAGCCGGACTCGGTCAAGTGCCTGTGGGTGTACGCCGCCAACCCGGTCGGCTCGACCTCCGACAGCAACCGGATCAGGAAGCAGCTCGAACGCGAGGACCTGTTCACGGTCGTCATGGAGCACTTCCCCACCGACACGGTGGACTACGCCGACATCGTGCTTCCCGCCACCATGCAGACCGAGCACATGGACCTGCACGCCGGCTACGGCCACCTCTACCTGCTGTGGAACGAGCCCGCGGTGGCGCCT
This sequence comes from Nonomuraea sp. LPB2021202275-12-8, assembly GCF_037044575.1. Lineage (NCBI taxonomy): Bacteria > Bacillati > Actinomycetota > Actinomycetes > Streptosporangiales > Streptosporangiaceae > Nonomuraea > Nonomuraea sp. LPB2021202275-12-8. The sequence goes on along the minus strand of NZ_JBAHWD010000033.1, from coordinate 92,156 downwards.
CCCGGCGAGTGCCTGTCCACCACGGAGACCTTCCGCCGCCTGGCCGCGCACATGGGCATGACCGAGCCGTCGCTGTTCGACTCGGATCTGGAGCTGGCCGAGAGCCTCCTGTCCGCCGACCACCCGTCGCTCGCGGGCATCACGGTCGACAGGCTGCGCAAGGAGGGATGGGTGCGGATGAACTATCCCGTCCCCTTCGCGCCGTACGCCGGCGGTTTCCCGACCGAGTCCGGCCGGCTGCGCTTCCCGCCGGCGGGCAAGGCGTACGTCCCGTCCCGGTCGGCTCGTACGGCCGGCGACGCGCCGTACCCGCTGACCCTGATCACGCCCGCCTCGCACACGTTCCTGAACACCACCTTCGGCAACAACCCCGAGTTGCTGCGGCGGGCCAAGGAGCCGGTGGTGCTGGTCAACCCCGCCGACGCCGAGGCGCGCGGGCTGGTCGGCGGGCAGCGGGTGCGGGTGCACAACGCGGGCGGCGAGTTCCTGGCCGACGTGGAGGTCAGCGACCGGGTGGCGCGCGGCGTGGTGGCCACGCCCAAGGGGCGCTGGCCCAAGCTCAGCCCCGGCGGCGCCAACCCGAACGCGGTCGTCGAGGAGCGCGACGCCGACCTGGGCAGGGGCGCGGTCTACCACGACAACCTGGTCGAGGTCAGCCCTTGTGCCGGGCCATGAAGGCCATGATCCGGTCCAGCACGTCCGGCCCGTAGGAGCTGCGGAACAGCTCCGAGGCGTGCATGCTCTCGGTTTTGATGATGTGGAGTTGCCTGTCGGGGGTCCTGGTGGCGGCGTCGTGGGCCGGTTGCAGGTCCCTGGCGCCGCCGTAGCCGTCGTTCTCGGTGCCGATCTGGAGCAGCGGCACCTCCAGCTTGGCCGCGTCCGCGGCCTCGATCGCTCCTGACAGCGCGACGACGCCTGCCGCCCTGGCGCCGAGCCGCCCGGCCACGGGCACCGAGACGGTGGCGCCGACCGACCCGCCGACCAGCCACAGGCGCTCGACGCCTTTCTCCTTGCCCAGGCGCCTGGCCATGGCCTGGGCGACGTCCTCGGGGGGCGCGTCGGACTTCCTGGCGTACAGCAGGACGCGGTAGCCGGCCGCGACCAGGCGGTCCGACAGCGGGCGCCAGGTGCAGACGTTGCCGCCGCGCTCGTAGGTGATGACCACCCCCACCGGGCCCGTGCCCGTGATGACACCGGGCAGATCGCCCTCACCGTGGGTGAAGATCCTGCCGTCCTCCTCGGTGAAGCAGCCGCTCACGTTGGGGCCTTTCACCTTGGCTTTCGTGGGGGTGGGGGTGGGGGTGGGGCTGGGGGTGGCCGCCCGCGTCGACGGCGGGGCTCCGCTCGCCTCCGTCGTGCTGACCGCGCCTCCGCAGGCGGTCAGCACCAGTACGAGTCCCACCGAGCAGACGATCGCGCGCATGGCCGCCCCCTTCATCGAGACTATGTCTAAAGTGACATAGTTGCTAGGACCATACCCTTGAGGGCACCATGACCTCAACGCTGGGATTCGCGATCCTCGCCGTGCTGGCCCGCGGCGAGCGCACCGGATACGACATCGCCGCGGCCATGCGGCGGCCGGTCTCCTACTTCTGGACGGCCGGTCACAGCCAGATCCACGCCGAGCTGCAGAAACTGCTGGCCGGCAACCTGGTCTCGTTCGAGACGAGACACGGGCCGGGGCCGCAGGACAAGAAGGTCTACAGCGTGACCCCCGCGGGCACGGCGGCGCTGCGGGAGTGGGTCACCGCGCCGCCGCGCGAGCGGCCCGAGCGGGACGAGCTCGTGCTCAAGACGTACGCCGCCGCGCTGGCCGACCCGGAGGCGCTCAGGCGGCTGTTCGCCGACCAGCTGGCGGCGCACGAGGCCCGGCTGGCCGAGTACGAGCGGGAGGAGGAGGCGATCGGGGGGCCGCCGGCGTTCGGCAGCCCCCGGTTCGGCAACTACGCGGCGCTGCGGTGCGGGCTCGGCTACGAGCGGCACCGGGCCGAGTGGTGCAGGTGGATGCTCGCTCAGCTCAGCGAGAGCTTGTAACCCTCGTGCGAGGCGGTGAAGCCGAGCGAGTCGTAGAAACGGTGCGCGTCGTTGCGGGACTTGTCGGAGGTGAGCTGCACCATCGCGCAGCCACGCGCCCTGGCCCGGTCAACCGCCCACTGGATCATCCGGCGGCCCAGGCCCTGCCCCCGGGTGGCGGCCGAGACGCGCACGGCCTCGATCTGGCAGCGCTCGGCGCCCAGCCGGGACAGCCCCGCCAGATAGGTGAGCTGCATCGTGCCGACGACCTTGCCGTCACGCTCGGCCACGATCAGCTCGTCGTAGGGGTCGGCGTCGATCCGGTCGAAGGCCGCCAGATAGCGCTCGTCACCCGGGTCGCCCTCGCGCCTGGCGCCGAGCGGGTCGTCGGCAAGCATCGCGACGATCTCGGGCACGTCCTGCCTGCGGGCCGGCCGGAAGAGCAGCGACAGCACATAGTGGGACTCCATGAGCTGCGGGTTGGACGGCAGCGCCATGACCTTGCCGCTGCGGGTGAAGCCCTTTCTCACATAAAGGGCCCGCGCCGCCGCGTTCCGGTCGACGGCCCACAGTCCGACCTCTTCCGCGCCGTACTCACGCGCCCAGGCGACGGTGGCGTCCACGAGCCGTGAGCCGACGCCGCGCCCTCTGGCCTCAGGTGCGACCCACATGGACAGCAGGTGCATCCCGCCCTCTTCGGCCAGCCCGCAGACCAGCCCCACGTCGGCGCCCCCGTCGGTGGCCACCATCCATCGCGATTCCGGATTTTTCAGCCTCTCCGTCCATTTGTCGGGCGGGAAGGGCTGCTCCCTCTCGTACGACGAGCCGAACGCGTCCGGCGTGTCCTGGAGCGCGCGGAGCCGGATCGCCCTCAGCCGCTCCCCCTCTTCCGGCCCGAGCCGTTCAATCTCGATTTCCTGCATGTCCAAATCATGTCAGGGTGGAAATCAGGGTCCGTCCCCGATGTGGTCAGGGGGTGCGAAAAGGCACTCTGGGGACATGAACGAAATCACCCGACGCGACGAAATCTCGCTGTCCGGCGCCGCGCTGCGCGGCGCCCCCTGGAAGGCAGCGGTCATCGGCGGTGGCGCCGTCAGCGCCGCCAGTTTCGGCATGGGCCTGCTCACCGACGGCGGTGACCTGGTCTGGGCCCTGGGCCTCGGCATCAGCCTGTTCGCGCTGATCGCGGCCATCGGCGCGGTGGCCAAGCCCGAGGAGGGCGACCGTGTCACCCGGCAGGCGCGCGTCTGGGGGCTCCAGCACCCGTGGAAGTTCGCGCTGCTGCCCGCCGGCATCGCCGCGGTGCTGGACTATCCGGTGCAACTCGTGCTCGACGGTGAGGGTGTCATCGGCTCCGCGTTCCAGGCGGGCTGGCACGGCGCCCTGGTCTACGTGATCGCCGCGATCCTCACGCTCACCATGCAGGGACGAGCCCGCTCCGCGCGCTGACACCCGTCACCGCGGCACCCCCCTCTCGGCCTCGCTCCTGCACACGCAGAACTCGTTGCCCTCGGGGTCGCGCATGGTCACCCAGCCGACACCCTCCGCAGTGCGGCGGTCGTCGAAGATCGTCGCCCCCAGGCCCAGCAGCCGCTCGACCTCCTGGTCGCGGGTGCGCCCCTCGGTGCCATTGACGTCCAGATGCAGCCGGTTCTTCACGGTCTTGCCTTCCGGCACCCGGATGAACAGCAGGAACGGGTCCTGCTTGGTGCGCAGCATCACCTCGTCGTCGCCGGGCTGGTCACCCTCCCCGAGCGGGAGCCCCGTGGCCCTGCTCCACCAGGAGCCCAGCTCGTACGGGTCGGCGCAGTCGATGGTCACAGCGTGTATCTCGATCATTTCGCCAGCCAATCGCGACACCGGCGACCACGTCAAACCGGTTAGTGGGAACCGGCCAGGTTGAGGCCGACCACACCCGCCAGGATGAGCGCGATGGAGATGAGCCGGGCCGCGGAGACCTCGTCCCCCATCGCCAGCATGCCCAGCACGGCCGTGCCGACGGCGCCGATCCCCGTCCAGACCGCGTAGGCGGGCCCGACCTCCAGCGACTTCAGGGCGTAGGCGAGCAGGCCGAAGCTGAGCACGGCGGTCGCCAGGAAGGAGACGGTCCACCACACATGGGTGAAGCCGTTGCTGAGTTTGAGCGACAGGGCCATGGCGACTTCGGCCAGGCCGGCCAGAACGAGAATGATCCAAGCCATCGGAAACGACTCCTCCGAGCGAGACGACGGTGCGGCGCGTCGTCTTGGCCTACCGGGTACGGCGCGTCTCGTCCGGGAGCTGAGGCTCACCTAGAGGAACGCCGTCCCGGGTGGGGTCATTCCCACCAGAGGGTCACCCACCGGTCGCGGGGCAGGGGCCACATGCCGAGCTCCAGCGCCGTCCGCGCCACCTCCTCCGAACGCGACGGGTCCAGGCAGATGCGGTGGCACGCGCTGGCCGCCAGCTCCCCCAGGGAGTCGAACCGCTCCAGCGGGGCCTCGCGCTCCTCGACGCGCACCGCGAAGCCGAGCGCCGCCGCCAAGGCCACGCAGTCCTCGGCGACCGGCCTGACGGGACGGTCCACGCCGTGGAAGTGCCGCCAGAGTGGGGCCATCCAGCTCATCGGGTGGCGGTGCGGGAGCTCCAGCACCACGCGGCGCCTGGCGCTCCGGTCGAGTGCCTGCAGGAAGTCCACCAGGTCGGGGACGTTGTAGACGACGTGGGCGGCGACCACCACGTCCACCTCGGGCACCCGGCCGGACACGTCGGGCCAGCGGCCTTCGACGGTGGTGGCCGGCACGCCCAGCTTGTCCGCTCTGGCCGACAGCTCCTCCAGCATCTCGGCGGAGGAGTCGACGGCCCACAGGTGGCCGATCCTGTCACGCAGCGGGAGTGACGCGGCGCCGGGACCGGAGCCGACGTCGAGCAGCGTGCCGCCCTCGGGCAGCGCCTCGGCCAGACGGGCCATGGTGGGGCCGTCGTCGGGCTCGGCGAGAGCCCGGTCGGTGCGGGTGGCGAAGCGGGCCAGGGGATAGCACCAGGGGTCGACCGGGGCCGCGGCGAGGATCTCCTCCGGAATGGCCCAGGATTCCAGGCGCTCTCGCCATCGTGCGGCGAGTTCTTCGGCGTCCATGGAGATGAGCATGCCACGCATATCGATGGTTACCCGCGGGTAGCATTGCTAGTAAGGTTACTCGCCAGTACATAAGGACCCCGGTTCAAGGAGATCTGCACCCATGGGCCACTTCAAGAGCAACGTGCGTGACCTGGAGTTCAACCTCTTCGAGGTGTTCGGGCGACGCGAGATTCTCGGCACCGGACCCTACGCGGACGTGGACGAGGACACCGCCCGCAGCCTCCTGGACGAGGTCAACAGGCTGTCCACCAGTGTCCTGGCCGACTCGTTCGAGGAGGGCGACCGGCACCCACCGGTGTTCGACGCCGCCACCTCGTCGGTCACGGTCCCCGACGGTTTCAAGAAGTCCTACAAGGCCCTGGTCGACGGCGGCTGGGCGCACCTCGACCTGCCCGCCGACCTTGGCGGCCCGGGCATCCCGCGCAGCCTGGCGTGGGCGACGGCCGAGCTGGTCCTGGGCGCGAACCCGGCCCTTTACATGTACGCCGCCGGCCCCAATTTCGCCTACACCCTGTGGAACCTCGGCACCCCGGAGCAGAAGCGCTTCGCGGAGCTGGCCATCGAGCGCAACTGGGGCGCCACCATGGTGCTCACCGAGCCCGACGCGGGCTCCGACGTCGGGGCGGGCCGGGCCAGGGCGGTGCGGCAGCCTGACGGCACCTGGCACATCGAGGGCGTCAAGCGCTTCATCACCAGCGCCGAGCACGACATGACCGAGAACATCTTCCACCTCGTGCTGGCCCGCCCCGAGGGGCACGGCCCCGGCACCAAGGGGCTGTCGATGTTCCTGGTGCCGAAGTTCCACGTCGACCTCGAGACCGGCGAGCTGGGCGAGCGCAACGGCGCGTACGTCACCAACGTCGAGAAGAAGATGGGCCTGAAGGTCTCCACGACCTGCGAGCTCACCTTCGGCGACAAGCACCCGGCGATCGGCTGGCTGGTCGGCGACGTGCACGAGGGCATCAAGCAGATGTTCATGGTCATCGAGCACGCCCGCATGATGGTCGGCACGAAGGCCATCGCCACGCTGTCCACCGGCTACCTGAACGCTCTGGAATACGCGAAGTCGCGGCTGCAGGGCGCCGACCTGACCAGGATGTCGGACAAGACCGCCCCGCGCGTGGCCATCCTCAACCACCCTGACGTGCGCCGCGAGCTCATGCTGCAGAAGGCCTACGCCGAAGGCATGCGCGCGCTGGTGCTCTACACGGCGACCTTCCAGGACGCCATCCAGCTCGACCCCGCCGACCAGCACGCACATGCGATGAACGACCTGCTGCTGCCGCTGGTCAAGGGCGTCGGCTCGGAGCGCTCGTACGAGCTGCTCTCCCGGTCGCTGCAGACGCTGGGCGGCTCCGGCTACCTGCAGGACTACCCGATCGAGCAGTACATCCGCGACGCGAAGATCGACTCTCTGTACGAGGGCACGACCGCGATCCAGGGCCTGGACCTGTTCTTCCGCAAGATCCTGCGGAACCAGGGTGTGGCCATCGGGGCGCTGCTGGCCGAGATCAACGAGTTCGCCGCGTCGGAGGCGGGCAACGGCCGGCTCAAGGAGGAGCGCAAGCTGCTCGCCGAGGCCGCGGCCGACATCAAGGCCATGGGCGACACGATGGCCGGATGGGCGCTGGGCTCGATGGAGGCACCCGAGGAGGTCTACAAGGTCGGCCTGAACACGACCAGGTTCCTGCTCGCGCTGGGCGACCTGGTGATCGGCTGGCTGCTGCTGCGCCAGGCCGAGGTGGCGCTGGCCAAGCTGGCCGACGGCGAGGACCCGTTCTATCAGGGCAAGGTCGCCGCCGCCTCGTTCTTCGCGACGACCGTGCTGCCCCGCCTGGCCGCCGAGCGCCGGGTGCTGGCCGCCACCGGCCAGGAGCTCATGCAGCTCCCGGAGGAGGCCTTCTGACCCCTCTGCCTCCCGCGGCAGTCACCGGGGAGAACGCCCGTCCCGCGTCTCGCGGAGCGGGCGTTCCGCCGTTAGGGACGAGTCCCCCGGCGAGGGCTGACATGTGGCGGGTGTGATCGCCCATACTCGGGTATGACCGTGGGCGTACTCGCCGTTTGCTTGGGAGGCCGTAATGGGTGTCGGGGTCAGCATCTTCTTCCTCACGCTCGGCGCCATCCTGAGATTCGCGATCGAGCCGGACGTGTTCGGCGAGAGCGTGCACATGGACATCATCGGCCTGATCTTCATGATCGTCGGTGGGATCGGCGTCGTGCTGAGCATCGTGCTGGCGCCCAGGCGTGGCCACACCTCCGAGAACCGGCTGATGCACCGCGAGAACAACCCGCCGGAAGTCTGATCGCAACAGGGCGCCCTCGCCGGCGCTGGTCCTGGGCACCCGGCAGGTGGTCGTCGGGCGTTACAGAGGCGAGCTGGTCACCGTGCGGGACGTGGGCCCGACGTACCGCTCGCTCGTGATCAAGCGGCTCGGCTGGGGTGACGACGCGCCGCCTAGCAGCTGAACTGCGCGGCGGCCCGGCTCGCCACGATCGGCTTGATGTGCTCCGCGATCACCGCCTGGTGCTGGGGGTGGTCGCGGTAGACCAGGTAGGCGTCCTCGTCGTCGAAGTCCGCGACGACGGCGAAGTCGTGGTTGCCGGGATTGAGACCGGCGTCCCGACCGACCGTGTAGGAGCGGAGCTGCGGGATCTGCCCGGGAAGCTTGCGCAGCTCGGCCGCCACCGTGGCCTTCTGCTCCTCGGTGGCGTCCTCGGTCCAGGTGAACAGCACGACGTGACGAATCATGGCGCAACCCTATCGACAGCGCCGCCCCTCCATGGTTATTCTCGAATCGAGAAATACTCAGATTGAGAAGGACGTCGATGGAAGAGTTCCTGGCCGGCTACAACCCCCGGCACTACGCCCCCGTCGCGGTGACGGTCGACGTGGTGGCGCTGACCATCCGCGACCGGCGGCTGCACGTGCTGATCGTCGAGCGCGGGGTCGAGCCCTACGCCGGGAGCTGGGCGCTGCCGGGCGGGTTCGTCAAGCCGGACGAGGACCTGACCGAGGCGGCGGTGCGGGAGCTGGCCGAGGAGACCGGCCTGGACACCCGGCCCGCGCACATCGAGCAGCTCGCCAGCTACGGCAGCCCCGCACGGGACCCGCGGATGCGGGTCGTGTCGATCTCCTACCTCGCCTTCGCCCCCGACCTGCCGGACCCGCAGGCGGGCACGGACGCCGCGGCGGCCGTCTGGCACCCGGTCGACGACCTGCCGCCCCTCGCCTTCGACCACGGCCGCATCCTGGCCGACGGGGTCGAGCGGGCCCGCGCCAAGCTGGAGTACACACCGCTGGCCACCGCCTTCGCCGGTGACACCTTCACCGTCTCCGAGCTCCGGCTCATCTACGAGACCGTCTGGGGCACCCCGCTGCACGCGGGCAACTTCCACCGCAAGGTGCTGTCCGTCCCCGGCTTCGTGGAGAGCACCGGCGAGACCACCGAGACCGGCGGGGCCAGGGGTGGCCCCCGGGCCAGGCTCTACCGCGCGGGCGACGCCCGGCTGCTCCACCCGGCCCTGCTCCGGCCCTCGCGAGAGGAGGAGATCCGGTGAACCCGGCCGAGGCGGAGGCGATCGTCACAGGGGCGCGATCGGCCGCCGAGCTGTTCGCGGGCGACTCCCCCGTGCGGGTCTACCGGCGGCTGGCCCGGCTGCTGCATCCCGACCTCTCCCCCGGCTCCGGGGCGGCGTTCGCCCGGCTGGCCGCGTTGTGGGAGGACTTCAACCGCGGGCAGCTCGTCGGCCCCTACCGGATCGGGCCGCCGCTGCACAGGGGCGGCACCGCCGTGCTCTACCCGGCGAGCCGCGACACCGCGCCCGGAACGGCGGGGCCGCACCCGGACGGCAGGGACGCGGTGCTCAAGGTGGCGCGCGTCCCGGCGCACAGTCACCTGCTGGTGCGCGAGGCCACGGCACTGCGCAGGATGGCCGTCCACGGTGACCCGCGCTTCCTGCCCTACATCCCCCGCTTGATCGACAAATTTCGTCACAAAACCGGCGGTACCGTACGGCAAGCGAACGTGATCAGCCGCGCCCCCGACGGGTTCGTCGCCCTGGACCGGATCGGCACCGGGCTCGACCCCAGGGACGTGGCGTGGATCTGGCGGCGCATGCTGGTGGCCGCCGGGCTGGCCCACCACGCCGGGATCGCCCACGGCGCGGTCCTCCCCCGCCACGTGCTGGTCCACCCCCTCGACCACGGCCTCATCCTCGTCGACTGGTGCCACGCCCATGACGCGGCACCGACCGGCGCGCGGGCCGACGTCCAGGCCGTCACGCGGTGCGTGGCCGGGCTGCTCGGCGAGCATCCCAAGCCGATGCGCGCGTTCGTCCGCGGCTGCCTGCTGCGCCCGCCGGCCGACGCCTGGGCGCTGCTCGCCGAGCTGGACGAGCTGCTCGAAAAGCTCTACGGGCCGCGCGCGTACCGGCCCCTTCACCTCTAGAGAGGATCCCCCATGGGAAGCGGAATCTGGTCCACCGACGTCTACACCTCCGCCGCCAACTACCGGGCCGCCACCGGTGCCAGCGCCTTCGCCCACACCGACAGCGGCGCCAGGACCACCCACCCCGATCTCGCGCCGTACGGCGTCACCAGGGAGAGCCGCGACTCGGCCGAGCACCCGAACTCCCTGGCCGTCTCGGTGCTCTTCGACGTGACCGGCTCCATGGGCCACGTGCCGCGCATGCTGCAGACCAGGCTCCCCGACCTGCTCGGGCTGCTGCTGCGCAAGGGCTACGCCGAGGACCCGCAGATCATGTTCGGCGCGATCGGCGACGCCACCTGCGACCGCGCGCCGCTGCAGGTGGGCCAGTTCGAGTCCGACAACCGGATGGACGAGCACCTCGGCCGGATCCTGCTGGAAGGCGGGGGCGGCGGGCAGAAGAGGGAGTCCTACGAGCTGGCGATGTACTTCATGGCCAGGCACACCTCGATCGACTGCTACGACAAGCGGGGCAAGCGCGGCTATCTGTTCATCATCGGCGACGAGCTGCCCTACCCCCGGGTCAGCGGCAAGATGGTGAGCTCGCTGATCGGCGACCCGAACGAGGGCGACATCAAGGTGGCCGACCTGGTCGCCGAGCTGACCAGGAAGTACGACGTCTACTTCATCCTGCCCGCCGGGAGCAGCTACGCCGGCGACCGGGAGGTCCTGGCGACCTGGCGCGGCCTGCTCGGGCAGAACGTGCTGGAGCTCGACGACCTCGACGCGGTGTGCGAGACGATCGCGCTCACGGTGGGGCTCGGCGAGGACGCCATCGACCTGGAGGAAGGGCTCGACGACCTGGCCGGCCTGGGGTCCACCGCCGGGCCGTCGGTGTCGAAGGCGCTCGCCAAGCTGGACCGCGGCACGCTGGTCGTGTCGGAGCCGCTCGACGGGCTCGACGGGTGACCGAGCACGTGATCGTCGCCGACCTCGGCTACGGCGACGCGGGCAAGGGCTCGGTGGTGGACTGGCTGTGCGCCTCGCGGCCGGTCGAGGCGGTGGTCCGGTTCAACGGGGGCGCCCAGGCCGCGCACAACGTGGTGCTGCCCGACGGCAGGCGGCACACGTTCGCCCAGTTCGGGTCCGGCACACTGCGAGGCGTGCCCACGCACCTGTCGAGGTACGTGGTCGTCGATCCGCTCGCCCTGTCCGCCGAAGCGGCCCATCTGTCCTCCATCGGCGTGCCGGATCCGTACGGGCTGCTGAGCGTGGACCGTGAGGCGCTGCTCGCGACGCCGTACCACGTCGAGGCGGGCAGGCAGCGCGAGCTGGCGCGCGGGGCTGACCGGCACGGGTCGTGCGGGATGGGCGTGGGCGAAACGATGGCGTTCGCGCTGGCGTCGCCCGAGCTGGCCCCGCGCGTGGGCGACTGCGCGCGGCCGCGGGCGCTGGCGGGCAAACTGGCGGCCGTACGCGAGGCGCTGGGCGCGGCGGGGCCGCCCGTGGAGGACTGCGTCGCGGCCTACGGCGCGTTCGCCTCGCGGGTGGCTCTCACCGATGACGGGCACCTGCCGGGGCTGCTCGGGCGGGGGCCGGTGGTCTTCGAGGGCGCGCAGGGGGTGCTGCTCGACGAGCGGCACGGCTTCCATCCGTACACGACGTGGAGCACCACGACCTTCGGCAACGCGCTGGACCTGCTCCAGGGGGCCGGCGCGGTGCGGACCGGCGTGCTGCGCACCTACACGCCCAGGCACGGGCCTGGGCCGCTGGTCACCGAGGACCCGGCGCTGGAGCTGCCCGAGCCGCACAACGGCGCCGGCCCGTGGCAGGGGCCGTTCAGACTGGGACACTTCGACGCGGTCGCGCACCGCTACGCGCTGGAGGCCGCCGGCGGGTGCGACGGGCTGGTGCTGACGCATCTGGACGCGCCGGTGTCGAGGATGTGCGTGGCCTACGCAGGAGGGCCGCCGGCCGTCCTGGAGGCGCACCTGGACGAGGGGCGGGCGCTGGAGCGGCAGGGCGCCCTCGCCGCGCGGCTGATGCGGGAGCGGCCGGTGTACGGCGCGGCGGTGACGGACTGGCCGTCGGCCGTGTCCGAGGCGCTCGGCGTCCCCGTGGTGGCCGGTTCCTGGGGGCCCACGGCGCGGGACAAGAAGGCGCTGGCCCGGGCGTCGTGAACCCCGCGCGGGGAGGGCCGGCGGGTGACGGCCCTCCCGGCGGGTTTCAGCTCCAGGCGAGGACGCGGAGCGGGTCCTCCAGCATCGCGCCCACGTCACGCAGGAAGAGCGAGCCCAGCTCGCCGTCGACGATGCGGTGGTCGAAGGAGAGCGCCAGCGTCGTCACCTTGCGCACGGCCAGCTCGCCGTCGACCACCCAGGGCATGTCCCTGACCTGGCCGAAGGCGAGGATGGCGGCCTCACCCGGATTCAGGATCGGGGTGCCGGTGTCGACGCCGAACACGCCCACGTTGGTGATCGTGATCGTCCCGCCCGCCATCTCGGCCGGTTGGGTGCGGCCCGCCCTGGCGGTCTCCGCGAGCTGTCCCAGCTGCGTGGCCAGGTCGGGGAGCGAGAGAAGGTGGGCGCTCTTGATGTTGGGCACCACCAGGCCGCGCGGGGTCGCGGCGGCTATGCCCAGGTTCACGTAGTGCTTGACCACGATCTCCTGGGCCGCCTCGTCCCACGCGGAGTTGATCACCGGATGCCGTCTGGCCGCCGTGAGCACGGCCTTGGCCACCAGCAGCAGCGGCGAGACCTTGACCTCGGCGAAGTCGGGCAGCGCGCGCAGCCGCTTGACCGCCTCCATCGTCTCCGTCACGTCCACCTGGAGGAACTCGGTGACGTGCGGGGCCGTGAAGGCGCTGCCGACCATGGCCTGCGCCGTCATCTTGCGGACGCCCTTGACGGGGATGCGCTCTTCGGGCTGCTGTGCGGCCTGGATCGCCTGCGGCGCCTGCTCTGCGCCGGCCGCGGCGTGGACGTCCTCGCGGGTGATGGAGCCCTGCGGCCCCGTCCCGGTGAGGCCGGCGAGGTCGACGCCCAGGTCCTTGGCGAGTTTACGCACCGGCGGCTTGGCCAGGACGGATACGCGGCTCAGGCCGGCAGCGCCGGGCTCCGCCGTGGTCCCCCCCGCCGGCCCGGTACTGGGGAGGGCCGGGGAGCCTGCCACTTCCACGCGCTCGGGGTTGGCGACCGGAGTCGCCGGACCGGCGGAGGACTTGCGGGGGCGGCGTTTGGTCGCGCCGGTCTTGACCCCGTAGCCGACCAGGACGGCCTGGCGTTCCTCCTTGGGTGCCGGGCTGCCGTGGGTTCCGGGCTCGACGGCGCCTTCCGCCGGCGGGTTGGGCACCAGGTCCTCCGCCAGCGCCGGCCGCTCCTCGGCCGCGGCGGGAGCGCCGGTGTCGGGAGCGCCGGTGTCGACGGCGATGATGGGCAGGCCCACGTCGACGGTCTCGCCCTCGCCCGCCAGGAGGCCGGCGACCACGCCGGCCCAGGGGATGGGCAGCTCGACGATGGACTTGGCGGTCTCGATCTCGACGACGATCTGGTTGACCTTCACCTCGTCACCCGGCTGCACGTGCCAGCGGACGATCTCGGCCTCGGTCAGCCCCTCGCCTACGTCGGGGAGCCTGAATTCACGTCTCATGAACGAGTCCCCCTCTCAGAAGGCGAAGGTGCGGTCGACGGCGTCGAGCACCCTGTCGAGGTCCGGCAGGTAGTGCTCCTCCAGCTTGGACGGCGGGTAGGGGGTGGAGAACCCACCCACCCGCAGCACGGGCGACTCCAGGTGGTAAAAGCACTGCTCGGTGATGCGGGCGGCCAGCTCGGCGCCGAAGCCGCTGTTGACGGGGGCCTCGTGCACGACGATCACGCGGCCGGTCCTGCGCGCGGAGTCCATGACCACGGGGGCGTCCAGCGGGTTGAGCGAGCGCAGGTCGACGACCTCCAGCGAGCGGCCGTCCTGCTCGGCCGCGGTGGCGGCCTCCAGGCAGGTCTTGACCATGGGACCGTAGGCGAGCAGCGTCGCGTCGGCGCCGGGCCGGACCACCTTGGCCCTGTCCATGGGGGTCCACCAGCCCGTGTCGGAGGTGTCGACCTCGGCCTTCTCCCAGTAGCGCCGCTTGGGCTCGAAGAAGATGACCGGGTCGTCGCAGTGGATTGCCTGCTGGATCATCGAGTAGGCGTCGGCCGGGTTGGAGCAGGCGATCACCCGCAGCCCCGCGGTGTGGGTGAAGTAGGCCTCCGGCGACTCGCTGTGGTGCTCGACCGCGCCGATGCCGCCGCCGCAGGGGATGCGCACGACGACGGGAAGCTTGATCGCGCCGAGCGAGCGCATCGGCATCTTGGCGAGCTGGGTGATGATCTGGTCCGCGGCGGGGAAGACGAACCCGTCGAACTGGATCTCGCACACCGGCCTGTAGCCGCGCAGCGCCAGCCCGATCGCGGTGCCCACGATGCCGGACTCGGCCAGCGGCGTGTCGATGACACGGTCCTCGCCGAAGTCCTTCTGCAGGCCGTCGGTGACCCGGAAGACGCCGCCGAGCTTGCCGACGTCCTCGCCCATGATGAGGACCTTGGGGTCGTCCTCCATGGCCTTGCGCATGCCCTCGTTGAGGGCCTTGGAAAGGCTCAGCACGGTCATCTCTCGAACCCCTCCAGGTAGGCGGCGTAGTGGGCGCGCTCCTCGTCGATCAGCGCGTGCGGCTCGGTGTACACGTGGTCGAAGATGTCGAGCGGCTCGGGGTCGGGCATCGCCAGGCAGCGGGTGCGCAGATCGGCGCCGAGCCGGTCGGCCTCGGCCTCCACGGAGTCGAAGAACTCCTGGTCGGCATGCTCGTTCTTGAACAGGTAGGCCTTGACGCGCTCGATCGGGTCCTTGAGCTTCCACGCCTCCAGCTCGCTGGCCACGCGGTAGCGGGTGGGGTCGTCGGTGGTGGTGTGGGCGCCCATCCGGTACGTGAACGCCTCGATCAGGGTGGGGCCCTGGCCTTCGCGGGCGTTCTTCAGCGCCTGCCGGGTGACGGCGAGGCAGGCGAAGACGTCGTTGCCGTCGACCCTGATGCCGGGGAAGCCGAAGCCTGAGGCCCTGCGGTAGAGGGGGATGCGGGTCTGCTTCTCCAGCGGCTCGGAGATGGCCCACTGGTTGTTCTGGCAGAAGAACACGATCGGCGCGTTGAAGACGCTGGCCCAGATGAACGACTCGTTCACGTCGCCCTGGGAGGTGGCGCCGTCGCCGAAGTAGGCGATGGTGGCCGCGGTGGCGTCGTCGCGCTGGATGCCCATGGCGTAGCCGACGGCGTGCAGGGTCTGGCTGCCGATCACGATCGTGTAGAGGTGGAAGTTGTGCTCCTTGGGGTCCCAGCCGCCGTGGTTGACGCCGCGGAACAGGCCGAGGAGCTTCACCGGGTCGACGTCGCGGCACCAGGCCACGCCGTGCTCGCGGTAGGTGGGGAAGGCCATGTCGGTGTCGGTCAGAGCCCGGCCGGAGCCGATCTGCGCGGCCTCCTGGCCGAGGAGGGAGGCCCAGATGCCGAGCTCGCCCTGCCGTTGCAGGGCCACGGCCTCCAGGTCGATACGCCTGACGAGAACCAGGTCTCGATAGAGGGACCTGACCTCTTCGGGCGTCAGGTCGATGTCGTAGTCGGGGTGCTCGACCCGCTCTCCCTCGGGGGTGAGCAACTGGACGAGCTCAGGGGGTGCTTCGGCACCACGAGAGGCGTCGGAGGTCACGTGCCACTCCTGTGGTCAGGGCCGGTTTCGATGGGGTCGCCACCTATGTCCGGCCTTCTCAGCGTCGGACCATCTGGTGGTGGTTCGAACGCGCTTGGGGCCATGGTGGCAGACGTCACAGCCCTTCGCGCAAGCCCCATCCTCTCCCCGTTCCCGTTGTACCCGTTGCCACACGCGCCGGTAGGCTGTCCTTTGCCAACCCCGCCTTACCCAGGAGGAACGCAGTGGCGCGCGTCATCGTAGACGTCATGCTGAAGCCCGAGATTCTCGATCCGCAGGGCCAGGCGATAGCCCGTGCGCTGCCACGGCTGGGATTCTCCGGCGTGTCAGCCGTGCGGCAGGGCAAGCGCTTCGAGGTGGAGCTCGACGGCCCGGCCGACGAGGCGGCGCTGGAGGATGTCCGAAAGATGGCCGAAACCCTGCTGGCCAACACCGTGATCGAGGACTTCACCCTCCGCGTCGAGGGCTAGCCTGCGTGGTAGAACGCCACATTTGATACCTGAAATAACCCTGATGGGTTAAAGCGGGATTCTGGCGTGCCACAATGCCACGGGCTACCCAACACTAAATAACAACAGCGTGATTTTGCGGTTAGCCCCGATTTCACGGGGAAACCTACTCCAGGTGACATTCCGGAGCCCGGAGGAGTCCGGTGGACATTGAGTTCTCGTTGGCACTGCCTCGGGATGCTATCGGCATCCCGATGGTCAGGCGAGTGCTTGGCGATGCGATGCGATCGCTGCATGTGAGCGAGTCGTGCATCGCCGACATGCTGCTCGCGGTCTCCGAGGCCTGCTCCAACGCGGTGCGGCACGGCGGTCCCGCCAACCGCTACGAAGTGACGGCGTCGATCGGATACGGCCGCTGCGATGTGCGCGTGGCCGACAACGGGGGTGGTCTGCCGTCGATGCCGCTCCACTTTCCACCTGCCGACACCGAGAACGGCCGCGGCCTGCTGATCATGCGCTCGGTGGTCGACGAGATCTCCTTCGGCATCACCCCCGGCCGTGGCACCACGGTCCACATGCGCAAGCAGCTCGCCTGGGACGACGCGGCCGACGACCGCTCCCGCGAGCTCGCCGCCGTCTGACGCCCCGTTCCTCCGCGCCGAGCACGATCTCGCATGTCAGGGCGCGTCGAAGAACACCTGACGGCACCGGATAACCTTAGGAGTGCCGCCCGCCGTCCGCCCCGAGAGACGGTGGCGTGTGCTCATTTCCTCGGAGGGGACGACAGTCATGAGCGCTGCCCGTGTGGGCGTAGTCACGTTTCCAGGCACTCTCGACGACCAGGACGCCGCCAGGGCCGTGGGACTCGTGGGTGCGCAGGCCGTGCCGTTGTGGCACGGCGACCACGACCTGAAGGGGGTCGACGCCGTCTTCCTGCCCGGCGGGTTCTCCTATGGCGACTACCTGCGGTGCGGAGCCATCTCGCGGTTCGCGCCGCTGATGGAGCAGCTCATCCCGGCCGCCCGCGCGGGGCTGCCGGTGCTCGGCACGTGCAACGGGTTCCAGATCCTGTGCGAGGCGCACCTGCTGCCCGGCGCGCTGACCCGCAACGCCTCCCTGCACTACGTCTGCCGTGACCAGCGGGTCCGGATCGAGTCCACCGACACCGCCTGGACCAGCGCGTTCGCGCCCGGCCAGGAGATCGTGCTGCCGGTCAAGCACGGCGAGGGCCGCTACGTCGCCTCGGCGGAGACCCTGGCGTCGCTGGAGGCCGGTGGGCAGGTGGTCGTGCGCTACGTGGGCGGCAACCCCAACGGCGCGATGAACGACATCGCCGGCATCCGCAACGAGGCGGGCAACGTCGTCGGCCTCATGCCGCACCCCGAGCACGCCGTCGAGGAGCTGGTCGGCGCCCCGAGCACCGACGGCCTCGGCTTCTTCACCTCCATCCTCAAGAAGCTGGTGAACGCATGAGCACCGACTCCGTCAAGAGGGCCGAGGGCACGCCCGACGAGCCGATGCCCTTCGCCGAGCTGGGCATGAAGCAGGAGGAGTACGACCGGGTCCGCGAGATCCTCGGCCGTCGTCCCACCGGCTCCGAGCTGGCCATCTACAGCGTCATGTGGTCCGAGCACTGCTCCTACAAGTCGTCCAAGGTGCACCTCAAGCAGTTCGCCACCAAGGCGCCCCACTCCGAGGCGCTGCTCGTCGGCATGGGCGAGAACGCCGGCGTGGTCGACATCGGCGACGGCTGGGCCGCCACCTTCAAGATCGAGTCGCACAACCACCCGTCGTACGTCGAGCCCCACCAGGGCGCGGCCACCGGCGTCGGCGGCATCGTCCGCGACATCATGTCGATGGGCGCCCGCCCGATCGCGGTCATGGACGCGCTGCGCTTCGGCGGCGCCGACCAGGACGACACGCGGCGGGTGCTGCCCGGCGTGGTGGAGGGCATCAGCCACTACGGCAACTGCCTGGGCCTGCCCAACATCGGCGGCGAGGTCGTCTTCGACCCCTGCTACATCGGCAACCCGCTGGTCAACGCGCTCTGCGTGGGCCTGCTGCGCAAGGACCAGATCAAGCTCGCCACCGCTCCCGGCCCCGGCAACAAGGTCGTGCTGTTCGGCGCCTCCACCGGCCCTGACGGCATCGGCGGCGCCAGCGTGCTGGCCAGCGCCACCTTCGAGGACGAGTCGCAGGCCAAGCGTCCCGCCGTGCAGGTGGGCGACCCGTTCATGGAGAAGCTGCTCATCGAGTGCTGCCTGGAGCTCTACGCGGCCGACGTGGTCGTGGGCATCCAGGACCTGGGCGCGGCGGGTGTGTCGTGCGCGACCACCGAGCTGGCCGCCAAGGGCACCGGCGGCATGCACGTCGACCTCAACCTGGTCCCGCTCCGCGATGCCTCCCTCAGGCCGGAGGAGATCCTGATGAGCGAGTCGCAGGAGCGGATGATGGCCGTGGTCCGGCCCTCCGACATCCCGGCGTTCATGGCGATCTGCGAGCGGTGGGACGTCCCGGCTACCGTGATCGGCGAGGTCACCGACACCGGCAGGCTGGTGATGACCTGGGACGGCGAGACGATCGTGGACATCCCGCCGGGCACGGCCGCCGACGACGGCCCCGTCTACGAGCGGCCCTTCCACGAGCCCGCCGGTCAGGCGGCGCTCAACGCCGACACCCCCGACAGGCTGGCCCGGCCCCTCAACCTGAAGGCGACCCTGCTCAAGCTTCTCGGCTCGCCCAACCTCGCCTCGAAGGAGTGGGTGACCGGTCAGTACGACCGCTACGTGCGCTCCAACACCGTGCTGGCCCAGCCCGCCGACGCGGGGATGCTGCGCATCTCCGAGGTCATGGCCGGAGCCGAGCCGACGACCCGGGGCATCGCGCTGTCCACCGACGGCAACGGCCGCTACGCCAAGCTCGACCCCTACGCCGGGGCCCAGCTCGCGCTGGCCGAGGCCTACCGCAACGTCGCGGTGACGGGCGCCGAGCCGCTGGCGGTCACCAACTGCCTCAACTTCGGCTCTCCCGAGGACCCCGAGGTGATGTGGCAGTTCGCCGAGGCCGTCCGCGGCCTGGCCGACGCCTGCCGAACCCTTGGCGTGCCGGTCACCGGAGGCAACGTCTCGTTCTACAACCAGACCGGCTCGACCCCCATCCACCCGACTCCGGTCGTGGGCGTGCTGGGCGTGATCGACGACGTCGCCAAGCGGGTCCCGACCGGCTTCGCCGCCGAGGGGCTGCGGGTGGCGCTGCTCGGCGAGACGCGCGAGGAGTTCGGCGGCTCGGAGTGGGCGCACGTCGCCCACGGCCACCTCGGCGGCCTGCCGCCGGAGGCGGACCTGGTGGCCGAGCAGGCGCTGGGCACCGTCCTGGTCGAGGCGGCCAGGCGTGGCCTGCTGGAGGGCTCGCACGACCTGTCCGACGGCGGCCTGGCCATCGCACTGGCGGAGTCCTGCCTGGCGCGGGGCGTCGGCGTCACCGTGGCGCTGACCGAGGACCCGTTCATCGGCCTGTTCAGCGAGTCCGCGGCCAGGGCGCTGGTCGCGGTCCGGCCGGAGTCCTTCGACGAGCTCGCCGCGCTCTGCGCCGAGCACGAGGTCCCCTGCTACGGCCTCGGCTCCACCGGCGGCACGTCGCTCGTGGTGGAGAACGTGCTGGACGTGCCGGTCGAGGAGCTGCGCGAGACCCATTCGGCGACGCTTCCGGCGCTGTTCGGCTGATCTGAGACACCCAGGGCCGGCACGGACTCCGTACCGGCCCTTTCTCTTGCCTAGGACTTCTTCAGGCAGACCGCGTAGACGGTGCCGGCGTTTCCATGGCTGCCTCCGTTGCGCCGTCCTTGCCGGGGATGCCCTGCTTGCCCTGGAGGCCAGGCCTGCCCTGCGGACCGGTGCTGCCGCCGCCGATGACCATCCGGACCTCCGTCTTCCGGCACGGGGTCTTCGGGTTGACGATGCGGGCGTACCGGGACTGCTTGTGCACGCACGCGGTCACCTCGTTGACCGCCGAGGAGGCGGTGGCGACGCCACCGACGGTGAGCAGTGAGGCGGCGATCGTTCCAACGGATGACAGGGTTCACATAACGTGTTCATTACGGCGCATAGCGTGACACAAGCGATTGACGCTACTTGACGAGTCAAGAAGATTCATGTGCGTAAAAAGCCGCATTGGCATGCTCACTAGCGGGTGGATAATCAAGGGCGTTCGTAGCGAAGCGCGTTGAGCGGAGAGTGACCTTGTCCACCCCCAGCCCGTACCTCCCTCCCGCCACGCAACCCGTGCGCGGGGTCGTGTGGGCCATCCATCTGGGACTGCCCCTGCTCGGGCTCTGGCTGCTCCTGGCCCAGCCGCACCTGAACATCATGTGGCAGCACAACCCCAGCCACTTCTGGATGATCGTCCTGGTGGCCGGGCTGAACGTGGCGCTCGGCACGATGATCAGCGAGGCGTCCCGCCGGAGGCAGGACGCCAGGCTGTTCCTGGTGTCGATGGTCTTCCTGAGCAGCGCCGGGTTCTTCTTCCTGCACGGGCTCGCCACGCCCAAGGTCATCCTGCCGACCGGCACGCTCGGCTTCGACCTCGGGCAGCAGGTCGGGCTCACGATCGCGGCGGGGTTCGCCTTCGCCTCGGCCTTCCCGCTGGGCGAGAAGGCGGCGCAGGCGGTGCTGCGCTCCCAGCATCTGGTGCGCGGCGTGCTGTTCGGGTTCATGGCCCTGTGGGGGCTCGCCTCACTGATCCCGGGCGTGACGCCGCTCAGCCGGCCGCCGCTGACCTCACCGGTCGACTGGGTGGCGATCCTGTCGCTGCCCGGCCTGGCCCTGTACGTGGCGGCCGGCGTGATGATGTTCCAGCTGCACCGGCGCCGGCCGTCAGCCATGCTGATCAGCCTCCTCACCGCCTACGCGCTGCTGGCCGAATCGATGATCGCCGGGATGTCGCAGCTCAACTGGCATCTGACGTGGTGGGAGTGGCACATCCTGCTGACGTTCGCGTTCGTCTTCGTCGCCTACAGCGCCTACCTGCAGTTCAGGCGGGAGGGGTCGAGCGCGGGGCTGTTCGACTCGGTGGCGCTGTCGGCGACCGTGCGGCGCATCCAGCGCGACTACGACGCGGCCCTGGAGGAGCTGGTCGAGCACGTGCGGAGGGGAGAGCCGCTGGCCGCGACCCGGATGTCGGGCAAGTTCCGGCTGAACGAGGGGCAGGCCGCGGTGCTCGACCGGGCCGGCCGGGCGCTGGCCGAGGAGCGGGAGCTGTCCGAGCGGCTGGCCGCGCTGGTCACGGTGAGCGCCCAGACCCGGATCGGCCTGCCGGAGACCGAGCTGCTCGCGACCGCGCTCGAAAGCGTCCGCCAGGCGTACGGTGACGTGCGGATCGGCCTGGTCGCCGACGGGCGGGCGCAGATCGGCTCGCGCGAGTATCAGTTCACCGGGACGACCCCCATCAGGCGCGACAATCTGGTCGCCTACCCGCTGACCGTCAAGAACCATCTGGCGGGGGTTCTGGAGGTGCCGCTCGGGCGCACCGGGCAGGACGAGGCCCTCGCCGCGACGCTGGCGGGGCAGCTGTCCATCTCCCTGGAGAACGCGCGCCTCTACCAGGAGCTCGACACGCTCTTCCGGCAGTACATGTCGCCCGACGTGGCCCAGGCACTGCTCGCCGATCCCACGCAGGCGGCGCTGGGCGGCCAGATGAAGGAGCTGACCGCGCTCTTCGCCGACCTCAAGGGCTTCACCACGTTCTCCGAGCGGGTGACGCCCGGCGAGATCGTGGAGATGCTCAACCGCTACCACACGGCCGCGGTGCCCTGCATCCTCGACAACGGCGGCACGATCGTGCAGTTCGTCGGCGACGCGCTGCTCGCCCTCTTCAACGCCCCCGCCACGCAGAACGACCACGCCGGTGCGGCGTGCCGGGCGGCGCTGGCGATGCAGCAGGCGGCCTCCGAGGTGGCCGAGGAAGCCGCCTGGAATCGGGCGAACGACGTCGAGTGGCCGACGTTCCGGGTCGGGGTCAACACCGGTCCGGCTCTGGTGGGCAACATCGGCAGCCCCAGGCTGCGCGGCTTCAACGCCATGGGCGACTGCGTCAACGTGGCCGCCAGGTTGCAGACCCTGGCCGAGCCCGGCACGGTGGTGATCGGCGCGACCACGCACAAGCAGCTCGGAGCCGGCGCGACGGTGCGGCCGCTGGGCAAGCTGAACCTGAAGGGCAAGGAAGAGGCCGTGGAGGCGTACGTTCTGACGGCAATGACATAGAAAGGTCGCGCGCCGTACGGACATAATCAGGCACATGAAGCCAGATCCCGGCGAGTTCCTCTCCATGCTCACCCCCGAAGACGTCGAGGCCCTGCGGGCCGCTGGACGGCCTCGGCGGTGGGATCGCGGGACCACAGTGATGTCCGAGGGCGACACCTCGGAGTGGGCGCTCGTGCTGATGGAGGGCCGGGTGAAGGTCTCCTCCCACACGAGCAGCGGCACCGAGGTGGTGCTCGCCGTTCGCGGCCCCGGCGCGCTGCTCGGCGAGATGTCCGCCATCGACGGCTCGCCGCGATCGGCCACCGTGACCACGCTCGAACCCATCGTGGGCGTCGTCATCCGCGACTTTACCGGTTTCCTGCAGGAGCACGGGCGGATCGCCGTCCTGCTCATGCAGCTCGTCACCGAGCGGCTGCGTGACTCCGACAGGAAGCGCATCGAGTTCGGCGCGTTCGACACCACGGGACGGGTGGCGACGCGGCTGATCGAGCTGGCCGAGCGCTACGGCGAGAAGACGAACGGCGGGGTGCGCGTGGCGCTGCCGCTGTCACAGGACGAGCTGGCCGGCTGGACCGGTTCCTCGCGGGAGGCGGTCAGCAAGGCGCTGCGCACGTTGCGCGACCGCGGGCTGATCGAGACCGGCAGGCGGCGCGTGGTGGTCCACGACATGGATGGCCTGCGCAGACGCGCGCGCTGAATGCGTTTCTAGAATAGAACTCGGCCCCGACGCGGACCGTACGTACGTCGTACGTCATAGTGGAGGGCATGGTCGCGATCACCCCCGATTACGCCGGCCGCATGCGCTATGCCTGGCGCGTGTGCTCGGTCACCAGCCTGGGACTCGTCCTCATCGGCATCGCGGGCAGCACCCTCAACGTGGCACTCCCCACGGTCGTGCGGCACTTCCACGCCACGCCGTTTCAGTCAGGGTGGATCTTGCTGGCGTTCCTCCTGGTCAACACCGCGAGCCTGGTGTTCTTCGGACGGGTGGCCGACCTGCTGGGCAGGCGGGAGGTCTATCTCGCCGGGTTCGCGCTGTTCACCGTGGCCTCCCTGCTCGCCGGGCTGTCGCCGGACGTGTGGTTCCTGGTCGCGATGCGGGTGCTGCAGGCGATCGGCGCGGCGATGATCCTGGCCAACGGCACGGTGATCATCACTGAGGCCTTCCCGCCCGACCGGCTCAGCCAGGGCATGGGCGTCTACATGGGCACCCTGTCGGTGGCCCAGCTCGCCGGCCCCACCCTGGGCGGCCTGATCGCCGCGACCGCCGGCTGGCAGTGGATCTTCTGGGTGAACGTGCCCGCCGGGGTGATCGCGATCGTCTGGGGCGCCGTCACGCTGCGCAAGGTGCCGAAGGGGCCGAAACGGCCGGTGGACGCGATGGGCAACGCGCTGGTGTTCGCCGCGCTGTCGGCCATCATCCTGGCCCTGTCCGAAGCCGGCTCCGCCGGGCCGACCAGCCCCGTCGCCCTGATCGG
Source organism: Nonomuraea sp. LPB2021202275-12-8 (assembly GCF_037044575.1). Lineage (NCBI taxonomy): Bacteria > Bacillati > Actinomycetota > Actinomycetes > Streptosporangiales > Streptosporangiaceae > Nonomuraea > Nonomuraea sp. LPB2021202275-12-8. The sequence continues at coordinate 68,682 of NZ_JBAHWD010000033.1, read as the reverse complement.
CGCGGGCCTGTTCGTGGTGCTGCTGCCGCTGGTCGTGCTGGTGGAGCGGCGGGCCACCCACCCGGTGCTGGACCTGCGGCTGTTCGGCGGCCGGATGCTGGCCTGCGCGAACCTGGCGTCCTTCTGCAACGCGATCGCCCGCGCGGCGCTCATCCTGGTGGTGGCGCTCTACTTCCAGGCGGCCAGGGGCGTGGACCCGTTCACCGCCGGGCTGAGCGTGCTGCCGGTGCCGGTCGGCATGGCGCTGGCCTCGCCCGTCGTGGGCCTGCTCGGCCGCAGGGTCTCGCCGTACCTGCTGTCCATCGGCGGCGCGCTGATGAGCGCCGCCGGGCTCGGCACGCTCCTGCTCACCGCCGATCCCGCCACCCCTTACTGGATCATCGGCATCGGCCTGTTCGTCTGCGGCTGCGGCAGTGGCACGTTCCTCACCGGCAACACCACGCAGGTCATGGGCGCCCTGCCGAGCGGGAGCCTCGGGGTGGTCAACGGCTTCCGGCTCATGGTGATGAACGTCGGCGTCGTGCTCAGCGTCGGACTGTCGCTCAGCGTGCTGGGCAGCGCGGTGAGCCCGGAGGTGCGGGCCCAGGTGTACGCGGGCACCCTGTCGGCGCTCTCACCGGTGGCGGTGGGCCAGCTCATGCAGGGCTTCGAGCGGACGTACACGGTCCTGTTCGCCGTCGCCCTGGCCGGCGCCCTCCTCGCCGCCCTGGCCCGCTCCCCGCGCCGGCCTAGGTGAGCGCGGCGGCCAGGCGGGGTTCGACGTCGCGGTAGCGGGAGACCGGGATGAGGTGGACGCCGTCGAAGGCCCCCGAGTCGCGGATCGCCAGGACCTGCTCGCACGCGGCCGCCACGCCCGCCATGCGGTCGGCGGCGACGCGGGCGATCAGGTCCTCGGGGATGTCGATGGCGGGGATGGTGGCGGCCATGGTGCGGGCGTGCCGCTCGCTGGCCAGGACCATGACGCCGGCATAGACGGGGACGTCCACAGGGTTGGCCTCGCGCCAGCGCAGCAGAGCCTCCAGCGAGAAGCTGACCTGGGCGAACAGGAAGTCCGCCGTGCGCTTCCAGGCGGGCAGCGGGCGCAGGCCGGCGGCGGCGCCGACGCGGAGGTCGGGCGAGAACTCCCTGGCCTCCTCGATCATCGAGCGCACGGTCAGGTCGCTGGTGCGGTTGCCGCTGGTGGGCTTGTCACCGTAGACGAACAGGAACTGGTCGACCCCGTAGGCCGCGGCCGTCAGCAGGTCGCGGCGGAAGCCGAGCAGGTTGCGGTCGCGGGAGTTGAGGCAGGCGATGCTCCGCCCGCCCATCGCCTCGACCTCGTGCGCCACGGCCACGCTCGACACGGTGGCGCGGCCGATGTGGTTGTCGGGGACGAGGAACGAGTGCGCGATCTTGCTGAGCGTGCCTATCTGATGCCGTACGTGCTTCAGATCGGGCTTGGTCGGTGGCTCGATCTCGCAAACCAGCTCGAAGGTCATGGCCAGGACTCTAACGTCTGGCCGCCAGGGCTTCGATGCCCGCGCAGATCAGGTCCACGCCGAAGGTGTCGTAGAGGCCGGGGGTGCCGCTCACCATCGGGCCGGCCATCTCCACCAGGTGCGGATAGCGGCCGGCGGGCAGCGATTCCAGCTCCAGCCGCTTCACCCTGAAGATCTCGGCCACCTCCTCAGCGGTTCGGCCGGGCTGGTAGTGGACCGGCGCGTCGGCGATGGTGATGGCGCTCTGCAGCAGGTATTTGGTGATCAGGCAGCTCTCCTCCACGCTAAAACCGGCCGAGCGGGCCAGCCCGAGCGCCTCGTCCCAGACCGCCAGGAACCTGGGCACCGAGGTCTGGCTCACCTGCTCCAGCACGTTTCTGGCGCACGGGTGGCCGCGCAGCACGCCGATCAGCCCTTCCAGCAGTCCGCGCAGCCGCTGCTGCCACGGCCGGTCGTCGGCGGGCTCGGGCGCGAATCCGGCGATGAGGTGGTCGGCCAGGCCGATCAGCAGCTGTTCCTTGTTCTTGAAGTGCCAGTAGAGGGCCATCGGGGTGACGCCGAGGTCGGTCGCCAGCCGCCTGATGGTCACGGCGTCGAGCCCTTCGGCGTCGCCGATCTCCAGGGCCCGCTCGACGATCGCCGGCGCGGTCAGTTTTCCCATCACGGTTGACAACTATACGTCGTACAAGTTCCACTATACGACGTACAAGTACGACGTATAGGAGGCGTTTGTGGACCGCAAGTGGTGGGCCCTGGGCGCGGTGACGCTCGGCACCTTCATGACCTATCTGGACAACAACGTGGGCAACGTCGCCCTGCCGACGATCCAGCGTGAGCTCGGCCTGACGATCTCCGGCCTGGAGTGGATCGTCAGCAGCTACATCCTGGTGTTCGCCGGGCTCATGCTCGTCGGCGGCAGGCTCGCGGACCTGTTCGGCGCCAGGCGGGTGTTCGTCGCCGGCCTGACCGTCTTCACGCTCGCCTCGCTGGCCGCCGGGCTCGCCACCGGCGGCGGGACGCTGATCGCCGCCCGTGCCGTGCAGGGCGTCGGCGCGGCCCTGCTCACCCCGACCTCGCTGTCACTGCTCACCCAGATCTTCCCCGACCCCGCCGAGCGGGGCAGGGCCGTGGGCATCTGGAGCGTCTCCGGCGCCCTGTCCATGGCGCTCGGCCCGGTCACCGGCGGCTTCATCAGCCAGAACCTGCACTGGGGCTGGATCTACCTGATCAACGTGCCCGTCGGGGCGGCGACGCTCGGCCTCGCGCTGTGGGCTGTGCGGCCGGCCTTCACCCGGGTACGGCACAGCCTCGACCTGCCGGGCCTGGCCGCCTCGGCGATCGCGCTGTTCGCCCTGACCTACGCGCTCATCGAAGGCGAGGCCGCGGGCTGGACCTCGCCTGAGATCCTGGCCGCCTTCGCGCTCTCGCTGGTGTCCGCGGTGGCTTTCGTGCTCATCGAGAGGCGGGCCGCGGAGCCGATGATCGACCTGTCGCTCTTCAGGGCCAGGCAGTTCACCGGCGGCACCATCACCAGCGGCATCTGGTCGTTCGGCGTGTTCGGCATCTACTTCTTCAGCGCGCTCTGGCTGCAGAACGTGCTCGGCTTCAGCCCGACCGAGGCGGGCGCCGCGTTCGTCCCGATGGCGCTGATCATGGCGGTGGTCGCGGTGCTGTCGCAGCGGATCAGCCGGCTGCTCGGCATCGGGCGGACCGTGGCGCTCGGGATGGCGCTCATGGGGGCGGCCATCTTCATGCTCTCCGGCGTGGGCGCGGACGCGGGCTACGGGGACGTGCTGCCCTGGTTCGTGCTGTACGGCCTGGGCGGCGGCATGCTGGTGCCGCTGACCGCGGCCGTGCTCAGCGGGATGCCGGCCGGCCGGTCAGGGGTGGCCTCCGGGGTGCTGAACGTATCCAGGGAGGTTTTCGGGCTGCTCGGCATCACCGTCCTGGGCGCCCTGCTGAGCGCCAGGCAGGCGGCCAGCGACGGCCCGCCGCTGGCCGCCTTCCTCGACGGTTACCAGTTCACCCTGGTGATCGCGGCCGCGGTCGTGCTGGCGGCCATCCCGGTCGCCCTCTACACGCTGCGCCCGCCCCGTAACCCGGAGCAGGAGGAGCGGCCTCAGGCGGCGATGGCCGGGTCGGCGAACTGAGTGCGGTAGAGCTCCTCGTAGCGGCCGCCCGCGGCGAGCAGCTCGGCGTGCGTGCCGCGCTCGGCCACCTGGCCGTCCTCGACGACCAGGATGACGTCGGCGGCGCGGATCGTGGAGAGCCGGTGGGCGATCACCACGGCGGTCCGCCCGTCCAGCGCCTCGGCCAGGGCCTCCTGCACGGCCGCCTCCGAGGTGGAGTCGAGCGCCGCGGTGGCCTCGTCCAGGATCACCACCCTGGGCCTGGCCAGCAGCAGCCTGGCGATGGTCAGCCGCTGGCGCTCGCCGCCCGACAGGCGGTAGCCCCGCTCGCCCACCACGGTGTCGAGCCCGTCGGGCAGCGACTCGATCAGCGTGGCGAGCCTGGCCCGGCGCAGCACGTCCCACAGCTCCGCCTCGCTCGCCTCCGGGCGGGCGAACAGCAGGTTGCCCCTGATCGAGTCGTGGAAGAGGTGGCCGTCCTGGGTGACCATGCCGAGCGTCTCGCGGATGGAGTCGGCGGTCAGGTCGCGCACGTCCACGCCACCGATCCGGACCGCGCCCTCGTCCACGTCGTAGAGCCTCGGCAGGAGCTGCGCGACCGTCGACTTGCCCGCGCCGGAGGAGCCCACCAGGGCCACCATCTGGCCCGGCTCGGCCTTGAAGGAGACGCCGTGCAGCACCTCGACCCCGCCACGGCTGTCCAGCGCGGCCACCTCCTCCAGCGAGGCGAGCGACACCTTGTCCGCCGAGGGGTAGGCGAAGCGCACCTTGTCGAACTCCACCGACACCGGCCCGGCGGGCACCTCGCGCGCGCCCGGCCTGTCCTTGATGAGCGGCTCCAGGTCGAGCACCTCGAAGACCCGCTCGAAGCTGACCAGCGCGCTCATCACGTCCACCCGGGCGCTGGCCAGCGCGGTCAGCGGCGAGTAGAGGCGGGTGATCAGCAGCGCCAGCGCCACCACCGAGCCCGGGTCGAGCTGCTGGCGCAGCGCGAAGAAGCCGCCGAGCCCGTAGACGAGCGCCAGGGCCAGCGCCGACACCAGCGTCAGCGCGGTGACGAAGACGGACTGCGTGAAGGCCGTGCGCACGCCGATGTCACGCACCCGGCTCGCCCTGGCGGCGAAGTCGGCCGATTCCATGGCCGGCCTGCCGAACAGCTTCACCAGCGTCGCGCCCGGCGCCGAGAAGCGCTCGGTCATCTGGGTGCCCATGGTCGCGTTGTGGTCGGCCGCCTCACGTCTGAGCCGGGCGATCCTGACGCCCATCCGGCGGGCGGGCAGCACGAACACCGGCAACAGCAGCAGCGCCAGCAGGGTGATCTGCCAGGAGATCCCGAGCATCACGGTCAGTGCCAGCACCAGTGTCACCACGTTGCCCACCACGCTGGACAGCGTGTCGGTGAAGGCACGCTGCGCGCCGATCACGTCGTTGTTGAGCCGGCTGACCAGCGCGCCGGTGCGCGTCCTGGTGAAGAACGCGATCGGCATGCGCTGCACGTGGTCGAAGACGGCCGTGCGCAGGTCCAGGATCAGCCCCTCGCCCAGACCCGCCGACATCCAGCGGGTCACCAGGCCGAGCCCGGCCTCTGCCACCGCCAGCCCCGCGATCAGGCCGGCCAGGCCCATGACCACGCCCAGCGGCGCGCTCTGCCCGATCGCGTCCAGCACCCTGCCGGCCAGCACCGGTGGAGCCACTGCCAGCGCCGCCATCACCACGCTCAGCGCCAGGAACACCGCGATCCTGCCCCGGTGCGGCCGGGCGAAGCCCCAGACGCGACGGAGCGTCGCCTTCGACACCTGGCGACGCTCCGAGCGGTTGTTCAATGAGTAAAGCTGGTTCCACGCAGTCACTTCCATGCTCATGGCATCGGAGCCTAGGACCTCAAGTTAAGTAGAGGTCAAGCGCCGATCTTCTTGCCCTTGCCGTGCCACACCACCGCGACCGACGGCCGCGGCTGGTCACCGTCAGGCCAGCGGCTGGCCGGCTTGTCCGGGCTCGCCCCGTCGACCTCGCCCGGGTGCTGCACCGCCACGAACACGCTGCGCTGGTCCTCGCTGATCAGCGGTCCACAGGTCTCCGCCCCGACCGGGACCGTGAGGAACTGCCGCACATGACCGCGCTCCCGGCCGCGGACCGGCATCACGAACAGGCCGTCGTGGCTGCCGAGCTGGTTGCCGTCGGTGGAGATCCACAGGTTGCCGTCACGGTCGAAGGCCAGGTTGTCCGGGCAGGAGATCGGCGAGACCTGGGACTTGTCGTAACCGGCGAAGTACGTCGCCGAGTCGTTCGGGTCGCCGCAGACCAGCGGCACCGACCAGGCGAACGTCCTCTCCGCCGCGTCGCCGCGCCGCTCGACCAGCTCCAGCACGTGGCCGTGCTTGTTCGCCGAGCGCGGGTTGGCCTCGTCCGCCTGGGCCGGGGTGCGGTTGGTGTTGTTGGTCAGGGCGACGTAGACGGCGCCGGTCACCGGGTTGCGCTCGACGTCCTCGGGACGGTCCATCTTGGTGGCCGTCACCTTGTCGGCGGCGGTGCGGGTGTAGACCAGCACCTCGGCGGCCGTCATGCCCTCCACGTGCGACCTGTCGCCCGTCACCAGCGGGATCCACTCGCCCGCGCCGTCGAAGGCGCCGTCGGACGGCAGCTTGCCCGACCCGTCGAGCTCCGCGGCCGGACTGTCGCCGGTGAACCTGGCCACGTACAGCGTGCCCTCGTCCAGCAGCGTGCGGTTGTGGCGGTCGTGGCCGCGGATGTAGCGCTCCTTCGAGACGAACTTGTAGACGTACTCGAAGCGGGAGTCGTCACCCATGTAGACCACCAGGCGGCCGTCGCGGGCCAGGGTCGTGGTGGCGGCCTCGTGCTTGAAGCGGCCCAGCGCGGTCCGCTTGACCGGCGTGGAATCCGGGTCGAACGGGTCGATCTCCACGATCCACCCGAACCTGTTGACCTCGTGCGGGTGCTTGGCCAGGTCGAACCGCTCCTCGATCCGGTCGAAGCGGCGGCCGCTCGACGAGACGCCCGACGGGATCGTGTACCTGGCGATGTAGGGCGCCTGCTCCGCGGGCACCTTGTCGCCGTTGACGAAGTACTGGTCGAAGTTCTCCTCCGCCGTCAGCACCGTCCCCCACGGGGTGGTGCCGCCCGCGCAGTTGTTGAGCATGCCGAGCGGCTTCACCCCGGCCGGGTCCGCGGCGGTCTTCAGCAGGTCGCTGCCGGCGGCCGGCCCGGTGAAGCGCATCGGCGTCTGGGCGGTGATGCGCCGGTTGTAGCGGCGGCGCCCGCCGGTCACCAGCTTCCACTGCCCGGTGCCGCGCGCCCGCTCCACCTCCACGACCGAACCGCCGTGCGCGGCCAGCGCGATCTTGATCTGCTCCTCGGTGGCGGCGGCCCCGCCGGTGTAGCCGCGGAACATCAGGCTCTCGTCGGTGTACTCGTGGTTCACCCAGAGCAGGCCCCGGTCGCCGCCCATCGGGAAGAGCGTGACGAAGTCGCAGTTGTAGCCGAACTGCTTGGCCTGAGCGGCCGCGCTCTGGTTGTCGAAGTCGAACGCCGGCGCACCCGGCACCACCGGGTCACCCCAGCGCACCACCACGGACGAGCGGTAACCGTCGGGGACGGTCAGCGCGTCGTCGGTGTTCGGAGGGACGGGCCTGAACGCGATGTCGCCGGCGTGGCCGGAGTGCCTGGCCGCCTCCGCCGCGGGCTCGGCCGGATCGGCGAACGCCGGCGCGGCCCCCGCGACACCGGCCCCGGCGACACCGGCGCCCGCCACCAGCACGCCCAGCGCACCCGCGCGCAGCGCCCCGCGCCGCGACAGCGCCTGCTCTGCCACTTCACCGAAGTACGGGTTGCCGCTCGTGTTGGCCACGTCGTGCGCGCACGCGTTGCCGCAACGGAACTGGCAGGTCATCGCGGAACGGCCACCCTTGTGCGGGGTGGAAAGCAGCGGCAGCAGCCGGCGCGGCGACAGATTCGCCACAGGTCCTCCAAGGTAGTGCGCGGTCTTCCGGCCGGGACACTACGGTCACCACGAAAACCGCAGGTGAACGACACCCTCCGGCACGGTGAACGCTTCCGGAGAGCACAATGGTCCGATGCCACCACGCAAGCTGGATCCGGAGAAGCTGAGAGCGGCCCTCGACGCGCAACTCGTCGCGCTCGACGAGCCGCCCTACGACGGCCCCGCGACCGCGCTGGCCGACGCTCTGGTGGCCGCCGTGCTCACCGCCTACGACCGCGGCCTGAGCCCCGAGCGCGACGCCGCCCGCCAGGCCGTGCGCCACCTGCTCGACCGGCTCACCACCGCCGCGCCGGGCCGGACCGTGGAGGTGCGCGTCCCGCCGTACGCCGCGGTGCAGGCCGTCGCCGGGCCGCGGCACACCCGCGGCACCCCGCCCAACGTGGTCGAGACCGACGCGCGCACCTGGATCGAGCTGGCCGTCGGCCGCCTCACCTGGGCCGACGCCATGGCGAAGGGCGCCGTCTCGGCGAGCGGCGCCCGCGCCGACCTCTCCGAGCACCTACCGCTGCCGTAGGACCCTAGCGAGGGGTGCCCATCCAGGGGACCCGCTCCTCGAAGCAGCGGTCGGCGAGCGCGCCGGGAAGCTGGCCGCACTCCACCATCACGGTGTAGAACCAGATGGCCACGGCGATGAAGAGAATCAGCGCCAGCGCGCTGAAGGCGATCCCGGTGATCGCCCGTCCCTTGCCCGCCCGCTTGACCAGCGCCACGATGCCGAACACGATCGACAGGATCGCGGTGAGCAGACCGGTGAAGCAGACGAAGACCAGAAACGGGCTGGCCACCCCGAGCACCAGCGACGCCGTCGCCAGCCCGTTGCCGGGCTGGGCGGGCGGCCGCCAGTCAGGCGGATACGGGCCTGCCGCACCCGGCGAGTACGGCCCCGCCCCACCCGGCGGCGGCGTGTGGACGGCCCCTCCCGCGGGCGCGCCGTAGACCGGCCCGACTCCCGGCGGCCCGCCGTACGGACTGGAAGGCGAGGTGCCGGGCACCGCGGGCTCCTGCGGCTCCTGCCCGTACGGGCTGGCAGGCGTGCCACCGGGCTCCTGCCCGCCGTAAGGGCCGGAAGGAGACGCCGTGGGCTCCTGGTCGCCGTGCGGGGACACGCCGCCGTCACGCGGCGCGCCCTGACCGCTTTCGGGGAGGCGCTGAGGTGCCGTCCGCTCCTCGTACGGGGTCTCCTCGCCGTGGTCCCTCCGCCCGCCCTCGTACGGGCCGGGCGCGTCCTGTGGCTCGGTGGGCGGGTCGTAGCGGGACGGGGCCGGCGCGCCCGCGGGGCCGGGCTCACCCTCCGTGGCGGCCTCCTCCCAGCCGGGGTAGGGCGGGGTGCCACCGGGCCTCGGGTAGGACTGGGTCTCGCCGGGGCGGTTCAGGTCCCTGGTGTCGAAGACCGCCGTACGCTCGGCGTCCGTCTCCTCAGGAACCTGCGTGGGTTCGGGCGTCTCGGGCGAGGTGGGCAGGTCGGGGTGCCGAGGCTCGCCGGGACCGCCACCGGGCGCGGGACCGGGGCGCGGACCTGGATCGGGCACAGGTCCCGGACCAGGCTCCGGGCCCGGGGCCGGACCGGCTGGTCCGGGGGGCGGTGGCTGGTCGGGAGGCGGCACGACCGGCGGCGCGGGCGTGATGGGCTCCTCGCCCTCACCGGGCTCCTCGGGATCCCGCTCGCCGTCGGAGCCTCTGGAACCCCCGGACGCGGCCTCCCCACCCGGACGCGACTCGTGGGCGGGCGGCTCCTCCGGCGCGCCCTCGGTCCACCAGGCGGGCGTCTCGTCAGTGGCCTCGGAGGAGGCCGGCTCGCGGCCGGGCTCGTCCCGGTCGGGACGGTCCTCGCGCCGAGGATGCTGGTTCGGGTCCCCAGGTGTGGTCACGTCTGCGTCTCCCGATGGGTCTGCATGCCGGATACTTCACCCTTTCGCGGGAGCGGCATCTGTAACCATGCGACACGGTAAGAGCCCGGTCATCCTTGGCCCACCATGCGCCAAACACGCAGGCGGCGGCCGGCGCGTCCGGCCTGATCCCGCCCCTGGTGCGCGAGCACGAGAGTCGCCGACCTAGACTGAAGTACGTGCTGAAGGGCGACGGCCGACTCGGCCATGACCTGGACCCCAATGACCGCGCACCGAAGGACGCATGTGGTGTCTTCGGTGTCTGGGCGCCAGGCGAGGAAGTTTCCAAACTCACCTACTACGGGCTGTACGCGTTGCAGCACCGCGGCCAGGAGTCCGCGGGCATCGCAGTCAGCGAGGGCAGCCGCATCCTCGTCTACAAGGACATGGGCCTGGTGGCCCAGGTCTTCGACGAGTCCGTGCTGGGCACCCTGCGTGGGCACCTGGCGATCGGGCACTGCCGCTACTCCACGACCGGCTCCAGCGTGTGGGAGAACGCTCAGCCGACGCTGAGCTCCACCGACGTCGGCGGGCTGGCGCTGGCCCACAACGGCAACCTGATCAACACCCCGGAGCTGGCCCAGCGCCTGGCGCCGGGCGCCACCCGGGCGACCACCGACACCGAAGTGCTCACCACGCTGCTGGCGCAGGATCGCACCCGTTCCATCGAGGACTCCGCCGCCGAGCTGCTGCCGCAGGTCAAGGGCGCCTACTCGCTGGTGTTCATGGACGAGACGACCCTTTACGCGGCGCGTGACCCGCAGGGCATCCGCCCGCTGGTCCTGGGCCGCCTGGAGCGCGGCTGGGTGGTCGCGTCCGAGACGGCCGCACTCGACATCGTGGGCGCCACGTTCACCCGCGAGATCGAGCCCGGCGAGATGCTGACGATCGACGAGCGCGGCGTCCGGTCGCGCAGGTTCGCGCTGGCCGAGCCGAAGGGCTGCCTGTTCGAGTACGTCTATCTGGCGCGTCCCGACACCACCATCGCCGGCCGTGGCGTGCAGGTCACCCGGGTCGAGGTGGGCCGCGTCCTGGCCCGCGAGCACCCCGTGGAGGCCGACCTGGTCATCCCCACTCCGGAGTCGGGCACGCCGGCCGCCGTCGGCTACGCCCAGGAGAGCGGGATCCCCTACGGCCAGGGTCTGGTGAAGAACTCCTACGTGGGCCGTACGTTCATCCAGCCGTCGCAGACCATCCGCCAGCTGGGCATCCGGCTCAAGCTCAACCCGCTGCGCGAGGTCGTTGAGGGCAAGCGCCTGGTCGTGGTCGACGACTCGATCGTGCGCGGCAACACCCAGCGCGCCATCGTCAAGATGCTGCGCGAGGCCGGCGCGCGGGAGGTTCACGTGCGCATCTCCTCGCCGCCCGTGTCGTGGCCGTGCTTCTACGGCATCGACTTCGCCACCAGGGCCGAGCTCATCGCGGGCTCGCTCTCGGTGGAGGAGATCCGCGCCTCGCTGGGCGCCGACAGCCTCGGCTACATCTCGCTCGAGGGGCTCACCCAGGCCACCACGATCCCCGCGGAGCGCCTGTGCCGAGCCTGCTTCGACGGCTCCTACCCCATCCCGATCGACCAGGACAACGTCGGCAAGTTCGTGTTGGAGAGCAAGGCGTGAGTAGCTACGAGGCCGCCGGGGTCGACATCGAGGCGGGCGAGCGCGCCGTCGAGCTGATGAAGGACAAGGTGGCCCGGTCGCGCCGCCCCGAGGTGGTCGACGACGACAGCGGCTTCGCCGGGCTCTTCGACGCCTCGGCCCTGCTGCGTTTCAGGCGGCCGCTGCTCGCCACCTCCACCGACGGCGTCGGCACCAAGGTGATGCTGGCCCAGCAGTGGGGCAAGCACGACACGATCGGGATCGACCTGGTCGGCATGGTCCTGGACGACCTGGTGGTGTGCGGCGCCGAGCCGCTGTTCATGACCGACTACATCGCCTGCGGCAAGGTGGTCCCGGAGCGGATCGCCGAGATCGTCGGCGGGGTGGCCGAGGGCTGCCGGCTGGCGGGCGCGGCGCTGGTCGGCGGCGAGACGGCCGAGCACCCCGGCGCCATGGGCCCTGACGAGTACGACCTCGCGGGCGCGGGCACCGGTGTCGTGGAGGCCGACCGGATGCTGGGCCCCTCCCGGGTGCGGGAGGGTGACGTGGTGCTGGGGCTGGCGTCGTCGGGGATCCACTCCAACGGCTACTCCCTGGTGCGCCACGTGCTCAAGAACGCCGGGCTCGCCCTGGACACGGTGCTGCCGGAGCTGGGCAGGCCGCTGGGCGAGGAGCTGCTGGAGCCGACGCGCATCTACTCTCTCGACTGCCTGGAGCTGGCCCGTTCCGTCGACGTGCACGCCTACGCGCACATCACCGGCGGCGGAGTCGAGAGCAACCTGTCACGCTCGCTGCCCGGCCACCTCGACGCCCTCCTGGACCGCTCGTCGTGGACTCCGCCCGCCGTGTTCGAGGTGCTGGCCGGCCACGGCGGCATCGTTCAGAGGGACATGGATCGCACCTTCAACCTGGGCGTCGGCATGGCCGCGATCGTCGCGCCCGAGGCTGCCGACGAGTCGATCCGGCTGCTGAAGGGCCGCGGCCTGCCCGCGTGGGTGCTGGGCGAGATCGTCCCCGGCACCGGGCAGGCGAGCTACGGCTGACGAGGGCACGACGAAAGCCCCACGGTTACCCGTGGGGCTTCGCGCACCCTGAACCGATGGACCCGCGCCGGAGCGCGTGCCCAGATCACTCTGAAGAACGGCTATCGACGGCCGGACGTACGGTCTTCGTCGTCGTCTCCGGCGCCGTAGTCCTCGGCGTAATCGGCATAGCGATCCGCCAGCTCGTCGTTGATGTCGTCGGCGTCGTCGTTCTGGCCGGGTTCGCCGACCCCGAGTTCGTCGCGAAGTCGGTCAAGATCTGTGCCACCGCTGTTGTACTTCAGCTGGCGAGCAACCTTGACCTGCTTGGCCTTTGCTCGGCCGCGCCCCATTGGCTCGACCCCCTCGTGTGGGGTCGTCCCCGACCCCTCGTCGCTAACGCACCACACACTGACGCCGCCCTGACTTTGGGCGTCAGCCTATCGTTCGCCTATTACCGTACCTGTTTTGTGCCCAGCTCGGTACGTCGTATGGGCGCGGGGCGTCAGCGGCCCAGCCAAATGCCCCGAATACGCCCGACTTCCGACATTCTGCGCTCGGCCAGCCTATCCGCTGCGACCGCCGGAGGGACGCCCTCGTCAGCGGCGATCCCGAAGATCTTCAGAGTCGTGTCATAGATCTGGGTCGCCTTGGCGCGGGCCCGGTCCATGTTGAAACCCTCGATCTCATCGGCCACCTGGATCACGCCGCCCGAGTTGACCACGTAGTCGGGCGCGTAGAGGATGCCGCGCTCGTCGAGCTGCTTCTCCACGCCGGGATGGGCGAGCTGGTTGTTGGCCGCGCCGCAGACGATCCTGGCTCCCAGCCTCGCCACGGTGGCCTCGTCGAGCGCGCCGCCCAGGGCGCAGGGAGCGAAGATGTCGATGTCGGCACCCGTCATGGTCTGCGCGTCGGCCACCACGTCGACCTCGGGGTGACGCTGCCGCACACGCTCGATCGCCTGCTCGCTGACATCGCAGATCACCACCTCGGCGCCGTCCTCGCGCAGCAGGTCCACCAGGCGGTGGCCGACCTTGCCGACGCCTTCCACGCCCACCCGCCTGCCGTGCAGCGACGGCGTGCCGTAGACCCGCTCGGCCGAGGCGCGCATGCCCTGGAAGACGCCGAACGCGGTGAGGATGGAGGAGTCGCCGGCACCGCCGTGGGCGAGCGTGCGGCCCGTCACGAAGCGCGACTCGCGCGCCACGATGTCCATGTCCTCGCTGTAGGTGCCGACGTCGCAGGCGGTGATGTAACGCCCGCCGAGCGACTGGATGAACCGGCCGTAGGCGCGCAGCAGCGCCTCGTTCTTGTCGCGGCCCGGGTCGCCGATGATGACGGCCTTGCCGCCGCCGTGGTCGAGCCCGGCCAGCGCGTTCTTGTAGGACATGCCCTTGGCCAGGTTGAGCACGTCGGCCAGCGCGGCCTGCTCGCTGGCGTAGGGGTAGAACCTGGTGCCTCCGAGCGCGGGACCAAGTGCGGTGTTGTGGACGGCGATGATGGCACGCAGGCCGCTCTGCTCGTCGGCGCAGAACACGACCTGCTCGTGAACGTCCTTGTGGGACGAACTGAAGACGTCGGTCACGGTAGTGACTCCCTGTCCGGTCCGCCGCACCTTCGCGGCGGAGATCGCCTCCCAGCGTAGTAGGCACGACGATGCGAGCAGGTTGGCCTTCATGACACGATGCCTGCGTGCTGCCCTATGCCGCCTACCTCCGTGTCTATGAGCCGCTGACCGCGTTCGCCGAAGTTGAGCGCAAGGTCTGGGCCGACTACGCCGACTCCCGCGACCGTCCACGGCGTGCCAACGCCCTTCAGGCCGAGCACGGCGAGTCGCTCAGGCGCCTGCTCGGCATGCCCCCAGAGCCCGTTCCGTCGCAGGAGAGCCCCAACGCCTACCTGCGGCGCGTCGAGGACCGACTGTACGTTTGCCCGTGGCAGACGCGGTTGCGCTCCTGGCTGGCGTTCTCAAGGCTGCGCGGCAGCACTCCTGTGAAGCTGATGGACCGTTTCGTCCCCAAGGCGATCGCCGACCAGACGGCCGACGACTTCGACCGCTACAAGCGCGGGGGCGACTCCTCGGCCCTGCGCACCCACATCCGCACCACGGCGTGGCACGTGCCGCCCTCGTGGTTCGTACCGTTTGATGGGAACGAGCGCTGGCTGGTGCTCGGCTCTTCCACACCCGGGCAGGACGTGACCACCGCTACCGGACGCAATCTCATCTACGTCACCTCCATGGCGCAGGCCAGGCGGCGGGCGGCGCGGGCACTACAGGTGCTGCGCCGGCACCTGGGGGACGTCTCGGCCAACTTCGACGTGGAGGACGTGGCGCGCTGGCTGGAGGAGTTTCACCCGCACTCGCTGGTCGAGCTCGACTACGGCGGCCTGGTGCACCTCATGGACGACGACGCCTTGCAGGCCGACCAGTCCGTGGCGGAGCTTTCCGCGGCCCTGACGGGACTGGACACGGGTCAAGAAGAACTTGCCTACGCCATGTATCAGAGGGTCATCCTTCGCTGGAAGTCAATGCAACTCCTGGAATCTGCCAACTGAACCCCAATACGACCGTCTGACCTGCATGAGTAGGTCACGACTCGCGGCTGCTGTCTTCTGCGAACTGAGTAGTTTGCCGTTTTCACTGCGATACCACGAAACGTGTCGCTAGAATCACCGAGCGTGACATCGCCATGGGGGCGGGCAGTTGGGTCAAAGAAGGGCTCGCCAATCGCTCTGCGTGGCTGTATGGTCACATCGGGTGATGCCGCATATGGCTCAGAAAAGCCGCACGCTCTGGGCCATAGGGGGACATCCGTGACACGCGCAAAGGCAGTCACAGGATCGCGAAGCCGGTCCACACGGAGGAGAGGCCGCACAAATGTCAGCTCGTACACCCGAGGCCGAGCCACTGCTCACGCCCGCTGAGGTCGCGACCATGTTCAGGGTCGACCCCAAGACCGTTACCCGGTGGGCCAAGGCGGGCAAGTTGACGTCGATTCGTACCCTCGGCGGTCACCGGCGTTACCGGGAGACCGAGGTCCGCGCACTGCTCGCGGGGATTCCGCAGCAGCGCTCGGAGTAGTGCCAGGGTCGTCACGAACCTCAGGGGGGTTGAACGGTGGGCCAGGTCGGCGTGACCCGGTCCACCCCTGTGACGACTCAACGTCGCAAGGGGAGTTGGCGCCGCCCGCCCGGCGCCATTCTCCTGGGAGCTACGACAGCTGCTCGCGGGTCAGCAGCCCGAGCAGCCGGTTGACGTCGGCGTCGTAGCCCGCCGCCACACCCAGCAGTGCGACCATCTGGTCGACCAGCATCTTCTCTAGCGTCGCCCGCTCGACGTCGCGATGCTCCAGCCAGTCCAGCCCGGCCGTCTCCACCGAGGCGATCCACGACCTCAGCGTCGTGCGCAGCACCGGGCTCGGATCCTCGACGCGCATCTGCCTCTGGATGAGCCTGAACAGCCGCTGGCGCACGCCGTCGACGATCTCGCCGATCTCGCCCGCCCGGTTGGCCGGACCGCCGCGCAGCAGCGCCGCGAAGCCCGCCGCGTGCTCTTCCACGAAGTCGAAGTAGCGCTTGAGCCCGGAGGCGAGCTCGTCCAGCGGCCTGCCGCCGTCATGCGGGCGCAGCCGCGCTTCCAGCTGCTCCGCCGCACTCCTCAGCGCGGCCACGTAGAGCTCCTGCTTGCCACCGAAGTAGTGATAGACGAGAGCCCGCGAGGCCCCCGCAGCCGAAGCCACGTCGTCGATCGAGACGTCCTCGGCGTCGCGCGTGCTGAACAACTCCAGTGCCGCCGCCATCAGCTCCTCACGCCTGCGGTCCACGCTGAGCCTGCGACGTGCCGGCCGCGCTGTCCCGGCCGGCTTACCGGTGGTCACACCTGCACAGTATCCGACGCCGTGCCCAATAACCGGCCTGTGGCGATCAGGTGCATACCAGGCTTCCCTTACCTGAAGCCGTACCCTGCGGCGAACTCGATCGTTTGGTGAGACAGGTGCCCAACTTCGCATCGCGGGGGAGACACATGTCAGGACCGCCCGTCAAGACTTCAACCATCACCAAGTTGAGAGAGGTAGATACGCTGCCTCGGCCAAGGCCCACCATCCGCAACGTCGCCGAACGAGCCGGCGTCTCCAAATCGCTGGTCTCACTCGTGCTGCGCGGATCCCCGCACGTGAGCGAGCATCGGCGCCAAGCCGTGCTGCAGGCGGCCCGCGAACTCGGTTACCGGCCGAACGCGGTGGCGCGCAGCCTGGTCGAAGGCCGCACCCACCTCGTCGGCGCGCTCGTCGCCGACCTGCACAACCCCTTCTACGCGGAGTTCCTCGACGGGCTGCAGGAGAGCCTGCACGGCGACGGCCTGCGCATGCTGATCGGGAACAGCCAGTGGGACCCCGCCTTCGAGGACGAGGCCGTGGAGGCCTTCCTCGAACTCAGGGTCGACGGGCTGGTCCTGTTAGGCATCGCGCCGACCAGCGAGACCCTCATCGAGGCCACCGCATACACCCCGACGGTCGTCGTCGGGGAACGTGACATCGAGCTGGACAGCGTGGACATCGTCGTCGACGACGACCGGCTCGGCGCCCGCCTGGCCATCGACCACCTGGTCGAGTCCGGCCACAAGCGCATCGCGCACATCGAGGGCCCGCGCCCCTCCCGCTGCGAGGGCTATCTCGTGGCCATGCGCAGGCATTCGCTCGCGCCCTACATCATGGTCGAGGCCGCGGACTCGACCGAGGACGGCGGCAGGAGTGCGGCACTCGCCCTGCTGACCCGCGACCCCAGGCCCACGGCGATCTTCGCCGCCAATGACGTGGTAGCGCTCGGCGTGCTCTCCGCCGCCGACGAGCTGGGCCTGCGAGTGCCTGAAGACCTTTCGGTGGTCGGCTACGACAACACGCACCTGTCGGCCGCCGGCCGCATCTCCCTGACCTCCGTCGACCAGCCGCGCCGGGCCATGGGCAGGGCGGCGGCCGCGCTGCTGAGCGACCGGATCACCAACCCGGCCACCTCCGCCCGGCTGCGCGAGATAACCCCCGAGCTGATCGTGCGCCGCAGCACGGGATCCGCCTAAGAGCGGGCCAAGGCTGGGTCAACATGCTTCGCGACACCGACGCACGGCGGTTAACTCGCCAGGGTCATGCTAATTGTGGCCGGATTCGGTCCGGTCACGATCTGATCCGGGGGGACAGTCATGCGTGATCCAGAACTGGTGTCCTGCGCCCAGCGCGCCGCGGCCGAGCTCGAACGCGCCTGGGCGCAGTGGAGGGCCGGGCGAGGGAGGGGAACCGATGTCGGGGCGGAGTCCGTCGCCAGCTACGTCGCCCACTCCCTCGACCACCCGTGGGGCCGCCCGCGCGTCGTCCTCGGCCTTGACGCCGAGGACGCGCGGGAGCTGGCCGCCCTGCTGCAGCGGCAGGAGGTCGGCGAACACGTCTGGTGAGTCCGGTCGGCGCGTTTGACGGAGTCCGGCAACCCGGGCGCCGGGCTTGACGTAAGTTGGAGCCCATGCGTGCTCTAGCAGCCTCCGTCCTCGCCGTATGCGGCCTGATCACCTCCGCGTGCGGCGGCGCCGTCTCCGGCGGGCCCGCTGCAGGTCAGGCCGCCGAGCAGGCCGCGAGGCCCCAGGCCGACGGCACCGGCGCGCCGTCGGCGCCCGCGCCGGCCGGCAGGGCGCCCGCGGCCAAGCCGCTCAGCGGCAAGCTGGTGGTCGTCGATCCCGGCCACAACGGCGGCAACTTCCGCGCCCCGAAGGCCATCAACCGCAAGGTGAACGTGCTGACGCAGTGGAAGGCCTGCGACACCACCGGCACCGCGACCGCCGGCGGCTACTCCGAGGCGGCCTTCACCTGGGACGTCTCCACCCGGCTCGTCAAGATCCTCAGGAGCCGGGGCGCCCAGGTCAAGCTGACCAGGCAGAACAACACCGGCGTGGGGCCGTGCATCACCGAGCGGGCCGCCATCGGCAACCGCAGCAAGGCCGACGCCGCGATCTCGGTCCACGCCGACGGCTCCGCGACCCGCAACCGCGGCTTCCACGTCATCATGCCGAAGAAGATCAACGGCCCGGTGGACCCGGTCGTGGGCGCCTCGTCCAGGCTCGGGGTGGCCGTGCGCGACGCCTTCCGCAAGGGCACCGGCCTGCCCTACTCCACCTACATCGGCTCGAAGGCCCTCGACTACCGCAATGACCTCGGCGGCCTGAACCTCTCGACCGTGCCGAAGATCTTCGTCGAGACCGGCAACATGAAGAACCCGGCCGAAGCGGCCAAGTTCCAGGATCCGCGGTTCCGCCAGAAGATCGCACTGGCCTTGGCGAACGGATTGCAGCACTATCTCGAACCATGATTCCTCGCCCGAAGCTGCTCAATCCCCTCTCCGGTTCCTATGACCTGTCCGCAGGCGCCGCCATCTCCGGGCCGGCCGATCTGATCGACCCGATCCGCACCGCGCTGCCCCTGCTCGACCTGCGGCCCGGCGACGACGGCGCGATCGACGTCCGGCACGAGGCGGCGCTCGGCGCCGAGGGCTACCGGCTGACCGCGGGCTCGCGAGGGATCGAGATCACCGCGGGCGGCCCGGCGGGCGCCTTCTACGCCGCCCAGTCGGTGCACCAGCTCCTGCCCGACGCCTCCTACCGCGTCACCGCGCAGGGCTCGTGGACCGTGCCCGGCGTCCGGATCGAGGACTCACCTCGATTCCCGTGGCGCGGCCTGCACCTCGACGTGGCCAGGCACTTCTTCCCCAAGCGGGAGATCATGCGGCTGGTCGACCTGATGGCCGTGCACAAGCTCAACCATCTCCACCTGCACCTGGCCGACGACCAGGGCTGGCGGGTGGAGAGCGAGGCCTATCCGCTGCTGCACGAGATCTCCTCGCACCGGCCGCGCACCGCCACCCACTACTACCGCGAGCCGGAGGCCTACGACGGCATCCCGCACGGCGGCTACTACACCCTCGCCGACCTGGCCGAACTCGCCGCCTACGCCCGTGCCCGCGCCGTCACGATCGTCCCCGAGATCGACGTGCCCGGCCACGCCTCGGCGATCCTGGCCGCCTACCCCTCGTTCGGGGCCACGGGCGAGGAGCACGACGTCATGGACCGCTGGGGCATCTCCCCCGCCATCCTGTCGCCGCTGCCGCCCACGATCGAGTTCCTCACCACGATCTTCGACGAGCTCCTGTCCGCCCTCGGCGACACCCCCTACGTCCACATCGGCGGCGACGAGGTCGTCCTGGACCACTGGACGGCCTCCCCCGAGATCGTCGCCTACCGCGAGTCCCTCGGCCTGGCCACGTCCAACGACCTGCAGGCGTGGTTCCTGCGGCAGCTCGCCGACGCGCTGGCGGAGCGGGGCTCGCGCGCGGTGGTCTGGGACGAGGCGTTCGTCAGCGGCGGCCTGCGGCATGACACCGTCGTCATGCCGTGGCGCGGCATGAACGTCGGGCGCCGCGCCGCCGCCGCAGGCCACGACGTGGTCGCCACCCCCGTCTTCCCCCTCTACTTCGACTACGCCGAGGCCGCCTCCGCCGACGAGCCGCTGGCGATCGGTGAGAGCGTCACCGTCGCGGACGTGGCCGCCTTCGATCCCGCCCCCGCTGACTGGACCGCCGACGAGCGGGCCCGCGTCCTGGGCGCGCAGGCCCAGCTCTGGACCGAACGCGTGCCCGACGCCCGTACCGTGGACTACCGGCTGTGGCCGCGCGCCTGCGCGGTCGCCGAGATCGGCTGGGGACCGAACGCGGACTTCGCCGGGCGGCTCGAGTCGCACCTGGGGCGGCTGGACGCGCTCGGCGTCGAATACAGGCCCCTGGCCGGCCCTCGTCCCTGGCAGCGCCGCCGGCCCCACCGGCCGGGCGTGGTCGAGGTGACCGCGGTGATGTCCCGCATCGACGCCATGACCCACGACGCCGAATCGACTCGCCCGAGCACCTGACTTCCGCGCGGCGCGCCTTTCCGCCGGCGGGGTTTCTGCCTTCTGGTTTGCGGCACGGCCGACACCGCATGGGGTAGGCCGTCGTAACCGCGCCCGCCTTTGACGCTCATGGGGTCAATAGTGAGAGGCGTTGGGCGAGGGCGGTGTTCCTTCTGTCGCCCAGGCGGTGTACGGCCAGCTCAAGGGCGTCTCTCTGGCCTACGAGGACCACCCAGGATTTCGCTCTGGTGATGAGGGTGTAGAGGAGGCGGCGGCGGAGCATGATGCCGCCGGATTCGGCGACTATGGGAGCGACGACGAAGGGGTATTCGCTGCCCTGGGAGCGGTGGACGCTTATCGCGTAGGCGTGAGTGAGTTCGTCCAGCTCGTCGAAGGCGTACTCGACTGTCTGGATGTCGTCCGTTGTGATGTCTATCTGTCTGTCTCTCGGGTTGATCGCGGTGACGGTGGCTATCTCTCCGTTGAAGATGCCTTTTTCGTAGTTGTTGCGGATGGACATGACCCTGTCGCCCACTCTGAAGACCGTGGAGCCGTACCAGTGCTCGTCCACGTCGTCCCTGGGTGGGTTGAGGCGCTCCTGGAGCCGGCGGCCGAGCTCGACGGTGCCCGTCGCGCCCTTGCGCATCGGGCAGAGGACCTGGACCTGGTCGGGGCGGATGCCCTGTTTTCTGGGGATGGCCTCCGTCGCCAGGTGGATCACCCGCTCGGCCACGAGGGACGCCTCGTCCAGCTCTTCGAACCAGAAGCCGCCGCCGCCCGGCAGGGGTGGCAGCTCGCCGGTGCGGATGTGGTGGGCGGCCTGGACGATGCCGCTGTCCTGCGCCTGGCGGAAGATGTGGGTCAGCCGGACGCGGGGGATCTCCGCCACGTTCAGCACGTCGGCCAGCACCCTGCCGGGCCCGATGCTGGGGAGCTGGTCGCTGTCGCCGACCAGCAGCAGGTGGCTGCCAGAGGGGATGGCGGCCGTCAGCCGGGTGGCCAGTTGCAGGTCCAGCATGGACGCCTCGTCCACCACGATGAGGTCCGCCTCGGCGGGGTGCTCCTGGAACAGCATGCCGTCTTCAGGCTCCGCCTGGTGGGCGAGCATCCGGTGGACGGTCATCGCGGGCAGGCCGGTGAGCTCCGAGAGGCGTTTGGCGGCCTTGCCCGTCGGCGCGGTCAGCGTCACCCTGCAGCCCATCGCCCGCACGGTGGCCGCGATCGCCGCGACGGTGTGGCTCTTGCCGCAGCCCGGGCCGCCGGTCAGGACGGACACGGTGCTGGTCAGCACCAGGTTGACGGCGGCCCGCTGGTCCTCGTGCAGCCGCTGGTCCTCCTTGAAGGGGCGCAGCCGCATCGTCGAGCGCGCCTGGCAGAGCCTGGCCAGGTGTGCGGCCAGCGCCAGCTCGCGGCTGTGCTCCTGCTTGCCGTAGACGACCACCTGGCTCGCGTCGGTCATCGACGCCTCGACGACCACCCTGCGCTCGGCGTGAAGCGCGTCGACCGCCCGCCGGATCGGCTCCTCGTCCTGCTCGACCAGGGCGGACACCTGGGCGAGCAGAGCGCGCAGCGCCAGGAAGCAGTGCCCGCCGCCGGCCGCCGCCGTCTCCAGGCGGTCCACCACCGCCGCCTTGATCCGCTGCGGGCTGCTCGCCGGCACTCCGGAGCGCAGCGCGATCCGGTCGGCGGTGTGGAAGGCGATTCCCCGCACCCTACCCACCAGCTGGTAGGGGTCGCTGGTCAGGACACGCAGCGCGTCGTTGCCGTAGGACTGGTAGATCTTGGCCGCGAGCAGGGGGCTGACCCCGAACCCCTGCAGGGCGACCATGAGCTCGGCCACCGCCTTCTGCTCGGCCCACGCCTCGACGATCTGCGCCTGCCTGACGGCGCCGATGTTGACGACCTCGCGCAGCCGCTCCGGCTCGGCGTCGATGACCTTCAGCGTCTGCTCGCCGAAGTGGCTGACGATGGCGTGGGCCAGCCGGGGCCCCACTCCCCGGATCAGCCCCGACCCCAGATAGAGGGTGATGGCGCGGACGGTGGACGGCGCCACCCGCTCGCACCGCTTGACCAGCAGCCGGCCGCCGAAGCGCGGGTGCTCTCCCCACTCGCCGGCCAGCAGGAGCCGCTCCCCCGGCTGCACCCCGGCCAGCGCCCGCCCCGAGGCGACGAAGGCGCCCGCGTCGTCGGAGCTCATGCGTGCGACGGTGTAGTCGTCCTCGCCGATGTGCACGAGCTGCTCGACGGAGGCCTCCACCTCCGCCGGCTCCGATCTCGCGAGCGTGGTCACCCTGAACTCCTCGCCGTCACCGGCATCCGACGCACGGACACTAACGCCCCGCTACGACAGTCCCGCGGCTCACCCGGGCGGCCGGTCGTGGAGGATGCGCTGGAACAGCAGGTGGTCACGCCACTCGCCGTCGATGTGCAGATAGCGGGGCGCGGTCCCGATGAGCTCGAAGCCCGCCTTACGCAGGACGCGCTGGGAGCCGGCGTTGTGCAGCAGGGTTCCCGCCTCGATCCTGTGGAGTCCGAGCCGCTCGCCGGCCACCCGGCAGACCACCTCGACCGCGCTGGTGGCCAGACCCCGGCCGGTGTAGCCGGAGTCCATCCAGTAGCCGAGACTGGCGCTGCGGAACGCGCCGAGCGTGATGCCGGACAGGTTGACGGCGCCGACGACCCGCCGGCCGTCGACGAGCAGCCACGGCATCAACCGGCCTGCCGCGCGCTGTTCGAGCTGGTCCCGCACCCGGGTCACCTGCCCTGCCAGGGTGTAGAAGTCGGCGGCGCGGCGCGGCTCCCATGGGCTCAGGTGCTCGCGGTTGCGCGCGTACGCCCGCGCGACCTCGGCCGCGTCGTTCGATTTCAACGGGCGCAGAGCGACCCCGCCGCCGAGCTCGACCTCGTCCACGATCACTCCCTCACCATAGGCCGGGTGTTCAGCACCATGGACATGTAGGCGAGCATGTCGGCGCGACGGCGAAACGGGCTGCGATAGAGCGCCGGGCCGCCTGTGCGGATGCGCACCGCCTCCCGCACGATCCGGTGCCAGCGCTCGCCGAACGCGGCCAGCGCGTAGGCGCCCGCCGCCGTCTTGGAGGTCACCCGCCCCGAGGCCAGCGTGTGGTGCAGCCGGGTGACGCCGAGCACGCCCCAGGTCGTCTGATAGTCGCTCAGCGCGGCCATCCCCATCCACGTCGCGGGCCGTGAGCTGCGCTCCAGCCACCGGGTCCAGTAGGTGGCCAGGTTGGCCCTGGTCCCCTCGGCCAGCGCGGCCCAGTCCGTGTGGACGCCGAGGGTCTCCACCTCCGGCCCGCGCACCGCGACACCGCCCTGGGCCAGCACGTGCCAGGTCACCAGGTGCCGCTCGAACCTGCTGCTCTCCCGCACCCGCCATTCGTGCACGGACACGCCCGCCGGGCTCCGCTCGGGATCCTCGCGCAGGTCGTCCCAGGTGACGTAGAGCCCGTCGAAGTGGGGCTTCGGGTGGCGCGCCTTCAGCTCGGCGTGAACGGCGCGCAGCGGGGCGGGATCGAACGGCTCGGCGACCACCGCGACGAAGTCGATGTCGCTGGCGCCCGGCGTGAAGTCGCCGAGCGCGACGGACCCCTGCAGGTAGAGCCCTTCCACCAGCCCGGGCGCGTGGCGGTCGGCCAGCTCGAGATAACTCGCGCACGACCGTGCCGGGATCTCACCGAGTCGCGTCACCACCCCGGCCCCCTAAGCCGTGCGGCCGATGATCTCGGTGATCGAGGAGAGCCGGTGGCGGCGGACGCGGCGGGAGAGCTGGCGGTGGATGCGGGAGGCCCACAGCGGCCCGCCGTAGATCCAGCCGGTGTAACCCTGCACCAGGGTGGCGCCGGCGAGCAGGCGTTCCCAGACATCGTCGACGTCCTCCACCCCGCCGACCGAGACCAGCACGAGCCGGTCGCCGACCTTGGCCCGCAGGCGGCGCAGCACTTCGAGCGAGCGGGCCTTGAGCGGGCGGCCTGACAGGCCGCCCGTCTCGCCGCCGTGCCTGATCGTGGTGTTGGTGGCGATGATGCCGTCGAGGCCGAGCTCCACGGCCAGGTCCGCGACGGCGTCGACGTCCTCGTCCGCGAGGTCCGGGGCGATCTTGACGAGCAGCGGGGTGCGGCGGGGCGTCCCGTCGGCGACCTCCTTGACCGCCGACAGCAGGGGGCGCAGCAGCGTGACGGCCTGCAGGTCGCGCAGGCCGGGCGTGTTGGGTGAGCTGACGTTGACGACCAGATAGTCGGCCAGCGGCGCGAGCTCCTTGGCGCTGGCGACATAGTCGTCGGCCGCCTCGGCTTCGGGCACCACCTTGGTCTTGCCGATGTTGACGCCCACCACGACCGGCACCCCGCGGGTGCGGCGCAGCCGGCGGGCGGCGGCCGCGGCGCCGGCGTTGTTGAACCCCATCCGGTTGATGACCGCCCGCTGCGGCACCAGCCGGAACAGGCGGGGGCGGGGGTTGCCCGGCTGGGCGTGCGCGGTGATGGTGCCGACCTCGACGTGGGAGAAGCCGAGCGCGGCGATCCCCTCGGCGCAGGCGGCGTCCTTGTCGAATCCGGCGGCCAGCCCGAGCGGGCCGGGGAAGTGCACGCCGAAGGCGCTCACGCGCAGGGCGGGGTCGTGCGGTGCGAGCGCCCGGTGGAGCAGTCGCTTGAGCAGGGGCAGCCTGGCGAGGAGCGCGAGGGCCCTGACGGTGCGGTGGTGCACGGCCTCGGCGTCGAGACGCCGCAAGACCTGCGTGAACACGAGGCGATACATCACGCGTCAGGCTACCAACCCGGCCTCGTGGGCGATGATCGCGGCCTGGACACGGTTGCGGACGTCGAGCCGGGTGAGGATGGCGCTCACGTACGCCTTCACGGTGCCCTCCACGATGTGCAGCCGCCCGGCGATCTCGGCGTTCGACAGCCCGGCTCCGACCAGGGCGAGCACCTCGCGCTCGCGTTCGGTGAGGCCCTGGATGCGGTCGCGGGCGGCCGCGCCGCGTGCCATGCGTCCCCCGGCGAGCTGGGTGATGACGCGCTGGGCGACCTTGGGCGACAGGTAGGCGGCGCCGTCCGCGACGGCGTGGATGCCGGCGATGAGCTCGCGCGGGTCGCCCGACTTGAGCAGGAATCCACTCACCCCGACGTCGAGCGCCTTGGCGATGTAGTCGTCCTCGCCGAATGTGGTCAGCATCACCACGGCGGTGCCCGGCGCCGTCCGGCGGATCTCGGCCGCCGCCGCCAGCCCGTCGAGCCGGGGCATCCGGATGTCGAGCAGCGCCACGTCCGGGTAGTGGCTGATGGCCAGGTCGACCGCCTCCCGCCCGTCGGCGGCCTCGGCGACCACGTCGAGCTCCGGGTCCGACCCGAGGATGGCCCTGATCCCGGCGCGGATCATGGCTTCGTCGTCGGCGAGCAGTATGCGAATCACCCACCTATAGTGGCCGACATGGCACAGGTGAAGGTTTACGGGCGTCGGGACGTGTGGGCCGGGCGGCAGCGGGAGGTGTCGGATCTCCTGCAGTCCTGCCTCGTCAGCGCGTGGGGGCTGCCCGAGGAAAAGCGGTTCCACCGGTTCGTCCTGCTGGACGCCGAGGACTTCATCTGCCCGCAGCGCGGCGACGGCTATCTGATCATCGAGGTGGTCTGCTTCACCGGCCGCAGCGACTACGCCAAACGCTCGCTGATCCGTACGATCTACCAGACGCTTCCCTTCCCCGCGGCCGACGTGGAGATCACGATCATCGAGATGCCGCAAGTGAACTGGGGTATTCGCGGCGTTCCAGCCGACGAGCTGACCTTGACGTACAAGGTGGAGGTCTAGCGGCAGGGGTGACGGTCCGGGGTGCACCTGGGCGAGCGGTATCGTCCGACGCATGAGCACTCACTATGACGTCGTCGTTCTCGGCGCGGGTCCGGGGGGATACACGGCAGCGGTCCGCGCCGCCCAGCTCGGCCTGCGCGCAGCGGTCATCGAGGAGAAGTACTGGGGTGGCGTCTGCCTGAACGTGGGCTGCATCCCGTCCAAGGCGCTGCTGCGCAACGCCGAGCTGGCCCACATCTTCAACAACGAGGCCAAGACCTTCGGCATCACCGGCGAGGTCAGCTTCGACTACGGCGCGGCGTTCACGCGCAGCCGCAAGGTGGCGGACGGCCGGGTCAAGGGCGTGCACTACCTGATGAAGAAGAACTCCATCACGGAGTACGACGGCCGCGGCACCTTCCTTGACGCCAACACGCTGCAGGTGAACGACGAGACGATCACCTTCGACAACTGCATCATCGCCACCGGCGCCTCCACCCGGCTGATCCCCGGCACGTCGCTCTCGGAGCGCGTGGTGACGTACGAGGAGCAGATCCTCTCCGAGGAGCTGCCGGAGAGCGTCATCATCGCGGGCGCGGGTGCGATCGGCGTGGA
Organism: Nonomuraea sp. LPB2021202275-12-8; assembly: GCF_037044575.1. Lineage (NCBI taxonomy): Bacteria > Bacillati > Actinomycetota > Actinomycetes > Streptosporangiales > Streptosporangiaceae > Nonomuraea > Nonomuraea sp. LPB2021202275-12-8. Next base: position 42,221 of record NZ_JBAHWD010000033.1, on the reverse strand, counting down.
GTTCGCGTACGTGATGCACAACTACGGCGTCAAGGTGACGATCGTGGAGTTCCTCGACCGCGTCGTGCCGCTGGAGGACGAAGAGGTCTCGGCCGAGCTGGCCAAGCGCTACAAGCGGCTCGGCATCCAGGTGCTCACCTCCACCCGCGTGGAGAACATCGAGGACACCGGTTCCTCCGTCAAGGTGACCGTCTCCCGCGACGGCCAGCAGCAGGTGCTGGAGGCGGACAAGGTGCTGCAGGCGATCGGCTTCCAGCCGCGGGTCGACGGCTACGGGCTGGAGAAGACCGGCGTCGCCCTCACCGACCGGGGTGCGGTCGCGGTCGACGGCCGGCTGCGCACCAACGTGCCGCACATCTTCGCGATCGGCGACGTCACCGCCAAGCTCATGCTGGCCCACGCGGCGGAGTCGATGGGCATCATCGCCGCGGAGACCATCGCGGGGGCCGAGACCATGGAGCTCGACTACGTGATGATCCCGCGCGCCACCTACTGCCAGCCGCAGGTGGCCAGCTTCGGCTACACCGAGACTCAGGCGCGCGACCTCGGCTACGACGTCAAGGTGGCGAAGTTCCCGTTCACCGCCAACGGCAAGGCGCACGGCCTGGGTGACGCGGCCGGCTTCGTCAAGATCATCAGTGACGAGAAGTACGGCGAGCTGCTCGGCGCCCACCTGATCGGCCCCGAGGTCACCGAGCTGCTGCCGGAGCTGACGCTGGCCCAGCAGTGGGACCTCACCGTCCACGAGGTGGCCCGCAACGTGCACGCCCACCCGACCCTCGGCGAAGCGGTCAAGGAGGCGATCCACGGCCTGGCCGGCCACATGATCAACATGTGATCAGCGATCGGTGCGGAATCCCGCGCCGATCACTGCCACACCCACAGCCCGGCGCCGATCAGGAGCAGGGCGATGACGTTCGCGGCGGCGCGCACGGTGTTCCAGCGCGTCCAGCGGTGCCCGTATCCCTGCCAGTCCAGCTCGCCGGCTTCGAGGGCGTTGTTCATCGGCACGTTGAGCGCGGCCGTGGGCAGGAACGCGCCCAGGGCGTAGACCGCGCCGGCCGCGAAGAACCAGATCGCGGCCGCGGTCTCACCGAGCAGCAGCAGGAGCACGCCGGCAGCCGCCGAGGCGAACGGCGACAGCACGAACACGGCGAGGAACGCCGGGTTCAGGATCTTCTGGTTGATGCTGCGCATGGCGGTCACGGCCTGCGCCGGGTCGATCGCGCCGAGGCCGGGTGTGATCGAGTTGGAGAACGCGAAGAAGATGCCGGCCATGAGGCCGTTCAGCACGAGTGCGAGGGCGGCCACGATGGTCGCCAGGGCGGACAGCATGCCCACATGATCCTGCTTCGGGCGGACATGCGCACCTGCTGGACGGAACGGATCAGGCGAAGAAGCGGCGGAGCTCGTCCGCCACCACGTCCGGCCTGCCGCCCAGGTCGGTGTTGCCGGATCCGCTGTGGTCGAGCCCCGCGAACTCGACCCGCCGGGTGTGGGGCAGCACCCGCTCCAGAGCGTCGAGCGCGGCCTTCAGGTAAGCGGGGCTCTTGGCGCCGCCGAGCAGGAGCGTATCCGCGCGCACCGCGCCGAAGTCCCGCTGCGTCTGGGCCAGCTCGGCCACGACACGCGCCTCGTGGCGCAGGGTCGGGGCGAGCATCCGCATGGTGACGTCGCCCGGCCGCGCCTTCCTGTCCTGGCCGGCCGTCATCCGGGCCGACAGGAACTCCAGCAGCCGGCGCGGCATGAACCTGAGGAACGACGGCCCGAGCTGTGCCGCCTGCATGGCGGTGATGAGCGCCGCCGGCACCCTGCCTTCGGCCATCTCCCGCTCGTAGCGGGTCAGCCAGGCGGTGGGCGCGGGGCCGTCGGCGAACAGGGGCGGCTCGTAAACAGCGGCCTTGCGGATGGCGGGCAGGCTGGTCGCCGCCCTGAGCAGGACGAGCGCGCCGACGCTGACCCCGAAGACGTGCTGGGCGCCGGTCGCCGCGAGCACCGCGTCCAGGTCTTCGACCTCCCGCTCGACGGTGTGCTCCGCGCCGTAGGGGCCGCTCAGCCCGCGGCCGCGGCGGTCGGGCAGGTAGACGGTGTGGGCGCCGGCAAGCGCCTCGGCGATCTGCCGGTGGCTCTGCGCGGACTCCATCTGGCCGTGCAGCACCACCAGGGCGGGGCCGTCGCCGAGCCGGTGGTAGCCGATGGTGGTGCCGTCGGCGGAGGTCACGTGACCGGTTGCCGTCGCACTCTTCATGATCTCTCCTCGCGATCGAAGAACTCCTGCCAGGTCCGGACGTAGTCGGGCTGCTCCAGCGACTCGATCAGTCCGGCGACGAAGCGGCGCTCGGCCTCCAGGAGGGCCAGCCGGTACTCCTCCTCGATCAGGAACACCCAGGCAACCCCCCGCTCGGTCGCGCCGCGCACGAGGTCGCGGATCCCGCCGATCTCGCCGTCCAGCGCCCGCGACCGGTGCCGCAGCAGCTCGGCGGACTCCTCCGGCGAGAGCACGCTCAGCAGCGACAGGGCCACCCCGAACCGGGGGTATTCGTGCTGCGGCTCGCTGACCAGCTCCCGCATCCAGTCGTAGAACTCGGCGCGCCCCTCGTCGGTGAGCGCGTAGAGGGTGCGCTCGGGCCGCTGGGTGTCGCGGACGGTGGCCTCCTCGGCGATGAACCCGGCCTTGCGCAGCTGCTCGACCACCATGTACAGCGAGCCCCGGTTGTACTTGATGTTGCGGTCCTGGCCGCTCTCCTGCAGCCGCCGCCCCAGCTCGTACGGGTGCGTCGGCTCCCTCATCAGCCAGGCGAGCACCGCCAGGGCCAGCGGGTTGGCCACCTTCCGCCTTTTCACCGAGCGAACCCTCCTTAGTCAGTCTCAACTATCCATACCGGAATAGTCAGTGTCAACTATAGGATTCGGGCGGTAGGGTCGGGCGGCGATGACTCATACCGGCATGCGCGACACCTCCGACGCGCCACCGCGAGCCCGAGGAGCCCGGCTGGGATGGCTCGACGCCTTACGCGGGGTGGCTGCGCTCGTGGTGGTCTACGAGCACGCGCTCAACCCGCTCTACCCGGAGCTGCGCGAGGTCACCGGCCCGTGGTTCGACGCCGGGATGTACGGCGTGATGGTGTTCTTCCTGGTCAGCGGCTACGTCATCCCGGCCTCGCTGGAGCGTCGCGGCAGCGTGCCGGAGTTCTGGATCGGCAGGCTGTTCCGGCTCTACCCGCTGTGGGCCGTGGTCGTCGCCGCGGCCCTGCTGCTGGCGGTCACCGGCATCGACGCACCGCACATCTGGCTGACGGACCGGCCCGCCTCGGCGATCCTCGGGCACCTGACGATGCTCCAGGATCTCCTGAACGTACCCAACGTGATCAACGTGCTGTGGACGCTGTCGTACGAGATGGCCTTCTACCTGCTGGTCACGGCCCTCTACCTGGCCAGGGTGCACCTGCGCAGCGCGGAGATCGCCTGCGGGTTCGGGGTGCTGGCCGTGGCGGCGGGCGGGATCCTGCCCTCGGTACTGCTGTCGCGCGGCGCGGGCGCCACGCTCGCCACCACGCTGGCGGTGATCGCGCTGGCGGGCTGCGGGCTGGCCGGGGCGCTGAGCTCCCGCGCGGCCCTGCGGCGGGCCGGTGCGGTGGCGCTGGCCCTGGTCACGCTCGGCCTGATCGCGGTCAACGGGCGGATCCCGGCCTGGCAGAGCCTGACCATCCTGGCCACCATGTTCGCCGGTACGGCGCTCTACCGGGCCAAGGCAGGGCAGATCGGCTGGCCGAGGGCGCTGGCCCTGGCGGGGAGCGTGCCGGTGGCGGCCGTGGCCGCGGGCGGCTGGCACAGCCCCGGCTTCCCCTGGTCGTGGGCGATCGCGGTCGTCGCCGCCTGGGCGACGTTCGCCGCCGGGATGCTGCTGGCCGAGCGGCGGATGCCGGCCGTGTGGGCGTGGCTGGGGATGGTCAGCTACTCGGTCTACCTGCTCCACCCGATCCTGCTGGAGATCGTCGACGGGCTCCTCCCGGATCCGGCGTCGATCGCGTGGCCGTACCGGCTGGGGTTGGGGGTGGTGGTCCTGGCGGTGCTGCTGGGCTGCTCGGCACTGACGTACCGGCTGGTGGAGGCTCCGGCGCAGCGAGCGGGACGTCGGCTGGCCGCAGCCGCGCGGAGCGGCGGGGCCGGTCCGGGCCGCCCGCTCAAGGACGGCGGCCGCGTCCCGGGGTAGTGCTGGGTATACCGCCAGGTCTCGCCCGGGCGCCCGTGTGCCCGCGCGCTCCCGCCGGTTGGATGATGGCCATGACGATCACGCAGAGCCGATACCGGTGGGTCGAGGGCGCCGGGCTTGTTCTCGGCCCGCCGCTGCTCCTGGCCGGCGTGCTGGCCCGGACGGGCGAATCCGACTTCTTCCCCGGCCAGCTCGCCGCCTACGCCGCGCGGCCCGGCCAGATGCTGCTGTTCGCCCTCACCGTCGCCCTGATCCCCACCGCCTTCTTCGTCGGCGTCGCCGGCTGACACGGATGTGACGATCCGGGCGGATCGTCACACCCGGTGCCGGGTCAGCCTGTCCGGCAGGAGACCGACGGCCAGTTCCAGTTGCCGCCGTGCTGGACGGTGAATCCGAAGGTGTTGCCGCTGCCGTTCGGCCGCATCGTCATGACGTTACCGGTGGAATCCCAGGTCGGGCTCCCGTTCCAGGTAGCGATGATCTTCTGCGGGCTCCGTAGGGTCACCGTGGCGATCCAGTTGCTCGCGCCCGAGATCGCGACCGACAGGTTGAACCTGTCGTTCCACTGCTGGCCCTGCGAGATCGTGGCCGTGCAGTTCCCGCCGCCGGGGGGCGGGGTCGTGGGCAGCATCCGGGAAAGGTACGTGCGCGTAGCACTGGCGAATGCGCCGGCCCGGGTGCGATCCCCGCACTCCCGCTACCTGCATAATCACCTTTCCGGTAACAACCGGACGCCTCGGACCACTACCTGGTGTCAGAAGAAGCGCATCCGGAACGGAGGGGCGGCGCGGTGACGGATGATGAGCACCGATTCACCGGCATGTACGACGAATGCCGGCAGCGCGTATGGGCGTACGTGGTCAGTCGCGCGGGCCGGCAGGTGGCGGACGAGGTGGTGAGCGAGACGTTCGCGATCGCCTGGCGGCGGCTGGGCGACGTGCCGGAGCCGGCTCTGCCGTGGCTCCTCGGGGTGGCGCGCAACGTGCTGCGCGACAACATCCGGGCGGAGGCGCGACGGGAGGCGCTGAGCGCGGAGCTGCGCGGCTGGACCGAGGGCGACGTGGCCGACCAGGTCACCGAACGGTTCGGCGTGCTCCGGGCACTGGCCGAGCTGCCGGAGGACGACCGGGAGATCCTCATCCTGGTCGCGTGGCAGGGGCTGTCCCCGCGCGACGCCGCCCGGGTCGTCGGCTGCTCGTCGGCCGCCTTCCGGGTCCGGCTGCATCGCGCCCGCAAGCGGCTCGGACAGGCGATGGAGTCCCCCCGGCCGTCCCGTCCCCAGGTGCGGAATCTCAGCGAGGAGTGGTCATGAACCCCATCGACGAACTGCGGGCGGCCCGCCCCGCTCACCTCGGCGACGCGCCGGTGGACGAGCGCACCAGGGCGGCGGAGCTCTCTTACGCCATGTCGCAGCCCCGGCGGGCGCGCAGCAGGCGCAGGACCAGGCCGGCGTGGGGCATCAGCCTGGCCGGCGCCGCGGCCGTCGCGGCGGCGGCCGTCGTCGTGACCGGCACCGGCGGCACGGCGCCACGCGCCCCCGACGTGGCCCTGCCCGCCGTCACCGCGTCCACGGACGCCCCGAAGATCGAGCTGTCGGCGCGGGAGGTGCTGCTTGCCGCCGCCGAGAACGCGGACCGCCAGCCCGACGGGACCGGCGCCTTCTGGCACACCGTGTCCGTGAGCCGCAACCTCTACCGGGCCGAAGAGGGCGGTTACCTGGTCGAGGACCGCTCGCGCAGCGAGGGCTGGACGCCCAGGGCGACCGGCGGCGACCAGTGGGCCCGCAGCCGGTCGCTCGGCGCCCGCCCGGTCACCGAGGCGGACGAGGCGGCGTGGCGGCAGGCCGGCTCCCCGGCCGAGATCCGGGTCGAGATGTCGGCCAAGCGGATCGGGCCGGCCCTGTCCACCTCCCCCGGCGCCGCGAAGACCAGCCACACGCCGCTGGTCGACGGGGACAAGGTGTTCTGGCTCGGCCGCAACGTGACCATGAAGGACCTGCGCGCCCTGCCGTCCGACCCGGGCAGGCTCAAGGCCTGGCTGCTGCGCTCCTACGGCGGGCACGGCACCGAGTCCGACGGCGAGCGGATGTCGGCCGACCTCTGGCTGTTCACGGTGAGCGCGGGGCTGATCACCGACATGCCGGTCACGCCGCAGGTGCGCGGCGCCGCCTTCCGGATGCTCGCCGAGCTCGACACGGTCGAGCTCGTCGAGAACGTCACCGACGCCGAGGGGCGTCAGGGCACGGCGGTCGCGATCGAGCAGGAGGTCAGGGCCAAGGTGACGGACGAGGAGCACGCCGGCGTCGTGCGGAACCGGCTGATCTTCGACGAGTCGACCGGCCGGGCGCTGGCCAACGACAGCGTCGTGGTCAAGCCAGGCGGCCTCCAGGCCGGCTTCGAGCCCGGCACCGTGTGGCACTCGACGGTCGTCCTCGAAGCGGGGTGGACGGACAGCAAGCCCTGACGCCGACAGATCCGGTGGAAGCCGACAGCGGCTCTCACCGGATCTGCCTCATGCGCTGAAGTCGCCCCGGTATGACACCGGTTGGAAAGGCGGCTGAAAGCGGTCCATCCGACAGTGCGGTCATCACCACTACGGAAGGACCGCTCCGATGACGATCATCCGCCCCCTGGCCGGCCTGGCCATCGCCGCCGCTCTCGTCTCGCTCGCTCCCGCCGCGGCCCAGGCCGCGACGGTGACCTCGGACGCGGTCACCGCCAGTGAGACAGCGGGCCACTGGGGCCCCTACTACGCCACCGGCAAGCGGGCCAAGGCCTCGGGCTCCCTGACCGCCTCGGGCGAGGACCACGCGGACATCCCGACCGCCGACACCGTGCACATCTCCGGCAAGCTCCGCGACTACACCCGCAGGACCTCGACCTGTGGCTGGGCGGTCTTCCGCATCACCTACAAGGCCGGCGGCAACAACCTGCCGTTCAAGCACCACAGCGTCCGCGACTGCTCCTACCGGACCGCCAAGTCGTTCTCCTTCAAGCACCACGACGTCTACCAGGTCGAGCTCAAGGTCTGCGCCGAGGGCAAGGCGAGCAAGCCGTCGATCAACTGCCTGTACGCGGGCACCTGGAAGACGCTCTACCTGTCGAAGTAGACCCTGCGGGAGCCGCACGATTGACGGATCCTTGCAGATAATCCAGAACGGATCGGGTTGCTAGGCTGGACGCATGACCGCCATGGCACCGGCCCGCACCGAGCCCGACCTGTCATTCCTGCTGGACCACGCCGGCCACGTGCTGCGCAGCCGGATGGCGGCGGCGCTCGCCGAGATCGGCCTGACGGCACGCATGCACTGCGTGCTGGTCCACGCCCTGCAGGAGGAGCGCACGCAGATCCAGCTCGCCGAGATCGGCGACATGGACAAGACCACGATGGTGGTCACGGTCGACGCGCTGGAGGAGGCGGGGCTCGCCGAGCGCCGCCCGTCCAGCACCGACCGGCGGGCCCGCATCATCGCGGTCACCGAGAAGGGCGCCGAGGCCGCGAGGCGCAGCCAGGAGATCGTGGACGGCGTGCACCGGGCGGCGCTGGCCGCGCTGCCCGACGAAGAGGCCGAGGTGCTCGTCCGGGCGATGAACCGCCTGGTGACCGGGCATCTGGCCGTCCCGGCGGAGGCCCCGCAGTCAGCCCGGCGGGCACGGCAGCGTACGAAATAGGTCCGCAAGGGATCGTCTATAACAAAACTATCTGCTACGGTCTCTCCTGTTCCCCTTCGAAACAGGAGTCGGCCATGTCGCCCACCGCACCATCCCCATCCCCCAGCCGTGCCGGCACGATCAGGTCCCGCTGGATGGCGCTGGCCGTGCTGTCCGCCGCGATGCTGATGACGGTCCTCGACGGCAGCATCGTGACCGTGGCGATGCCGGCCATCCAGCAGGACCTGGGCTTCTCCCCCGCCGGCCTCAGCTGGACCGTCAACGCCTACCTGATCGCCTTCGGCGGGCTGCTCCTCCTGGCCGGCCGGCTGGGCGATCTGATCGGCCGCAAGACCATGTTCCTGGCCGGGAACGCGGTCTTCACCGCCGCGTCGCTCCTGGCCGGAGCGGCCACCGGGCCCGGCATGCTGATCGCCGCCAGGTTCCTGCAGGGTGTCGGCAGCGCCATGGCCTCCGCCGTCGTGCTGGGCATCCTGGTGACGCTGTTCACCGAGCCCAGGGAGCGGGCGAAGGCGATCGGCGTCTTCAGCTTCACCGGAGCCGCCGGAGCCTCGATCGGCCAGGTCCTGGGCGGGGTGCTCACCGACGCCTTCAGCTGGCACTGGATCTTCTTCATCAACCTGCCGATCGGGCTGGCCACCATCGCGCTGGCGATCCGGGTGGTGCCGGGCGAGCGCGGCGCCGGTCTCTCCGCGGGGGCCGACGCCGTCGGCGCGCTGCTGGTCACCAGCGGACTGATGCTGGGCATCTACACCGTGGTCAAGATCGAGGAGTACGGCTGGCTCGCCGCGCACACCCTCGGCCTCGGCGCCGTGTCGCTGCTCCTGCTGGCCGCGTTCTTCGGCCGCCAGGCGACCGCCAGGACCCCGCTGATGCCGCTGCGGATCCTGCGCTCGCGCAACGTCTCGGGCGCCAACGTGGTCCAGATGCTGACGCTTTCGGCCATGTTCGCCTTCCAGATCATCGTCGCCCTCTACATGCAGAAGGTCCTCGGCTACGGCGCGTTGGAAACCGGCCTGGCGATGCTGCCCGCGGCGGTGGCCATCGGCGGCGTGTCCCTGTTCGTCTCCGCCCGGCTCAACACCCGCTTCGGCGAGCGGGCCGTACTGATGGCCGGTCTGCTGCTCCTGCTCGGAGCGATGGTCTGGCTCCTCCGCATCCCGGTGAACGCCGACTACGTCACCGACCTGCTGCCGGTGATGGTGCTCATCGCGGGGGGCGGGCTGGTGCTCCCGGCGCTGACCTCGCTCGGCATGTCCGGCGCCAGGGCCGACGACGCGGGCCTGGCGTCAGGACTGTTCAACACCACCCAGCAGATCGGCATGGCGATCGGCGTCGCGGTGCTCTCCACGCTCGCCGCCTCGCGCACCCAGGAGCTGCTCGCCAGGGGCGGCGACGAGGCGGCCGCGCTGACCAGCGGCTACCGCCTCGCCTTCGGCATCGCCGCCGCCCTGCTCGTGGCCGCCTTCGCCGTCGCCGTCGCCGTGCTGCGGCAGCCCAGGCCGGACACCGCCGACGCCGCAATCCGATAACGTGTTCGCATGCTGCTCCTCGTCGACGTGCAACGCAACATGCTCGAGCCGCCCACCCCGGTGCCCGACGCGGAGATCGTCTCGGCGGCGCTGGCCACCCTTCTCGATCGGGCCCGCGCAGCAGATCTCCGGGAGCGTGGAGAGCGAGCTCTCGGCCGCCGGAGCGGCGATCGTGGAGCTGGACGGCGTCACGTTCCAGGCGTCACGTTCTAGGCGGCACGTTTCCAGACGCCTCGGCGAACCAGCCGAAGACCGGCGCCAGGCTCTCCGGCGCCTGCCAGCCGTTGATCACCGCGAGCAGCCGCAGATAGAGCTCCCTGCGAGGATCGTCGGCCGCCTCCAAGCGGGCCAGCAGCCTGCGCCGGAGACCGGCGTCGTCGGGGCGGCCGGAAAGGCGCGCGTAATCGGCCAAGACCGCCGCGACGACCGCTCCGGCCTGAGGCGAGGCCGGGTCGACGCCGGCGGCCAGGGCGGGCCCGACCCGGTCACGCACCACCGCGGCGAAGTTGCGTCGCAGACCCGGGCCGTCCTCCGTGTGCTGCTCGGCCACCCGCCGCATGACGGCGCGAAAGTCCGGGTCCCGGGACAGCTCCGCCAGCTCCACCCATGCCTCGACCTGCTCGGGCTCGGGGTTGTCGGGCAGCTCAGGGGTCATCGAGCGCCTGACCCCCTCGAACGCGGGGTTGTCCAGGCCGCCGAAGGCGGAGTCGAGGAAGTCGCCGATCAGGCGCCGGCGTTCGTCCTCGGAGAGCTTGGCCAGTTTGTGCATGAGATCCATCTCCTCAGGGCTGGACCCGCGCCTGGCCACCGCCGTCAGCACCGCCCGCCGCAGGCGCAGCGTGCGGATCTGCACCGCCAGCGCCTCGGCGTGCGCCTCGGCGACCTCGGGCAGCGAGACCTCCCGGTCCACGACCTTCCGGATCGTGGCGAGGTCCAGCCCCAGCTCGCGCAGCGTACGCACGAGGTCCAGGCGTGCCACGGCGTCGATGCCGTAGAGGCGGTAGCCGGCCGGGCTACGGGTGGCCGGCGGCACGATCCCGCAATCGGCGTAGAACCTGATGGCCTTGACCGTCAGCCCGGTCCGCCGTGCCAGGTCACCGATCGAGTAGAGCGTCTCGCCGTCCATACCTCCACCCTCGTGTCTCCTCCTACTGGAGACTCAAGCCCGCGGACATGTTCCGGGAGCGATCTTCTGGCGTATCGTCGCCGGATGGGCTTACGTGCCGCCATCGTCGCACTGCTGCTGGCCCTCTCGGCCTGCGCCCCCGCCGAGACCCCGGTCGCCCCGGATGTGCGGGCGGAGGCCGGGCGGCTGGTGCGGGCAGGGGCGCCGGGGGCGGTCGCGTACGTGCGGGACGGCGAGGACGTATGGCAGGCGGCGGCGGGCACGGCCCGCGAAGGCGTGCCGATGCGGACCGATCACCGGTTCAGGATCGCCAGCATCACCAAGACCTTCACCGCCTCGCTCGTGCTCCAGCTCGTCCGGGAGGGGCGACTGGCGGTCACCGACAAGGTCGAGACCCTCCTGCCCGGCGCGATCAGCACCCGGGCCACCGTGGCCGACCTGCTCAGGCACACCAGCGGCATTCCCGACTATCTGACCAGTCCCGGCTTCACCAGGGCGCTCGAAGACGGCGGGCACCTGAAGACGTGGCAGCCGCGCGAGCTCCTCGCCCACGCGGGCCCGGCGGGCAGACCCGGTCCGATCGCCTACTCCAACACCAACTACATCCTCCTCGGCATGATCCTGGAGAAACGTGGCGGCAAGCCGTACCGCGAACTGCTGCGCGACCGGATCGCCCTGCGCGCGACCGAGCTGCCGGCGTCACCGTCGCCCGCGAACCTCGCACACGGTCAGGACGGCGCCACCGTCGTGGACGCGTCGATCTTCTGGACCGCCGGCGGGCTCGTCTCCACGGCCGCCGACGTGGCCGCCTTCTACCGGGCGCTCTTCAGCGGCGCGCGGCCGGAAGGCCGCGACATGCGCGACGGCAGGTACGGCGTCTTCGCCGAACGGCTCGACTGCGGCGTGCACGTGCTCACCCACTCCGGCCTGATCCGCGGGTACGGCGGCGCCGCCATGAGCACCGAGGACGGCCGCCGCGTCGCCGTGGTGCAGGTCAACGCGGGCATGGCGGGCGACGCGATCGCCGCGGCGGCGCGCCTCATGTGCTCCTGAGCGCCCTCGTCAGGGGATCGTCCGAAGACCTCGCTGCCCGGCGGGAGCGGATCAGGCTCCGCAGGAGGCTCGCACCTCGGCGAACAGCCGCTCGGCGTCGGCGATGGTCCGTTCCATCCCCTCCGTCGTCTCCCCCACCGCGGCCAGCAACGCCTGGGCGCGATCGGCGAACCCGCTCGGCGCCGACGGCAACCGGCCAGCGGAGGCGACCATGCCCTTCTCGTTGAGCAGCCACGCGCCGGCGACGGCGTGCAGCGCCTGGCAGGCGACCCCGACCGCGCGGAACAGGCAGCCCGCCACGTACGCCGGATCACGGCCGGCCGCGCCGTAGCGGGCGATCATCGACGCGAACCCGGTCTCCCACAGGCCGCGGACCAGCGCCTCGCGCAGCGCCCCCGGATACGCCGAGACCTCCCGCCGCAGGGCGGTGACCTCGCCGGTGGGGTCGGCCAGGATCCGGCACAGCGCGACCTCGCCCGCGTAGGCGTGGGAATAGAAGCCCAGCGGATGCCCCGCCTGGACGCCGACCTCGTACCGGCCGGCCTGGCATTCCAGCCAGACCCGGCGCACGCGGTCGAGGTCCCGGTAGATCCAGTCGACCCGATGCCCGTCCACGGTGAGCCAGCCGCCGCCGTCCACCCACGGCCCCCACCCGCCCGGATCGGTCACCTCGGTGGGTGTCCCCGTGAATTCCCCGGCCAGCGAGCGCAGGTCGTCGACGGCGAGAGCGCCCCGATAGTAGAGCCCCAGGTCGTAGTCCGAGTCGGGCCGGTGGGTGCCGCGAGCCCGGCTACCGCCGAGCACCACGGCGACCACGCCGGGGACCTCGACGAGCCGCGCGGCGACCGCGTGCAGCTTCTGATCATCCACGACCGGAGACTAGACCACCTCGGCCCTCGCGTCGCCGGCGAGGCGGGCGTGCAGGTGCATGTCATGCCAGCCGTCGGCGTGCCGGGCCTCGCTCCGTTTCGTCCCCTCCGCGGCGAAACCGGCGTGCTGCGCCACCCGGCAGGAGGCGGCGTTCGCCGTCGAGTGACACAGCTCGACGCGGTGCATCCGGAGCGTTTCGAAGGACCAGGAGGTCACCGCGGACAGCGCTCGCGGGGCGACGCGCCGCCCGCGCGCGCCGGGCAGCACCCAGTACGACACCTCGGCCAGCCCCTCGGCCAGGACGACCCGGCGCAGGCTGATCTGCCCGGCGACCTCGCCGGCGTCGTCGAGCACCGCCCACCCGGCGCCGGTCTCACCACGCCACCGCCCCGGCCAGGCGGCTATCCACTCGCGGGCCTCGTCGTCCGTCATCGATCGGCAGTGCCAGCGCTGGATGGCCGGATCGGCGTACGCCGCCACGACGGCCGGACGATCCGACGCCTGCCAGGGCCTGAGCACCACGCCGTTCGCGTGGATCTCGGGCTGCGTCAGCGCCGCCATGGAGCCGGGCGGTACAGCGGGGGTTGCGAGAGTCGGCACGTGGCCGACTGTAGGACACCTGACGAAAGTCAGGGTGCGGTCCCGTCGATCGTGCGCTGTGCGGCGCTCCCCCGGCTTCTAACGTGCGTGAGCAGCGAACGGAAGGAAAGTCGATGTTGATGAGGAAAGCCGCGGCGATCGCCGGTGTGCTGCTCGCGCTGGGGACGACGACGGCGGCGAGCGCCTCGGCGAAAGCGCCCGAACCCCTGAGCACGGCCACGATCGACGGCTACATGCGCGACTATGCCGAACGGACCCGGCTACCGGGCGCCCTGGTCGCGGTCACCCGAGGCGACCGGATCGTGCACGTCGCGGGTTACGGCCACACGGCGGACGGCGAGGCGATCACCGAAGACACCCCAATGCCGCTCGCCTCGCTGTCGAAGTCGTTCACCGCCCTGGCGGTTCTGCACCTCGCCGAACAGGGCGAGATCGGCCTGGACGCCCCCGTCCGAACGTACCTGCCCGAGTTCGCCATGGCCGATCCGCGCGCCGCGAAGATCACCGTACGGCAGCTGCTCCAGCAGACCTCGGGCATGAGCGACCAGACCTTCCCCGAGCTGACGCTCCCCGCGCCGGACACCCTCAAGGACAGCGAATGACCTGGCCAGATGGCTGATCAAGCAGAACGGCGGCGGCCAGGCCGTGAAGACCGCCCAGACCCCGTCCGGCGTGGGCGGGAGCGACTACGGCATGGGCTGGGAGACGGGGAGGACCCCCGGCGGCGCGCCCCGGCTCCGGCACACCGGCTGGCTGCTGACCCACAACTCCGCGCAGACCCTCCTGCGGGCGTCCGGATACGGCATCGCGGTCGTCACCAACACCGGGATGATCTCCGGCGACGACGCCCTCATCATCACGGACGGCCTGATCGACATCATCGAGGGCCGCCCCGACGCCGCGGCCGATCCCTTCACCACGGCCGCGGACCCCTGGCTGGCCGGCCTGACCGTGATCAACCTCGGGCTCGGCTGCCTGGGGATCTACCGCGCCCGCCGCTGGGCCCGCCGCTGGGCCCGCCGCTGGGCCCACCGCCGCGCGGGCCGCGCCACGTGGCGCGTGGTCGTACGGCTGATCCCGTACACGCTCCCGATCGCGCTCTTCGTGGGCCTCGCCGACCTGATCGGCCTCCTGATGCGCAGGGCGGCCACGCTGGACCAGATCACCTACGTCTGGCTCGCGCTGTACGTCTGGGCCGCCACGGCGGCGCTGGCCGCCGCCGTCGTCATCGTCTCCCGCGCCATCCACACCATCCGCGCCCGCCGCCCGAACTCCGGTGTGAAAGTTTCACCGCCGGTTGACGTGCCCGGCGCCCTCCGCTCATGATCAAGCTGCCTTCTGGTCAGGAGGAGGCGTCGAGTGATGTCCGCTCCATGGCGAGGTGCACCGATGCCCAGAACCCTGCTACGCGCCGCGTCCGCGATCCTGCTGACGCTGGCCGCCCTGAACATCCCCACGGCGCACGCCGCCGACGTCGCGCCGGTCCCGGTGACCGTCAACGCGCGCGCCGCGCTCAGCGCCGTCCCCGAAACCGGCATCGGTACCAACCATGCCATCTGGGACACCCATCTGGGCTCCGACGAGACCGCCGACAAGCTCAAGGACGCGGGCATGCAGTTGCTGCGCTACCCCGGCGGCTCCTACTCCGACATCTACCACTGGGCCGACCACACCGCTCCGGGCGGCTACGTCGCCCCTGGCACCGACTTCGACACCTTCATGGCCGGCGCGCGGCGCACCGGCGCCCAGGTGATGGTGACCGCCAACTACGGCACCGGCACGGCACAGGAGGCCGCGGCCTGGGTGCGGCACGCCAACGTCACCAAGGGTTACGGCGTCACCCACTGGGAGATCGGCAACGAGAACTACGGCAACGGCCACTACGGCGCCGCCTGGGAGGCCGACGACCACGCCGACAAGAGCCCCGCGGAGTACGCCCGCCACGTCGTGGCCTACGCCGACGCGATGAAGGCGGTCGATCCGACCATCAAGATCGGCGCGGTGCTGACCACGCCCGCCAACTGGCCGGACGCGATCGTGGCCGAGGGGGACGCCGGCAGCTGGAACGAGGTCGTCCTGTCGACCGCCGGGACGAAGATCGACTTCGTCGTCCTGCACTGGTATCCCGGCGCTCTCGACAGGACCGCCCACGTGCCCGACATGATCCGGCTCACCCGCGAGCGGATCGCGCGCCACGTGGGGCCGGGCTCCGACCGGATCGGCATCGCGATGACCGAGTTCAACACCGGGTCGAGCAGCAACGGCACCAACACCCAGCCGGGCGCGCTGGCCGCCGCCGACTCCTACGCGACGCTGCTGGCCAACGGGGTGTTCACGGTCGACTGGTGGAACGTGCGCAACGGCATCGGCGCCGTCACCGAGGTCGCGGGGCACACCGACTACGGCGACTTCGGCCTGCTGTCGAGCGCGACGTGCACCTCCGACGGCGCCGTCTGCGAGCCGCCGCTGAACACCCCCTTCGCGCCGTACTACGCGCTTCGGATGATCAGCGAGTTCGCCCGCCCCGGCGACCGGTTCGTCCGTGCGGCGACCGGGGAGCCCGAGGTGTCCGCACACGCCGCCCGCCGCCCCAACGGCGACCTGGCGGTCCTGCTGATCAACACCTCGCCCGGCACGTCCCGCCCCGTCACGATCGACTACACCGGCTACACCCCGGCCGCCGGAGCGCCCACCGTGCTGACCCACACCAACGGCGCCACGACCATCACGGCCACGACCGCGGGCACCGCCACCAGCCAGGTCCTGCCGCCGCTCTCGCTCACCACGATCATCCTCCACCCCGCCGGATCCCAGACCGGGCTTCCCGGCGCACCGGGCCAGCCTGCCGCCTCGAACGTGACCGCCACCGCCGCCACGATCTCCTGGCCACGCGCCACCGCCGGCGCGCGGCCGATCGCCAAGTACGAGCTCCATCGCCAGCACGGCGATGTCACCGAGCAGCTCGGCGAGACCGGCGGCACGTCGTTCACCGTGGACAACCTCAGGCCGGGCACCCGCTACACGCTCAACGTGATCGCCCGGGACAGCGGCGGCGGCCTCTCCTGGGCCTCCCCGCCGGTGACGTTCACGACGGGGACGCCCGCCTCCAGCTCCTGCACGGTGCGGTCGACGGTCCAGTCCGACTGGTCGAGCGGCTATGTCGGCGCCCTGGAGATCACCAACAACGGCGCTCCGGTCAGCGGCTGGACCCTGAACTTCACCTGGCCCAGGACCTGGCAGAGCCTCGGCAGCGGCTGGAGCGCCGTGTGGACGGAGGAAGAACAGCACGTCAAGGCCGTCAACGAGCCCGGCAACGGCTCGCTCGCCACCGGCGCGTCGACCACGATCGGCTTCGTCGGCAACTACAGCGGCCCGAACGTGCTGCCCTCGGTCTTCGCCCTCAACGGCACCGTCTGCACGACCCGGTAGCGTCACGGCGCGCCGCCGTCATGACCGGCTCTGCGCCGGTCGGGCAGAGGCTCGGAACCGGCGGAACACCATGCCGGCGACGACGGCCGCGGCGGCGCCCAGCAGCGCGAGCGCGACGGGGATGACGGTCGCCGGCCACGGCCAGGCGCTGCCGGTCAGCTTGACGTCGATCACCGGATACTCCAGTGTCTTCGCCGTCCACCGGGCGGTTTGCACGTCGTAGGTGCGGGCGATGTCGCGCAGCACCGGATCGAACGCGAACTCCCCCTCGGTGTGCAGATACTCGGGCTGGAGACCTCCGGTGGCCGCTGTCGGCACGCTGCCCGCCACCTGGCGGCGTGCGGCGTCCAGCCCGGGCACGAGGAGGCGGTCGAGGTCGTCCGCGGCCGCCGCGACCGTCGAGCGGGGCACGAACGTCAGGCCGTACCTGGAGCGGACCGTGCCGTCGCCGACCGCGACGGTCCGCCCGACCATGGCCTCCTCGGTGTACGAGACGAACGTGGAGGCGAGCTCCAGCTCTCCGGCGCCGTCGATGACCCGCACGCCGATGGTCGACGGCCCCGGCTGGTAGGAGGCGTTGAGGGCGACGACCGCGTCCCGTGGTTCCAGAGCCGACTCGGTGAGCCGCGCGGCGACGCCGGGAGAGTAGTAGCGCCAGTTGACCTTCCGCGCCGCCTCCCGCGCGGTGTCCACGTCGAGCAGCCGTTCGATGATCCGGAGGGCGCCGTCGATTCCCGACAGCACACCGCCGGTGGTGATCACATTCCCGTCGTCCACGTATCGCCGGCCGCTCACCCAGTCGACGTCGCCGAAGTCGGCGCGCAGCGCGGACATCCGCCACCAGTGCGAGGTCGCGGGCCTGCCGTTCAGCAGCCCGCTCGCCGCGAGCGTGCGCGCCCCGTGGCAGACGCTGACGGTCAGCGCGCCACCGGCCGACTGCTGCCGCAACCAGGCGTTGATCGAGGCGGACTCCGCCGGAAGCGGCTTGTTCAGGGCCGGGATCACCACCGCGTCGAGGGTGTCGTCCTGCTCCTCCAGCAGCCGCGCCAGCTCGTCGAAGGTCAGGTCCGGCACCAGGTCCAGGCCACCGGTCAGGGGCACCAGCCGGGAGCCCGCCGAGACGACGTAGGTGTTCATCCGGCCGGTGCCCGTCAGCACCTCGTACGGCCCGAGCAGGTCGGCCACGTTGGTGCCGTTGCCGCTGAGCACGAAGGCCACTGTGGGCTTGGCCGGGTCATGGCTCTTCCGGACCGGCTCGGCCGCCACCGCGTCCGGGCGCGCCTCGTACAGGTCGCCGAACTTGCCGATGGTGTTCACCGCGGAGACCGCGCCCGGGATCAGCAGCGCGACCAGCACGACGGACGCCCGCCAAACCCACTTCCGCCGGATGCCGAGCCGGTGGTGGTGTTGCGTGTACTCCTCGCGCCGCCACAGCATGGCCAGCGCCATGCAGACGAACATGAGCGCGTGCCCGACCGACATCACCAGGTGGCCGGGTAACACGCCGAACCAGTACGGGACGAGCAGGATGAGGAACGGCACGAACATCGCCAGGCTCATCTCGGCGATGCGGGCCCAGGCGTGGCGGCGTACCCGCATCCAGACGGCCATGCCGATGGTCATGTCCCCGGCCATGATCAGGGTGTCGACGTCGATCCGGGTGACCTCCGGCAGGACCGCGCCCCACAGCGGATCGAGCAACAGCATCCCCAGCATCATCGCGATGACCATCTCGACGTAGTGCCAGAGGAACCGGCCGACCATGCGCATCTTCATTCTCAGCTCCCAGCGTGAAGGACGTTACGTCGCTCACGCTAGGAAGGGCGGGGCGGCAGCCGAATCAGTGAACTCGCCGGTCCTCAGGCGGGGCGCTCGGCGAGGACCAGCCGCATGAGTTCGGCCCGGGAGGTGATGCCGGCCTTCTGGAAGACCTTGCGCAGGTGGTAGTCCACCGTGCGCGGGCTGAGGAACAGCTGCGCGGCGATCTCCCGGTTGGTCAGCCCCTCGCCGACGAACAGCGTGATGCGCAGTTCCTGCGGGGTGAGCGTGCTCAGCGCGCCCGCCTCCGGGCTGCCGGTCCGCGCCGACTCCCCGGTGGCGCGCAGCTCGCCCAGCGCGCGATCGGCCCAGGTCAGCGCGCCGATGCGGCGGAAGGTCTCCGCCGCGCCGCGCAGGTGCCGCTGGGCCTCGGAGCGCCGCCGGTCACGCCGCAGTTGCTCGCCGAGCAGCAGCTCGGTACGGGCGTGCTCCA
Source organism: Nonomuraea sp. LPB2021202275-12-8 (assembly GCF_037044575.1). NCBI lineage: Bacteria > Bacillati > Actinomycetota > Actinomycetes > Streptosporangiales > Streptosporangiaceae > Nonomuraea > Nonomuraea sp. LPB2021202275-12-8. The sequence continues at coordinate 23,476 of NZ_JBAHWD010000033.1, read as the reverse complement.
GCGGGGAGTCGGACATGGCGTGCAGGCGCAGGCTCTCGGCGTAGTGGACGCCGGCGTCGGTGCCGACCAGCGCCCGGCAGCGAGCCGTGAGGGCGCCGAGCTCCGGCGCGGCGGTGTGTTCGGTCCAGCGCGCGTAGCGGGCCGTGGCCGCGGCGGCCCGGTCGTGCTCACCGGCGCGGACCAGGGCCTCGACGAGGTCCGGGACGATGCCCATGGCCAGGTCCGCCGGCGCGTCGGCGTCCCAGCCGCCGACCGCCTCGAAATGCCGGGCGGCTTCGTGGTGCCGGCCGGCGACGAGCTCGACGAGCCCGAGTGCCCGCCGGGCGTACGCCATCGCGTCGGCCAGCTTGCGGCCGCTCGCCTCGGCCAGCACGTCGGTGGCCAGTTCGCCGGCTTCCGGCCGGCCCCGGATGGCCGCGCACAGGGCCAGCAGCCCCCGGTTGCGGCAGGCGGTGTTCGGCTGGCCGGCCTCGGCGGCGAACTGGCAGCCCTCCTCGGCGTAGGACTCGGCGAGCCCGAACCTGCCGCGAGCGATCTCGTCAGCCGCCTGGTACTCGAGGTTCCAGGCGAGCGCGCCGAGCGATCCGCTGTTGCGCGCCAGCTGCCCGGCGCTGCGATAGAGGCGCCTGCTCAGCTCGTAGTCGCCGAGCCCGCGGGCGATCCCCCCGGCCAGGGTCATCGTGACCGGTTCGGTGAGCGACTCGACGGCGGCGCCGTCGCACGCCGCGGGCCTCGGACCGTGACCGGCTCGGACTCGGGAGACACTGTGCAGCAACCGCAGCACCGCGTCCTCCGGGTTGTCCGGCGCCAGCGTGATCTCGTCGAGCCAGCCGGCGAGGTCGGCCCATGCCTGCGGCCGGTTGGCGCGGATACCGAGGTCGCCGTACATCACGACGGTCGGGGTGAACAGGCGCCGGTCGATGCGCAGCGCGCGCGGGATCCATGGCTTGATGAGGTCCATCGCGTCCTCTGGCGAGCCGGCGAACTCGGCCACGACGGCTCGGACCGCGGCCAGGGCGATCCGGTCCGCCTCGTCCAGGTGCGGCTCGCGCTCGGCCCGGCCGAGCAGCTCCACGGCGGCGGCGGTGAAGCCGCCTTGAAGGGCGGCGAGGGCGGCGGCCCACAGCCGCCGTCCCCGGTGCGGCCCGTCGGGGGTGAGCTCGGCCGCCCGGGACAGCGCGGCCATGGCCGCGGCGGGGCCACCGCGCAGCGCCGCCTGTTCGGCCGAGCGCTCCAACTGCTCGGCGGCCTGCTCGTCGTGGCCGACGGCGGCCTGCCCGAGGTGCCAGGCACGGCGGTGCTGATCGGCGGGGGTGTCGAAGGCCGAGGCGAGCGAGCGATGGATCGCGGCGCGCCGGTCGGCCGAGGCGCCGTGCCAGATCGCGGACCGGATCAGCGGATGCCGGAAGACCAGCCGGGTCCCGTCGTGGGTCAGCAGTTCGTCGAGCTCGGCGCGGTGCAGCGGGTCGGTCGCGATCCGCAGTGACGCGGCCGCCCGGTCGATGCTCTCGACGCTGCCCGAGCCGTCGGCGGCGATCAGCTGGAGCAGCGGCAGCGATTCCGCGTGCCGCGCCCGGATCCTGCTCAGGAACGACCGCTGCAGCTCGTCGGTCAGGGCCGGCGGCTCCTGCGTCCCCTCCGTCGGCAGCTCCCTTCCGGCGAGCTCGATCAGGGCCAGCGGGTTTCCGCCGGTGGCGGCCAGCAGGTGGTTCCGCTCGCTGTCGGTCAGCCGCCGCGCGCCCGCGCGCTCGGCGAGCAGCGCCTTGGCCGCCTCCGGGCTGAGGCCCATGAGCGGGACGTGGCGCAGGTGAGGCAGGTCGGTGTCGTGGCCCTCGTCGGCCCGTGCGGCCAGCGCCAGCGCGATGGGCTCGTTGTCCAGCCGGCGAGCGACGAACGCCAGGGTCTTCAGCGTCGGCTGATCCGCCCAGTGCGCGTCGTCGACGACGCACAGCACCGGCTTCTCGCCGGCCAGCAGAGACAGCAGGGACAGGGTCGACAGCGCCACGAGGAACGGATCGGGAGGTGCGCCGTGCGCCCGCCCGAACAGGACGTGCAGGGCCTGCGCCTGGGGTCCGGGCAGCTCGTCGGCCAGCCCGAGCACGGGGAGCACGAGCTGGTGCAAGGTCGCGTAGGCGAGATCGGCCTCAGGCGCGACGCCGACCGCGCGGAGCACCTGGAAGCCGGTGGCCCGCTCCTCGGCGTACGACAGCAGTGCGGTCTTGCCGATTCCGGGCTCGCCGTGCAGCACGACCCCGCCACCGTGTCCCTCGGCGGCGCGTCGCAGTAACGATTCGAGCAGCTCGGTCTCGCCGGCCCTTCCCAGCACACGCCGAGCATAGAAAGCACCGGCCCCCTGCGGAATCCCCGACGACCGGCGACTTCGCTGATGCGGCTCCGGCGGCGGTGCTCCTAGCGTCGACCGCACTACCGCAAGTCGGCGAAACCGAGGGGGAGGCCACCATGCGCGGACCGTTGAGCGGTCGCACCGCCATCGTCACCGGTGCCGGTTACGCCATCGGGGCCGCCACGTCCTGCGCGCTGAGCGACGCCGGCGCGAGCGTGGTCCTCGCCGCCCGCGACGGTCGTGCACTCCGGTCGTTGGCCGCGGACATCGGCTCGGCCGGGGGCCATGCGGTCGCGGTCCCCACGGACATCACCAACCCGGTGTCGGTGCGACGGCTGGTCGAGCAGACACTCGGCGCGTTCGGCCGGCTCGACGCCGCGTTCAACCACGCCCAGGTGCTCGGTGTGTCCCTGGCGATGAAGTACGAGATCCCGGCGATGCGGCGCCACGGGGGCGGCCGCGTCGTCAACCTGGCACGGGCCGCCGGTACGCGGGCCGCCGTGACGGAGCTGACCCGCGCGGCGGCCCTGGACTTCGCCGACTCCGGTGTCCGGGTCAACGCCGTGGCCGCCGGGCCGCATGACAGCGCTCAGGATGTCGCGGGCGCCGTCGTGTGGTTGTGCTCCGACGGCGCGTCGCTCGCCACCGGCGAGATCCTCTGCCTCCGCACCACGGACTTGCCCCATCCGCTTCGGCACAACCGTGATCGCTTGTCGGACTCTGCCTGGAGTGATGATCGCAAACCGTCATTTGGCGGGCCGGATGTGAAAACGGCCAGACGCTGACGGCGACGTCGTCGGCGCTCACCAAGTACGCGCTGATCCCCGGCGCGAACAACACCACCTCGAACCCCGCCCCGGGCAACACCTACATCACCAGCCTGGACCTGCGCACCGGGCAGCAGGTCCAGCGCGCGAGGAGCGTGGCCGGCAAGTCCCTGGACCACCGCGAGCCGGAGGGCATGGCCATCCAGATCGTCTCCGGCGCCCCACGCCTGTGCCTCGGCCTGGCCTCGGGCCTCTCGGGAGCGCGCAAGGCCAGCATCTTCTACAAGGCCGAGCTCGTCTGAGACGGGCGTGAAGCCGGCCTCGGCCCTGCCCGGCGCCCTGCGCATCCTGCCGTCGCGACAAGTTGCGCTCACCGATCCCGTTGCGTACGGTGTTCGCAACAAGCGTACAGCGTGTGCACAAGTGATGGAGGAACCATGACGGAGATCGGCAGCTGGGACCGGAAGGGCGCGTGGGGCGTGGACCGGGAGGGACGGGATCGCGGCCTGTCGCGGGAGGGCCTGGCTCGGATGCGGCGGGCGCTGGGCGCCCACGTGGACTCCGGAGCGATCCCCGGCCTGGTCGCCCTCGTGAGCCGAGGGGACGACACGCACGTGGAGGTCATGGGCACGATGGACGCCGGAGGCGTGCGGCCGATGCGCCGGGACACCATCTTCCGGATGGCGTCACTGAGCAAACCGCTCACCGCCGCCGCGACGATGATCCTGGTCGAGGAGTGCCGGTTGCGGCTGGACGAGCCGGTGGACGAGTGGCTGCCCGAGCTGGCCGACCGGCGGGTGCTGGCACGTATCGACGCCCCGCTGGAGGAAACGGTGCCGGCGGTACGGCCGATCACCGTACGAGACCTGCTGACCTTCACCTACGGCTTCGGGGTGGTTCTGGCGCCACCCGGCACCTACCCGATCCAGGCCGCCATCGCCGAGCTGGGCCTGGACACCACCTCACCGGCGTTCGGACCGGATGAGTGGATAGCGCGCCTGGGGCGGCTGCCGCTGATGCACCAGCCCGGCGAACTGTGGCAGTACCACGTGGGTTCCGACGTCCTCAGCGTGCTCATCTCCCGAGTCACCGGCCGGTCGCTGGAGGCGTTCCTGCGCGAACGCCTCCTGGACCCGCTCGGCATGGCCGACACCGGCTTCAGCGTCCCCGCCGAAAAGATCAGCCGGCTTCCCACCAGTTACGCCCACGACCCGCTGACCGGCGGCCTGGCGGTGTGGGACGAGGCCGAAGGCGGCAAATACAGCCGGCCACCGGTGTTCCAGGCCGGGGGCGACGGGCTGGTCTCCACCGTGGACGACTACCACGCCTTCTACCGGATGCTGCTGAACGAGGGCGGCCACGACGGGCGGCGCATCCTGTCCCGCGCCTCGGTGGCGCTGATGACCACCGACCGCCTCACCCCCTCACAGAAGGTCGAGAAGGACGCCTTCGGCGACCACTTCGGCCACCACGGCGGCTACGGATTCGGCGTGGCGGTGCGCACCCACCGCCGCGACCTGGCCTCGGTCGGCCAGTTCGGCTGGGACGGCGGCCTGGGCACCACCGCCTACGCAGACCCGGCCGAAGGACTCATCGGGATCCTGCTCACGCAGACCGCGATGGACTCCGCTGACACCCCTCGTCTCCACCGCGACTTCTGGACCACCGCCTATCAGACGATCGACAGCTGACGACGGCAGTGGACGACCAGCTCAATGAAGGGACGTTCGCCTCGTCGTCGCACCCGAGCGCCGTTCACGCTTTTCCTGGGTGAGCAGCCCGCTGACGCTCCCAGCCTGTCGCGGAACGGGTGCAGGAACTAGCGTGGGCTGATGGCTGAGCACGCTCAATCCTTGACCGAGGTCACTCCACCGGCGCGGCGCCAGGCCCTGCAGCCGCAGGATCTCCAGCCGCTCTTCGTCGAGCTGGTCAACGCCCGTGATCTGGAAGGTCTCGAAGAGCTTTACGAGCCCGACGCGGCGCTGCACTATCCAGCCGGACACATCGCGCAGGGGATCGAGGAGATTCGGCTGGTGTTGCGGGACTTCCTGGCTGCGGAGCCCCTCATGACCGCTGACCCTGTCAGCGTGGTCCTCGCGGGTGACCTGGCACTGACCTCGGGTGTGTGGACCATGGAGATCCCCGGACCTGACGGTCGGCCCCTCCATGCGACCGGGCAGACGGCCGAGGTCGCGCGCCGCCAGGCCGACGGGACCTGGCGGATGATCATCGATGAGCCGGACTTCGTCAGGCCGCGGACGACATGAGGCCCTGCCCGTCAGCGGATGCGCCCGTCCCGGCACGACGTCATCTACGCATCAGGCGCGGGCTGATAGGTCAGATGAAGGACGCCGGTGCTGAAGGTCGCGGAGTCGATCAGCCGCAACGGCGTCCGCCGGCTGTCGTTTTCGAAGAGGCGCCGGCCGTGGCCCAGGACGACGGGATGGACGAGCAGTTGGAGTTCGTCCAGGACGTTCTCCCGCAGCAGTGACCGGACCAGGGTGGGACTGCCGCTGATGGTGATGTTGTTTCCGGGTTCGTTCTTGAGCTTGGTGAGCTCGGTGGCGACATCGCCGCCGATGAGAGTGGAGTTGCGCCACCGCACCGTGCGCAAGGTCGTGGAGGCGACCAGTTTGGGCATGGCGTTGATCCGCTCCGCCAGCGGCACCTCGCTGCCGCGCTGCGGCCAGGAGGCGGCGAACACCTCGTAGGTGGCCCGCCCGAGCAGCAGCGCGTCGGCCTGGTGGAACTGCTCGGCGACCACCTCGCCCATCTGCTCGTCGTAGTAGGGGAAGTGCCAGTCCTCGGGAGCCTCCATGACGCCGTCCACGGACACGAACAGCTGCGCGATGATCTTCCTCATGACCTCTCCTATGAGGGGTGGTGAGCCGCTTCGCGCCGGGATCACCGGCACGAAGCGGTTTCAGGCGGCGAAGAACTCGGCCAGGACGGGGGCGATGACCTCCGGGTCGACGTTGTGGGGCTGACCCGTCAGGGTGCGGCGCCGGGGGCTGGGCAGGGCGGTGGCGATCGCCTCGGCGGCAGCGCTGATCCACGGAATGGTCGCACCGTCGATCACGATCGTCGGGATGGTGAGAGCCGCCAGCTGTTCGGCGGGCAGGGCGAAGTCACCGGCGAGCTCGGCGTCGTAGGCCAGGGCGGGCGCGGTGGCGCCCATGCCCTCCCAGAACGGGCTGGCCTTCATCCCGGTGACGAATTCCTCCGGCATGAGCACCGCCTTCAGGAAGAACAGCTCCAGCATGTCGCCATAACGGCCCTGCTCGCGCAGCGCGAACTGCTGGTCGCGATAGTCGGCGGGAACGGCCGGGCGGGTGCCGGGGATGATGTAGGGGACTTCCCACAGCGCCAGCTTGGTGATGGCCAGGCCGTGAGCGGCGGCGCGGACGGCGAGGAGCCCCCCGCCGGACGTGCCGTACACCATCGCCGACCCGCCGGCCTCGGTGATCAGAGCCTGCAGGTCCTCCAGCTCACGCTCCACCGTGTACGGCTCCGTGTCGCCGCTCTCGCCCCGGCCGCGCCGGTCGTAGTTGTACACGGTGAAGCCACCGGCCAGCAGGTCGGCCACCGGCGCGTTCGTCGATCGGTCGGTGGGGCCGCCGCCGATCAGGATGACTGCCGGCCCCTCCCCGGTCCAGTCGTAGGCGATGGGGGTGCCGTCGGTAGAGATGACCTTGTTCATGGGGTTTTCCTTTCGCCGTTTCGGTACTGGACCGTACAGTACTCGATTGAGTACTGACCCGTCCAGTACTAGACTGAGAGCAAGAAGAGGAGCGGACATGACAGATCTGGCACAGGCGAACCCACCCCAAGAGGAGGGCCGCTCGGCCCGCAAGCGCAGAGCGATCATGGAGGCGGCCACCGAGCTGTTCCTGCGCAACGGCTATCAGGGCACCAGCATGGACGAGGTCGCCACCTTGGCCGCGGTGTCCAAGCAGACCGTCTACAAGCACTTCACCGACAAGGAACAGCTGTTCAGCGCGATCATCATCGGCGCCACCGAGCGGGTCGGCGACTTCACCGACATCGTGACCGAGTTCGCCGGCACCGAGAATCTGGAGAAGGATCTGGGCGAGCTCGCCCGCCGCTACATCACCGCGGTCATCCAGCCGCGAACGCTGCGGCTACGCAGACTCCTCATCGCCGAGGCAGGCCGCTTCCCCGCGGTTGCGCGCGACTACTACCAGCGGGCACCGGGTCGTACGATCGACGCGCTCACCGAGACCTTCCAGAAGCTGGCCGGCCGAGGCCTGCTGCGGATCGACGACCCGTCCCGGGCCGCCAGCCACTTCGCCTGGTTGATCTTGTCCCAGCCGATGGACAAGGCCATGTTCTTCGGGGACGAACAGCAGTACACCCCAGCAGACCTGCGACGCTTCGCGGACGAAGGAGTCCGCGTGTTCCTCGCCGCCTACCGGACCTGAGCCAGGCAGAGCGCCGGCCCGCCCATCCACACCGGTCGGGCCGCTTGGTTCGTCACGCCGTCAGAATGTCGCCGGGCACTCCGATCGACACCGGCGCGGCGTATGAGGGCGATGGCGTCATCTGGATCGATGGCTCGTTGATCAGCGGCGCGCGACGATCATACGAGCGCTCGGGCGGTGGTTCAGCTCGCCGGTCGGCGCGCGGCGGAGGAACTCCGCGCGTAGCCGGCTGACGAAGGTGTCTCCGCGGGCGTTGGCGAGCCCTCGCAGGGGACCTGAGCGGGTGTAGGCGTCGAAGAAGGTCGGCGCGTCCGGATGGGTGATCGGGTGGGACGGCTGCTCGTCTCGTTCGACCGTCGCGCCCTGTGTCGCCAAAGCGGCCACCAGCCGGTCTTCCCACGAGTTGTCTCCTGCGGGCACGTGAGCGCGCACCAGCTCGTCGATGAGCGTGAACGGCCCGTCGCGTTCGGTGCGATCGGGCCAGAAGACGACTGACAGCCGTCCGCCGGGGCGAAGCGCCGCCACCCATGACCGGAGTGCGAGGTCGGGCCGGGGAAGCTGCTGCAGCCCGAACGCGGACACCACCGCAGCGCACCTGCCCGACCAGCTGGCATCCAGGGTGGCGGCGTCGCCTTCGACGACGCGCGCGTTCGGCCACCGGCCGGCCCGCCGCCGGGCCCGGCGGACCATGCCCGCGGAAAGGTCGATGCCGACGATCTCACGCCCGGGAAAGTGCTCGGCCAGCAGGTCCAACTCGGGGAAGGTGCCGCAGCATGGCACCAGGATCGGCCCATCGGGGACCGGGGCGGCCGTGACCGCCCGCACCACGGCGGTCACCCAGGGGGCGAAGCGGGGGACGAAGTAGGCGTCATAGCCGTCGGCGGCATCGTCCCAGCCCTGCGCCGGCGTTTTCGGATCGGTCACAGTGCGGCCCGAATTCGCTCGGCTCCCGCGCCTGACAGGGCGGTGCGGCCCGCCGGCCGGCCGGTGGCCACCAGGAGCAGATCGCCGACCGGGCCGCGTATCTCGTCGGGCCCCTGACCCGCCGACCAGTCCAAATCAGTGGCGATGAGCCGCATACCGCGGAAGCGCTCGCGGCAGCCGTAGAACGAGCTTTCGCGGACGTAGTCGAGGGCGACCGTGGCCGAGACGGCCGGCATCTGTCGCACGCGGCCCAGCGGACGGGCGATGTCCTGCCCGTGCACGAGGGCGTCGACGAGCGGGTCGAGCGGGCCGGTGCCCGGGGCGCGGCGGGGCGATCCGGCGGTCTGGCGCATCTGCGCGATCAGCTGCGCCGGGGAGAACCTGGCCGCCCGCGCCCGGGCGTGGGTGGCGACCATCTTGTTGAAGTCGCCACCCGCCCGGATCACGCCACCGAGCATGCCGAGGAACGTCGAGCGGGTCGACAGGGTCAGGTGGGCCGCGACGTCGTGCACGGTCCAGCCGGGACACAGCGAGTCGGTCTGCCACTCCCGCTCACTGAGGTCGTCCAGGAAATCAGCGAGGCTGAGCCGTTCGGCCTCCACCAGCGCAAGGATCTCGCAGCGGTCCATGTCCACCTCCGGTGATTCACGCTCTGTGATCATTGGTGCCATGCTCGGCACACGCGGATCCGCCGACCCTCGCATCTCAGGCGGAGCGATCCCCTGCTCGGGTGATCGAGGCCTTGGTCAGGCAGTCGTCGCCAGCGTGGCGGCTCCCGGCCCGTCGAGCTCGTCCAGCGCCACTCGTCGGCCGGAGATGGCCAGGAGCAGGGAAAGCGCGGTTCCCTCACTTCCGGACCGTCTCCGATCGACAGGTCGGCGTCCGCCGCCGTCAGCTGGACACGGGCCGTCAGCTCCTTGGCTCCACCGAAAGACGCCGGGGTACGTGCCTGAAGGCGGAGCGATCTGACAACGGCCGCCTGCGGGTAGGAGCGGGTGAGACCCAGGGGGCGACGGATGTCCTCACCGTGGAGGACCTCCTCGACCAGCCGGCTGTCGAGGGGTGCCGGAGGGGTCGACCTCCGCGGTGCCACCTGACGAAGCCGCTCCAACGTCTCCTGCGGCGAGGCGCCGCGCTCGCGCTCCACACCGACCGCGTTCTGACGGTCGAAGTCGAACCGCGCCCGGACGAGGCCGAGCACGAACCCGAGGCGCGTCGTACGAGCTGTGTCGACCAGATGGGCGGCCACGTCGTGCACGGTCCACCCTTCACAAAGTGACGGCTCCCCCCACTGCTCGTCATCGAGGCGGGCGAGGTCATCGATCAGCGCCGCACGCTCCGCATGCACCATCGACCAGACATCATCCTTCACGGCTTCTCCTTCGCTCGACCACAGTGTCTGCCGAGTGAGACTCGCGGCACGGCGGGAACTCATCGCCCGGTGACTCGTCCGCCCTGCACGCCACCGGAAACCCCCTCATGACGGGTACGGCATGAGCGGACGTTTCAGCTGCGGTGCTCTCCGAAGACCTTACGGTCATCCCCGGAGTCGGGCTCGTGGCCGACGCGGTCCGAGCTGGTCGTGCCGTCGCTTTCCTGCGCCAGGGTGAGGTCACCGAACCAGGCAGACCAGTGGTCGTCAAGGTGCCCGTCGACCCGAAGCCTGTAGCAAGCGGGCGCCTGCCGTCTGGGCGACCCGGTCATCAGGCCGCCTCCTTCGTCCTCGCCCTGCGGGTTCGGCGGATGATGTACTCAGCGACCGCGAGGTTGATGCCCCAGCCCGCCCCCAGCATGAGTGCGGTGTTGAGCTCGCCGGCGCCGAAGACCGCCTCCCCGATGCCTTGGGTGAACGCCTGGGTGCCGGCGCCGAGGGCCAGTGCGTAGGCGCGCGTCATCCATGCCCGGTGGTGGGCGACGTCGCCGCGGCGGATCGCGGAGAACCCGAGGATGATGCCGGCGGCCATGCCCGCCCCGAACGCGAGCCGGAACATGTAGGCCAGCTCCCCGCCGGGCTGGCGGGGGTAGAACAGCGTCATCCACAGCGCCGAGAACGCAACGGCCAAGCCCAGCACCACCAGGACCCGTCCGGCCCCCCGGTGCCAACCGGTCCGTCGGCGCCGCAGCGCGGCCGAGAACTGGAAGGCGCCGAGGATGACGTACACGACGGCGCAGACGATGTGCACGACCACAGGCACAGGCGAAGCGGTGATGCGCGGGTTGGCGGGCATCACGTGTGGACCACCAGCCAGCTCGACCAGGCGCAGAGAGCCGGTTATCAGGGGGACCAGGACGACGGCGACCAGCGCGAACGGCACCCACCCGGGCGACCGGGTGGGGCGGGCTGCCGCGTGGTCGGTCACCTTGCGCCGACCGGGTCGGGCTGCGAGCTGGTAGGGCCGGGCACGGGTTGAGCGGCCGGGGTGATGTCGTCGACGTAGGCGGGCGCGCTGTCAGCGAGGGATGGGAGGACGTACGCGGCGTCGAACTCGATGCCCAGCATGACGAGATAGCCGGCCCCGAACAGGACGTACCCGAGCAGACCGAGCATTCCTATCCCTTCACCTGAAACAGGTAACTACCGGTGATACCGATGAGGGCCAGGGCGGCCATGAACATCTTCAGGGTATTGCGGGCCATCCATTCGGTCGAGGTGACGGGGATGACGTCCATGTGGCCGAACCCGGCCGGGGCGGACACCAGCGTCAGCGAACTGTGATCACGGCGGGGGATGTGCGCGGAGCCAGGCTGCCGCTCTGCGCGCTGATGCGCGGGACAGCCACGCGTCCTGGACCACCTCGGCCAACTCGTTCCGGGTGAGCTCACCGATCCGACTGCCCCGCAGCAGCACCGACGGGTGGCCATCGAAGTGCGCGGTGGTGAAGAACCGCGACGCCTCGTCCTGAACCAGCGCCTGCTTGTCCGCCTCGGACTCGACCCAGAAGACGATCACATCCGCATGGCGCTCCCCGGTGTCCGGGTCGACCGCGTCCGGCCGTGGGGTGCGGAAGAAGACGAACGACTTCCCGCCCACTTGGTAGACCGGATTGCCGCCGGTCCCGTACACCACGGTGACGTGCGGCAGGGCCAGAGCCAGCTCGTGCACGTCCTCGACGCGGGCGGGCCGGCTTCCGTCATCGTCGGACACAGCTCCAGCGTAAACGCCTCCCGGTGGAACGTCCGGTGAGAATCCCCCTCGACCCTCATGGTCCGTACGCGAGGAGATCACCGCTCGCAAGGGTTCGGATCAGGACATCTGTGCTGTCGTGGATCATCATGGGACCATCAGGAGCACGCATCCCCGTCATCCCTTCACGAGGAGACCACGGTGTCGTCCGACAGCCCCCCGTCCCCCTCTACCTCGTTGATCGACGTGAGGGCGCCCGCATGATGCGGGCCACCACGTTCTGCGGGCCGAGATGGACGCCTACATCGCCGCCCGTGACCTGTCCGGGGTGGAGCACGTCTACCTGCGGGTCGACGGCATCCACGTCGATATCCGCGGATGACCTCATCCAGCGTCACGGCGTCCGCCCCTGGTCAACCGCGATGACCAACCTCTAATGTCGCTGGCACGTCGGTCGTGCGGAGGCTCCCATGTCAGCACCCCTGCCCGTTGACGCCCCCAAGAGCGTGGGCGGCTACCGGTTGACCGGGCTGCTGGGCGAGGGCGGTCAGGGAGTGGTCTACCTGGCCGAGAGTGAGTCCGGCCGGCGCGTCGCCGTCAAGGTGCTGCACGGCGGGCTGGCCGCTGCTCCGGACGTACGGCGTCAGTTGCGGCGCGAGGCCGACGCGGCGCGTCGGGTGGCATCGTTCTGCACAGCCATGGTGCTCGAGGTGGATCTGTCCCACGATCCGCCCTACATCGTCAGCGAGTACGTCGAGGGCGTGTCCCTGGCCGAGAGGGTACGGCTGGAGGGGCCGCGCGGCGGCGGGTCGTTGCAGCGCCTGGCGGTAGCCACGGCCACCGCGCTGGGCGCCATTCACCGGGCCGGAATCGTGCATCGGGACTTCAAGCCGAGCAACGTGCTGCTCGGCCCGGAAGGTCCGGTAGTGATCGATTTTGGGATCGCGCGGGTGCTCGAGGCCACCGCGACGCGTTCAGGGGTGGTGGGGACCCCTGCGTACATGTCGCCGGAGCAGGTGGCGGGACGGCCGGTGGGAACGTCGTCGGACGTGTTCAGCTGGGGCTGCACGATGGTGTTCGCCGCCTCGGGGCGTCCGGCGTTCGGGGGCGGCTCGATTCCCGAGGTGATGAGCGGGATCCTGTATCGGGAGCCGGATCTATCCGCCGTGCCGGAGACGTTGCGGGCCTTGGTGGGTGCGAGCCTGGCCAAGGAGCCGCACGCCCGGCCGACCGCCGATCAGCTGACGCGGGCCCTGACCACCGGCCCCGCCGTGGAAGGCGCACCGGCACAAGGCCCGCGCCTGAAGGTCCGCGCCGAGCAGACCCGGCCCGCTCCAGCGGTTGGGCCGCCCACCGAGCCGGTACAGCGGCGGCACAAGCTGATGCGGGCCGCCATCGTGGTCGTGGTGTTCCTGGCCTCCTCCGCCGTGGCGATCGCGATCAGCCGGAGCCGCGCGCAGGAGCCCGGCTCGGGGGCCTCGCCGACCGTCAGCGCCTCCCTGACCGCGCCCGCCGGGCCGACGTTGGCCTCGCTGAGCCAGCTGGCCTGGGTCAGTCATTGCTGCGAACACAACGACATGGTGGTGGTCGAGTTCGGGGGAAAGCCGCACGCGGTGACCGTGGGCGAGAAATCCATGGAAGTGTGGGAACTGGCCACCGGCAGAGCGCTCCGCCGCGTGGTCACCGCCAGAGCGGACCACAACGTATCCGTCACCCAGGCCGAGCGTGACGGGAAACCCGCCGTGGTGATCGCCAACCAAGAGACCCTCAATGTCTGGAACCCGTTCGGAAACCCGCGCCCGAACGTACTGAGACCTGAGAAGAACGACGAGCGCACGCCCTTCACCGCGCTCACTCAAGCTGTCTGGAAGGGTAAGCCGGTGGTCGTATCGGTGGGCAGCGACGTGGCGGCCTGGCTGTGGGACCTGAAGCGCGGCCGGCAGATCGGCGAGATCGTGACCGATCACACCGACGTCATCCAAGCCGTCACGACCGGCATGCAGGGCGGCAAGCAGATCCTCGTCACGGGCTCCGCCGACGCCACCGTGCAGCGCTTCGACATGACGACGGGCAAGCCGCTGGGCCTACCCCTGATCGGCCACACCAAGCCGGTGACCGCGGTCGCCGTCACCACGCTGAAGCAGCAGCCGGTGATCGTGTCGGGCAGCGCGGACGCCACGGTACGGGTGTGGGACCTGGCGACAGGGCGGCCGATCGGCGAGCCGTACCGGAAGCACGGAGACGAGATCAACGACGTGGCGTTCGTCAAGCTCGGGAGCAGGACGGTGGCGATGTCGGTGACGACGTCGGAGATGCGGGCCTGGGACCTGGACACGCGCGAGCCGATCGGAGATCCGCTGCCTGACGGCGCGCAGTCTCTGTCAGCTACCTCGGTGGACGGCAAGCCCGTCGCGGTCACCTTCCGCGGCGCGGGGGATCTGCGCGTATACACGCTGAAGCTGCCCTGACCGATCTCTCGGACGGATCCAGCTCTCCGTGTTGGAGGATCGATACCGGTCGGAGCAGAGCCGCCCCGATCAGCGGCCCTTGAACCGCTCGGCGAGTTGGCGTCCGAGCACGTCGAGCTGAGCGTCGGTGAACGGCCTGGCCCCCGCCTGCCACAAACCGTAATAGCGGTTCCCACTCGCCCACCGAGACCGCCAGGCCGCCGAGCGCACGGTGCAGCCGATGGTGAATTTCGCGGCGTGCTTGCCGAGGGTGACGGTCTTGATGGCCTCGCATTCGTCCACGATCTCGGATCTCCCCGCGACGGCGAGCACCCCGGCGATGACGTGCCGGCCCTCGCGGTCCGGGTACGACGGCAAGGACACTTTCATGTGGCAGGAGGAGGCGTCGCAGCGCCCCCAGGAGAACGAACCCGCCGCGAACTGGGTGGAATCGGTATCGATGGCCTCCCGCAGCTCCTCGACAACCCCTTTCGCCCGGTTGTGGACGGTTGAGAGCGCGTCCTGCGGGAGTGCGCGATAAATATGCTGATAGGTACGGCGGTATTCGCCGCCCCCGAGCCGGTTGGAGTCGACCCGGACGATTGGCCCGGTCTGGTCGCGGTACACCCAGTACTGGTCGCCGATCTCTTCTCCGTCCTCCCTGCTTGTCGCCTTCAGGAAGATCGCGGGGGCGCCGTCGAGCCAGCGCTCCTCGAAGGCCGTGTCCTGGCGGTCCGCCGCGCTGCGCAGTATGAGTGCGATGTCGGCAGGCGAGAAGCCGGGCAGGGCTGTCATGTCGGAACTCGCCGAAAGCCAGCGACCGGCTTTCAGCTCGGCCCAGGCGGGGATGTCGTCCTCATCAAGGGACTGCCGCCAGTATTCCTCATCACCTTTGTAGAAGGCGCCGGTGCCGTATTGCAATATGTCAGCCGTGCCACCGTTCTTGGTGACGCTGCCGATGGCGAGGCCGGGCATGACCCACTCAAGAGTGCCTTTCTCCTTGGCGTTCTCCGTCCCCGGAAGAAAGTCCTCGCGCACGGCCTTGGCACCTTCCAGGCGTTGGGCCGCCGCGCGCAGAACATCGGCAGGCTTGGTGCTGTATTCGGGCCCCTTCGATGCGGAGGGCGCGCCCACTACCGGACGGAACACGAGCACCACGATGAGCCCGATTCCCACGAGCGCGAGCAGGCCGCCCACGGCTATGGCGGCGATGAGAAGGCCCCTGGTGCCCTGCTGCGGAGGAGGAGAAGGGGGTAACCAGGGCTCTTGGGGCGGTGTCTCAGCAGGCATCAGCCCTCACTTTCGGGATCTCGACGATAGTTGCGTTCCTGACCCTCGACAAGAAACTGAAGCGGCGGTCCTCCATTCCCCGCGCCGGGCCCGTCCGGGCAGCCCGATACGGCCCGTGCACCACAGCAGGGTGTTCGGACGGGCCGTACCCCGACGGGGCGTCGGGGAAGAGGCGGGCGAGGACTGCGCTGCTGAGGTTATCGGGCATGGCCCAAGAAGGGCCGAGGGCGCGGGTGATGTCCCGGATCCTGCTGGAACCGACCGACCTCCCGGTCGAGAAGATCGGGGAGCGCAGCGGGCTGGGCACGGCCAACAACCTCCGCCGCCACCTCCTCAGGCACATCGGGATATCGCCGAGTGACTACCTGAGCGCGTACGCCAGGGAGATCGCCGAACGCAGCAGACCCATCCATCGTCAGCACCCTTCTCGCGGTTGCCGCAGCCGTAGCCGCAATCAGCGACTTGCCCTCTCGTCGGACATGCGCCATAAGACGGGCGTGGACTCTGGCGACGTCCGTCGGGCATCACCTTCGAGCGCACCATGACCTGGAAAGACTCACCTGACCCGGCACTCGTCGTACGCCTCGACGGCGAGATCGACGGCGTCCTCGCGATCCGCCTCGAGGACGCCCGCGTCGCCGGCCTGTACTACGTCCGCGACCCGGCGAAGCTGACCCGCGTCGAATCCGAGACCCCGCTCACCCTGCGATGAACGCCGGTGACGGGATGCGGGTCAGGGCCTGTCGGCCGCTACCGGATCTTCGTGAAGTCGATGAGGTAGCGCTCGTCGCCCACGGTGTACGTGAGCATCTCGCGTTCGGGTTGGGGCAGGGAAATGCGGTTGCCGTCGGCCTGGATGCCGAGATCCGCGGACCTCCCGGTCGTCAGGTCGTGGAGGACGACGCCGAGAATGCCCTTGTCCTTGACACTCACAGCGGTGGTGCAGAACCGGCCGGCACCCGCCGGTCCGAGCGAGCAGGGATACGGCTTCTGCTGGGATCCGTCGCGCAGCCGCTGGAAGGATTCGCCTCCCAGAGCCTGGCCTGTGCAGATGGTCAGACCACAGGCGATCTGCTTCTCGCCTGTACGGGTGACAGCGGTGTCGGTCTCACCCGTCTCCACGTTGCGGATCGTGCCGAACCTCGGCTGCTCCGTCGGGCCGTACGGTCCCGCCGCGCCGATCCACGGCCACGACAGCAGGTGCATGCCCGCGCCCCCCTGGACGGGCTCCACCGGTCCGCCCTCGAGGGGAACGGTGAAGACCCCGCCCACGAGCAAGGAGAAGACGATCTTGCCCCCGGCCACGGCCAGACCGTCGAAGCCGCCCTCGTGGCCGCCGCCGTCCACTTGCTGGGTCGCCACGAGCTCAGCCTCGCCGCCGGCGATCGACGCCGACCAGATCTGGCCCTTGCCGTCGTCGAGCTTGGTCCACCAGACGACCCGGTCCCCGCCGACCGTGAAGCCGGAGGCGAACATCACCGTGCCCTCCGGCGTCGGCACGTCCACGATCTTGCGGGGCTCGCCGGCGTCGAGATCATAGGCGTAGATCGCGTCGGCCTTATCGAAGCTCGCCGCCGTCGTCACCAGCAGCGTGCCATCGTCGAGAAATCCGATCACGCCGAAGGGCCGCCCGTCCGGCAGCTTGGCCGGCAGTTTCCGCACCGCCTCCGGCCACACCGTCCCGGCCGGGTCGGGCAGCGCCGTCGGCCGCACCGGGACCGACGGCTGCGTCGCGCTCGCGGCGGGCACCACGGAAGTGTTGTCATCGCGCAGCGCGTACGATGCGCTCCCGGTCAGGACCACGACAGCCGCCGCCGCGAGGACCGCCCGCCTGCGCTGAGCACGCCTGCGATATCGGCTCTCCACCCGGTGGGCCAGTGTGCCCGGCGCGTGCGGCGCCCGCCCGGCGGCACTGGCGAGCGTCCTGGTCAGCGTCTCCTCGACGTCGGTCATGGCTTCTCCTTGTGGGCGCTCTGGGCGTACAGGGTCGGGTGCGGTACGGCGGAACGGAGCTTGTCGAGTGCCCGCGAGGCCTGGCTGCGGACGGTGCCCCGGGAGATGCCCAGGACGTCGGCGATCTCGGCGTCGGTCAGCTGCTCGTAGTAACGCAACACCAGCACCGCCCGCTGCCTGCGCGGCAAGCCGGCCAACGCCTGCCAGAGCTCCTGCTCGTCGCCGGTCGGCAGCGTGTCATGGTGTTCGCGCTCGGGCAGCTCCCAGGTGAGGGCCTCACGGCTCCGCCGCCGCCAGGTGGCGATGTGCAGCCTGGCCATGCTGGTGCGGACATACCACTCCGGGTTGTCTTTCAGCCGCACCCGCGACCACGCGCCACGCAACCTGATGAGTGCCTCCTGCACCAGGTCCGCCGCGTCGTGCCGGTTTCCGGCGAGCGCGTATCCGTAGCGCATCAGCGCGTCGCCGCGTTCGGCGACGAACTCGGCAAAACGGGGGTCTGGTTCCACGTACGTTCGCCCTTCATCGTCTTCATCACCTTGAAGAAGGGTTCGACCGGGTAACTGTTGCACGGTTGCGGCGGACGAGGGCCATGAGGTCTTGCCGACTCGGCGGGTAAGCGCTCGTCCCCCTTGCCATCCTGACGATCACCCGCACGATCGCGGCAGCGTGCTTCGACGATGTGCGTAGTGGCACGTATCTCGATGAATGCTCGGGTCATGAGACAGCGCACTGCGGTCCGGGCTGACATCTTCGGCTCCTGGCGCCATAACCAACCCAACGCTTCGCCGTTTCCTTGGTCGAGCACCGTGACCTGCGGGAACAGGCCCCCGGTCGTTACCGTGGCGCGAGATGCCGGACTAATTCGTGACGTTCAAGTCGGCCCTCCACGGTCGACATCATTCCGCGGACGAAACTGCCCTGACCGGCCACGCAACGTCGTCAATCGCGAGCCACGGCGCGACGGCTACGGCCGTGGGCGTAAGCCCGGCGAACGCCTTGACTTCGCGGTGGAGGTGGGGCTGGTCGACGTAGCCGCTCTCGGCGGCAACGCTGGCGGCGGCGTGACCCGCCGCGAGAAGGTGGGCGGCGTGGTCGAACCGCACCAGTCGGGCGGCGCGTTTGGGTGTGATGCCCAGCTGGGACCGGAAGCGGGACCACAGGCGCTTGCGGCTCCAGCCGACCTCGTCCGCCAGGCCGTCGACCCGCACCCGCCCCCGGCTGGTGAGCGTCCGCCGCCAGGTGTAGACGACTTCCGGATCGACGGGTGGGCGGGCGCCCAGCCGTCGGCCGAGGATTTCCATCGCGATCGTGAACCGTTCGTCCCACGACGCGGCGGCGCGCAGTCTGTCCTCGGCTCGCCCGGCGTCGCGGCCCCAGACATCCTCGAGGGATACCACCGACCCGCTGAGCTCGGTCGCTGCGCCGAACACCGCAGCTGCCGCGGCCGGCTCCAGCCGGATCTGGAGGCACTCGCCGACCCCCCGGCCAGTTGCTCGAAGATCGCCGGGGAGGAGCCCGATGACGACACTGCCGCGTTCGTGCCGGCCATGGGTGTCGTAGACGAGGCCATCTCCCTCGCTCAGGTCGATGATCAGGGTGACGGATGGGTACGCGACCATGGCGATGTCCACGAGTGCGGGGGCACGTTGGCGGAACCCGGCCATGCTGACCCCCGGCAGCCGACCTGACCGGCGCGGGACTGCGATGTCCACCCACGCCCAGTCGGGTGGCGTCCCGGTCGACAGCACTTGACCATTCTAGGCCTCAGGGATCACCGGCGTGCTGTCAGCAACCGTTGCCGTGAAGCCCAGCAGCAGTTCGCTGGTCGTCTCGGGCGCTTCGAACATGGGTATGTGCCCGACGCCGGGCAGCAGCTCGACCCGCGCGTTCGGCACCGCGTCGTACTGGTGCGCCGACGACGGCTCCCAGCGGCGGTCGGCAGCGCCGAAGATCACCAGCATTGGGACTTCGAGGACGGCGAGACGTTCGGACACGCTCCGCTGGGCGATGTACGCGGTGTTGCGGCGCAGCACCGTCCTGAACGTCCGGTACGTGGTGCCCCGTACATCGGCGACCAAGTCGTCTGGGATATCCACGGGGCGAGCGCACGTCGCGCTTATCCCCTTGCGGATCATCGCGTCCGAACGCCTCGACCACAGGAGCGGGCCAAGAGGCGGGGCCAACAGGACCCGAAGAAGCAACGGCTGCGGAAGGAGCGCATCGGGACTCGGGCCGGTGCTGATCAGCGCGAGCGACCTCACCAGGTCGGGGCGCTGTTCGGCAAGCGCGGTGGCGATGTAGCCGCCGCTGGAGTGCCCGACCGTGGTGACGCGACGAAGGCCGAGGTCGTCGAGCACCGCCGCCACCCGGCCCGCCTGCACGGGCACGTCGTATGACAGCGCGGGCGGGGACTGGCCGCAGCCCGGGAGGTCGACCCGGATGACGTGATGGTGACCGGCGAGTGCCGGGACCACCGGGCTCCAGGAAGCGCCCGAGAACCCCGATCCGTGTATGAGCAACAGCGGCGGCGCCTCCCGCGGGCCGTCGTGGACCACGTGCATCCCATGCGACTGCTCAAGGTTGTACTCACTCATGCAGAAGACGATGCATGGGCTACCGGCTATCAGTCTTGGACAAATGTCGTCGGGCTCACACGCGACGTGCACGAAGCACACGTCGCACTACGCCGCTTCGGCCTGATCAAGGGCGTCGACAATGAGTCCCGCAGGCTCGCCGGCCGAAACGAGTATCTTCGCAAACAGGGTCTTGTCCGGACCGTTCCCGTTTTGTCCTGGAAGACAGAGCACTCGACGACTCCGCGACGGAGTGATCGACCTCGCGCTGCGGTACACCTGCAGGCAACTACTACGCGAAGCGATGAACGTTGCCGTCAGGGTTGCCGTCGGCATTCAGCGAGGAACTACCTGAGCGCGCACGCCAGGGAGATCGTCGAACGCAGCAGACGCATCCATCGTCAGCACCGTTCTCGCGGTTGCCGCAGCCGTAGCCGCAATCAGCAGGTCGTACGCGCCTCGCGACTTGCCCTCTCGTCGGACATGCGCCATAAGACGAGCGTGGACTCTGGCGACGTCCGTCGTGTACTCCTCGACAGGGATCAACGCGAGGACTTGGTCCACAAAGGCCTGCCGATCGGGCCGTCGTGCCGCATCGGCCAGTTCCACGCCGACGAGCAACTCGGCCACAGTGATCGCCGAGATCGCCACATCATCGGCGTCTCCTATCACCGCGTCCACGGATGCCTTGCCTCGCTCGGCGGCAATGAGCACACCGGTGTCAAGGATCAGGCGTCGGGCCACGTGCCCCTCATCTCGTTGTCGATCGCCTCGCGGGCCGCCGCCACGTCAGCTTCGAAATCGGCGTCCAACGTCCCCGCTCTGCTTGCCAGAAACGCCTTGACCATACGTCCCGGCGCTGTCGGCGCGGGGCCGATCACAGCGATCTGCTTCCCACCGCGAGTCACTACGATCGTTTCCCCATGCTCGGCCGCATCGAGAACCGTCGCAAAGCTTCGGGACGCTTCAGTGGCAGTCATCACCTTCATAGAATCAGATTATCTGATCCCCGAGGGTCGGACCGGAGGAACCGAGGCCCCCTTGCCTCAAGGGCACCTGGGGCCCTCCTTCCTAGAGCCGATCTTTCGCATGGCCGCCAGCATGGGCGCCCTGAGAGAGGGGTTCCGGTCTACTTGACACGCTCTCAGGTGCATCCTGGGGCCTGATGCTTCCTGGTTCATGCTTGTCGCTCCCTGTGGGCGACCATCCGTCTGGCGATGCAGCAGACGCAAAAACGCCCCGGAGCGATGATCGCTACGGGGCATCTTGGCTGGTCAGTTGCTGTGGTCAGGGGCGGGGTCGAACCGCCGACCTTCCGCTTTTCAGTCTTTGATGTGGCTGCGCGCACGCCCTGCGGGCGGGAAAATCGGGGGTGGTTGCCCGCCGACGTCGAGTCCGCCTGGTGCCTGGTCGAGGCCGGTTTTCAGTCTGACGCCGGGAGCCACCCTTAGGGGCCCTGAATTGTCGCTTCGAGCACGAGAGCCCGGCTCTTGATCTCCCCTACCGGCTCCCCGGGCAACCACCCATGCTCGCCACGGAGGAGACGAGGGAGACAGGTGCAGGAGACCACCGAGCCGGTGGAGTTCGTGGAGCGGGTCGCCGCGATCGATATCGGCAAGAGCGGCCTGGTGGTGTGCGTACGCGTGCCCAGCGAGGACAAGCCCGGCCGACGTCGTCAAGAGGTGCGCGAGTACACCACGCTGACCGCGTCCCTGCTTGCGCTGGCCGATTGGCTGCGCTGCCAGAGCGTCACCCTGGTGGCGATGGAGGCCACCTCGGACTACTGGAAGCCGGTGTACTACCTGCTCGAGGCCGAGGGCTTCACCTGCTGGCTGCTGAACGCCAAGCACGTCAAGAACGTGCCCGGCCGCCCCAAGACCGACAAGCTCGACGCGGTCTGGCTGGCCAAGGTCGTCGAGCGCGGTATGTGCCGGCCCAGCCTGGTGCATCCCAAGCCGATCCGACAGCTGCGCGATCTGACCCGTTACCGGCGCAGCCTGGTCCGCGAACGCACCCGCGAGAAGCAGCGCGTGGAGAAGCTGTTGGAAGACGCGCAGATCAAGCTGTCCAGCGTGATCAGCGACGTGTTCGGCGTCTCCGGCCGCCAGATGCTCCAAGGTCTGATCGACGGCCAGCGCGATCCCAAGACGCTGGCAGCGATGGCGCGAGGCCCTATGCGCTCCAAGATTCCCGTACTGCAGGAAGCGCTCACCGGTCACTTCACCGACGAGCACGGCTTCTTATGCCAGATGATGACCGACCGCGTCGACGACCTCACCTCTCGGATTGAAAGCGTCGCCCGCCGGATCGAGGGCAAGATCGCTCCCTACGCCGCCGCGGTGGCTCAGCTCGATGAGATCATCGGCGTCGGCGCCATCGCCGCCCAAGAACTCATCGCCGAGATCGGCATCGACATGAGTCGCTTCCCCACCGCCGGCCATCTGGTCTCCTGGGCCAAGTTCGCCCCGATCGACAACAACTCCGCGGGCAAGAAGAAGGGCGGCTCCACCGGTAAGGGCAACCCTTGGCTCGCGGCCACCCTCGCCGAGATCGTCGCGGTCGCCTCTCGCTCCAACACCTTTCTCGGCGAGCGTTATCGGCGACTGTCCAAACGCCGCGGCCGAAAACGCGCCATCGTCGCCCTCGGCAACTCCGTCCTGACGATCGTCTGGCACCTGCTGTCCGACCCCGACGCCCGCTACCACGACCTCGGCTCCGACTTCTACCAGTCCCGCATCGCTACCCAGCGCCGCGAACGCGACCTCATCCGCCAGCTCGAACGCCTCACCGGCAAGACCGTCACCCTGCAACCAACCGCCTGACCAAACTTCGCCGTACAAGCCTCACCCCAGATCACGGGCCGAGGTTCGCTGCCGCCTGCCCGCGAACTCACCGATTTTCGAGCCAGGCGGACCAATCACCTTGGTCGGGTAGCGGAGATCGTGGTCAGAGGGTGGGGGACGGTCGCCGAAGTGAGTCCATGTGTGGGGACGTTGCTGTCAGCGCTGCTGTCACCGCTCCGCCGGGACCTGCCAATCGTTTGGTCTGTAGGACCATGTCCTCATGTCAGTGACCGAGTTTGCCGGCGTGACGAAGGACAAGGATCGTGGCATCACGTCCAAGGGAGGGCTGTACGAGTTCTGGACTGAAGAGGGTGCCCACGTCTACCTTCACGACACCGACTTCAGGCGCCTGACCTACGAGCCCGGCAGGCCGCCGACGTTGGAGCTGGAGTTCGTCTACGACCCACAGTGGACTCCACCCGAACTGTCGAAGACGCCTGTCGTGCTCTTCCGGTTCGAAGATGTCCGCCTCGTCGAATGGCACGAGGACCAAGAGGGTCATGACTGCGTTGCCGCTGACCCTGATGCCCCACCGGGGCAGGTCGGGCAGTTCGACTGGGACGGCACCGACATGTTCACCCTGGACACCTTCATACTGCGCTTGATCTTTCACGCGCCGCGAGCAGCGGTGATCGTGCATGGGAAGTAGAGCGGGGAAGCCATCACGGCCTACCTGTTCGGATCTCGGCCCCCTTCGTTACGAGTGAGACCAAGATTGTCCAGGATCATCTACCAGGAACTTCCGGCCCTGGTCGGCGGCCACCCA